>DCXX01000120.1:2738-17080 GCA_002329125.1 Fidelibacterota bacterium UBA2125 | reverse complement strand
TGCCCGAAGACTTCAGGTTCAGGAAAGATTGACTCAGCAAGTAGCTGACGCATTGCAGGATGTTTTGAGCCCCAAAGGTGTGGCAATAGTCATTGAGGCTGAACACCTCTGTATGCAAATGCGGGGTGTGGAAAAGAAATCTTCATTCATGATCACATCGGCTGTTCGGGGTGCTTTTCGTGAAAGCAATAAGACACGGGAAGAATTTCTTTCAATCATTGGAAAGGGGCGTATCTGATGGGTCTTTTGGGTGCACATGTGAGTGCAGCGGGAGGTGTTGAAAATGCACCTGCAAGAGGTACCGCCATTAATGCTGACGCTATCCAGATCTTTACCGCCAATCAGAACCAGTGGTTCCCGAAAGAGCCCGGCGAAGAGAACTCAAAAGAGTACCGGGAAGCAATGAAGAATGAACTCCCACAGATGACCATCAGTCACGCGTCTTATCTCCTGAACATGGGTTCACCGGAAGAAAAAAAATTGAATATGTCACGACAGGCGTTCCTCAGTGAGTTGGATCGTTGTGACGCCTGTGGAGTTGAATATGTGGTCTTTCATCCTGGTTCTCACATGAAAACTGATGAAAAGGAATGTCTTTCACGAATTTCAGAGAGCCTGAATTACTGTCTTGACAAAAGACCTGATGGCGAAGTGACTGTCCTTATCGAAAATACAGCAGGCCAGGGGACAAACGTAGGTTTCAGGTTTGAGCATCTTATCGGAATTATTGAAGGGGTGGAGAAAAAAGACCGAATGGGTGTCTGTTTTGATACACAACACGGTTTTGCTTCCGGTTATGATATCCGGACTGAAAAAGGATGGAAAGAGACCTTTGATGAATTTGATAAAACGGTGGATCTGAAGTGGCTCAAAGCGTTTCACATTAATGATTCAAAGAAAGAATGCGGTTCCCGCGTGGACCGGCATGAAAGTATCGGCAAAGGACTGCTCACCATGGAAACATTTTGGTGTCTCGTGAATGATGACCGGTTCACCGAACTGCCCATGCTGCTGGAAACACCTGTGGATGATCCTTCTGAATATGCAGTAGAAATTGAGCTATTGAGAGGCTTGGTAGGATCCAAGAAGCCAGCCAGCTAGTTATGAACAAGAAGTTTGATATCGTGGTTATGGGTGGCGGTCCCGGCGGCTATGTGGCAGCCATCCGGGCGGCTCAGCTGGGTAAATCGGTGGCTGTGGTTGAAAAGGAGGCTCTGGGTGGCATCTGCCTTAACTGGGGGTGCATTCCTACCAAGTCACTGCTGAAAGATTCAGAAGTTTTGCATCTGGTGAAGAATGCGGATAAATATGGTATTGATGTTGACGGCTATTCTGTCAATTTTGGTGCTTCCGTGAAACGAAGCAGGAGAGTGGCCAAGCGCCTCTCCAAAGGGATCGAATATCTGCTAAAGAAAAATAAGATTGAATATATAGCCGGGACCGCTTCTCTTAAGTCTGCTACAGAAGTGGAAGTTGCTGGTGCCAAAGGTAAGAAAAAGACAGTGATCCAGAGTGACAACGTGATCATCGCCACAGGGGCTCGCAACCGGGAGTTTTCCGGACTTGAAACAGATGGGAAACGTGTGATTTCATCCAAAGAGGCCATGGTTTTGGATGATATACCGAAAAGTATGATCATCATTGGTGCGGGTGCTATAGGTGCGGAATTTGCCAGTCTCTACAGCGAGTACGGTACGGAAATTCATTTGGTTGAAATGTTGCCTGTTCTCCTTCCGATGGAAGATGTGGAAATATCCCGACTTTTGAGAAAATCATTCGAAGACCGGGGAATGAATGTTCACACTTCCGCAAAGGTGGAGAAAATTGAGCGTCTGAAGACAAAGGTGAAGGTAAACATTACCAAAAAAGATGGTAAGGAGGTGATAGAGGCACAGATGGCGCTAGTGGCCATTGGTGTTCAGGGAAATGTTGAAAGGCTCGGGCTTGAGAAGTCAGGTGTAAATGTGGACAAAAATTACATCCAGGTGAATGAAGTTTATCAAACATCGGTGCCAAACATCTACGCCATCGGCGATGTGATCGGCCCACCGTGGCTTGCCCATGTGGCTTCGGCGGAGGGCCGCGTGGCGGCCGAGTATATCGGCGCCAAGCAGCCCGAACCGCTGAATTACGGCAACATTCCCGGCTGCATCTACTGCCGTCCTCAAGTGGCATCTGTAGGAATGACTGAAAAAGCAGCCACAGATGCCGGTTTCACCTTGAAAATTGGCCGGTTTCCCATGAGAGCGAGCGGAAAAGCGCTAGCGTTGGGGGAACCGGAGGGGTTTGTTAAGGTTATATTTGATGAAAAGTACGGTGAACTATTAGGATGCCATATCATCGGTCCGGAGGCGACAGAACTTATCGCGGAAGCGGGGGCTGTGCGGACTCTGGAAACGACCCACGAAGAGATCCTGCGCACCGTTCATGCTCATCCTACCATCTCCGAATCATTTATGGAGGCGGTGGCAGATGCCTATGATGAAGCGATCCATATCTGACATTGATTGAATTAACTGACATTTCAGCCAACAAGTCTCTAGATGTGATCCGTTTAGGAAGAAAGGCCTATGAAGAAGTTTGGGATCGTCAGAAAAAGTTGGTGGAGGAACGTCGTATGGGGATTGTTCCGGATACGCTGATTCTCGTGGAGCACGACCCGGTTTATACTCTCGGAAAGAATTCCGACGAAAATCATCTGCTGAAGTCAAGGGATGTGCATATTCCCGTCTACCAAATTGAGCGGGGCGGCGATGTCACCTTTCACGGACCTGGTCAGCTGGTGGGATACCCAATTCTGGATCTCCATCACCACCGCCTAAGCGTCAGCTGGTATATGCGAACGCTGGAAGGGATGCTGATTCAAACTTTGGGACAGTTTGGTATTAAGGCCCGACGTCGAGAGGGGCTCACCGGTGTCTGGGTGGGAGAAGAGAAGATCGCAGCCCTGGGTGTCCGCCTTTCAAGATGGGTTTCCATGCACGGATTTGCTCTGAATGTCAACACCGATCTGGAATTTTTTGACGGTATAATACCTTGTGGGATTTTTGAATATGATGTCACATCCATGTCCCAAATCCTTGGGAAAGAGGTGAGTATGGTGGAAGTAGAAGAGACCCTCGTTACTATTTTTCGTTTATTGTTCAATTTTCAGGAATGTGAGGCGGCCCATGCCTAGGCTCCATGGATTCACCAAAAAGCGTCTCCTTGATGTTTACCGGATAATGGCACAATCCCGGAAACTGGATGAGAAGATGCTTATCCTTTTGCGGCAGGGGAAAAGCTTTTTTCATATCGGTGGTTCCGGACACGAGGCAGCGCAGCTGGCAGCGGCAGAAGTGATGCGATCAACGGAAGACTGGGTCTATCCTTACTACCGCGATTTAGCACTCTGCCTCAGTCTTGGGATGACTGGAAGAGAGCATTTCCTTAATTCTCTTGCCCGAGATGAAGACCCCAACTCCGGTGGTCGACAGATGCCGGAACATTTCGGTCAAAAAGATTTGAGGATTGTCAGTCAGTCCAGCCCTACTGGCAGTCAATTTCTTCAGGCTGTTGGGTGTGCAATGGCCATTGTGCGAGAGGGAACTAAGGAAATCGTTTATGTTTCATCGGGGGATGGGTCCACCAGCGAGGGAGATTTTCATGAAGCTCTTAACTGGGCAAGTAGGGAAAGGCTGCCTGTTATATTTCACATTGAAGACAACAAGTATGCTATTTCAGTTCATATCAGTGAGCAGACAGCCGGTGGATCGGTACACAGCTTGGCGGCCGGGTATGAACATCTGGCACGATTCCAGGTTGACGGTACCGATTTCTTCGAGTCCCACCTTGCTTTTCAAAAGGCCACTGACCGGGCTAGAAAAGGGAAGGGCCCCACCATTGTTGTGAGCGATGTGGTGCGACTGCTTTCCCACTCATCTTCAGATGACCAGCGAAAATACAGAAGCAAAAAGGAACTGGAAGCTGATAAGAAGCGTGATCCCATTCCCCGGTTCCGCAAAGAGTGCATAGAATTTGGTATTGCCACAGAAAAGGATTTCGACAAGATCGATGCGGAAATAGCATCGCAAGTGGACGCTGACGCCGAATGGGCTGAAAGCCGTCCGCACCCGGTTCCGGAGACCGCTACGGATTACGTCTACAGCAACAGTTCACTGCCGGAGTCAGGTGAAAAAAAGATTGTGGCGGAAAAAATTGTAATGGTGGACGCCATCAACCATGCCCTCCACGAAGAGATGGTCAATAATGAAAAAATGGTCATTTACGGGGAAGATATTGCTGATAACAAAGGGGGTGTATTTACAGCTTCGAAAGGGCTCGCAAAAAAGTTTGGAAAGGAACGTGTCTTCAATTCACCGCTGGCTGAATCCTCTATCGTGGGTACAGCCGTCGGTATGGCTTGTGCCGGATGGAAGCCGGTGGTGGAGATTCAGTTCGGTGACTACATCTGGTATGCCATGATGCAGATCCGGAACGAACTGGCGTCTTTCCGTTACCGTTCCAACAATACGTGGAGCTGTCCGGTGGTTATCCGTGTTCCCGTTGGCGGTTATATCCACGGCGGTCTATGTCACAGTCAGTCCATTGATGGCTATTTTCTTCATATGCCGGGGATTCGCCTGGCGTACCCCTCCAACGCGGAAGATGCAAAAGGTCTTCTGAAAATGGCGTGCAGAATGGACGATCCAGTCATTTTTATGGAACATAAAGGACTCTACCGTTATGCCATGGCCACCACGCCTGAACCTGATGAAAATTATCTACTTCCTTTCGGAAAGGCCCGTGTTGTTCAGGAAGGGAATGATCTAACCATCGTCACTTTCGGAATGATGGTTTACAAGAGCCTTGAGGCGGCCAAAACGGTAGCTTCCAACACCGGTGCTTCGATAGATATCATTGATCTGCGCACCCTGAATCCCATGGATATGGATACAGTCCGAACGTCCCTTGATAAGACCAACAAAGTTATGGTTGTTCATGAGGATAATCTGACAAACGGCCCAGGGGCGGAAATTTCGGCCATTATAGCTGACGAGTTTTTTGAACTATTGGATGGCCCTGTTCGTCGGGTTGCATCGAAGGATAGTCATATTGGGTATAGCCCAATGCTGGAAGATGCCATTTTACCGCAGACCGAAGAGATTGTGAAAGTTGCTCAGGAGTTACTGGGATACTAAACATAAGAGTGAGTTATGCTAGTTGATGTCCTCATGCCAAAACTCGGTGAGTCTATTACTGAGGGGACCATTATTAAATGGCAAAAAAATGTGGGGGACGCCATCGGCAAAGATGAAACACTTTTAGAGATCGGCACTGACAAGGTTGATTCAGAAATTCCTTCCCCGGCCGCTGGGGTGATTAAAGAGATTTTGGCCCAGCCCAATGATGTTCTTCCCATCGATGAAGTAATTGCCCGGATAGAGACAGAGGGTGATGGTGCGATAGAAACTGTTCCAGCTGAAGAAGAACTGACAATTGAAGAAGCGCCTCCTGCTGAGGCGCCACCTACACCTCCTCCACCACCCGTTACTGTTAACGTTGATAGGAGGACGTTCTACACACCCCTGGTGAGAGCTATTGGCCGCCGTGAGGGTGTTTCCGATTCAGAGCTTGCCACAATCTCCGGTACAGGCCGGGGCGGCCGGGTGACCAAGGGAGACATAATGGCCTACCTGAAGATGCGAACTGCACCGACATCCGCACCGGAAGCAAGAATACCGGCCGCTCCCACTCTGCCTCCTGCTGTTGCTATGGACGACCGGGTGGAGGAATTGGGTCGCATGCGCCAGATCATTGCCGAAAACATGCGGCACAGTCTTGACACTTCCGCTCATGTTTATATTGTGTCTGAGTGCGATGTAACAAACATTGTTGAGTATGTCAAAAGCATACAGAACACTTTTGTTGCCAGAGAGAATTTTGGGCTAACCTATACACCCTTTTTCATTCTGGCGGCGGTAAAAGCCATTCAGACTTTTCCCAGAATCAACGCCTTTTTGGATGATACGAATATTGTCTATAAGAAAAACATCAACATTGGCATGGCGTTGGACATGGACAAGGGACTCATGGTTCCGGTGATCCAGAACTGTGAAGAATTGAATTTTCTTGGTCTTTGCCGAAAGGTGAAAGATCTCACTGCCCGGGGCCGGGCCAACAAAATTACGCCTGATGAGCTTCAGGAGTCCACATTTACCGTTTCCAATTTTGGCATTTTCGGAAATGTACTCGGTATGCCTATTATCAATCAGCCGAACTCGGCCATTTTGGGTGTAGGTGCTATCAAAAAACAACCTGTGGTGAGGGAAACAGATGCTGGAGATGCCATTGTCATCCGCTCAATCTGCTATCTTTCTCTCGGGATCGATCACCGGTTGTTGGACGGAGCTGACGGCGGCCGGTTTCTCCAGACTTTAGTGAGCATACTGGAAACTATGGACACTTCACTACTTTTGTAGGAGTCCGATGTCAAATATTATGATTCAACCTAAGACCATCACCAGCAATCGAAAGCCGGACTGGCTGAAGATTCAGGTCAGAACAGGCCAAAACTACAAAGAGCTCAAGGGGATGGTGAGGCACGGCAATCTTAACACGGTTTGTGAAGAGGCACTCTGCCCCAATATTTACGAATGTTGGGAGCGACGGTCGGCAACGGTCATGATTCTTGGCGATGTTTGTACTCGCTCCTGCAGTTTTTGCAGCGTTACCACCGGTAAACCGGTCTGGGACGATCCCGACGCACCGCACCGCACCGCCTTGGCTGTTAAACAGATGGGATTGAAACATTGTGTCATCACATCTGTTAACCGGGATGAACTTCCGGACAGCGGTTCCGCCATTTGGGCCGAAACTGTTAGGGAGATCCATCGGGTCAATCCCCAATGCACCGTGGAGGTGCTGATCCCCGATATGCGAAATGAGGACGAGCTGCTCCAGACTGTTTTTGAGGCGCGGCCGGAAATCCTCGGGCACAACATGGAAACGGTACCGCGTTTGTACAGTACCGTGAGACCGCAGGCGAAATATGAATGGTCATTGGACGTCCTGAAAAAATCGAAGTCATTTGGTTTGAGAGCCAAGACGGCGTTCATGTTGGGTTTAGGTGAAAAAGCCGAAGAAGTTTTTGCCCTCATGGGAGATATTTTTCAGACAGGTTGTGATATTCTGGCTATTGGGCAATACCTCCAACCTACAAAAAAGCATCACCCTGTGGAACGTTACGTTCATCCTGATGAATTTGATGTATACAAAAAGACGGGCTTGGAGATGGGTTTCGGCTGGGTGGAAGCGGGACCTCTTGTAAGAAGTTCATATCATGCCGATGAACAGGCCACTCTGACAGCCACTCCCATCCGTGTCTGAACAAAAACTTCTTACATACGGGATCATTCTTTCCGGTGGAATCGCCATGGCTTGGTTGATCAATTCTCACTTGTCATCTTCATCATCTGCGGCACCACAATCGGTTTCTGCTCAACCGGCTCCCGTCATCGCCAGTTCGAGAGTACGGGTTGGTGACCTGACGGCAACGGTAGACGAAGGGTGGATCCAGGAAGCACCGTCTTCCTCCTTGCGACTGACGCAGTTTCGACTACCGGCCAGCGAGCGAGGCATCGATGATGCGGAGCTGGCGGTCTTTTCAAGCATCGGGGGGAGCGTTCAGGACAATCTTAGCCGCTGGTTCGATCAGTTCAGCCAACCTGACGGTTCTGATTCTCAGGAGAAGGCCCGAGTGCAGAAATTTTCCGTTAACGAGATGTCTACCACCATCGCCGATCTCACCGGTACGTTCACAGGCGGCGGCATGCCCATGTCTCAACCTGTGGAGAAGAAAGACTATCGCCTTTTGGCGGCTATTGTGGTGGGAGCGTCCGATGTTTACTATTTTAAGCTGGTAGGTCCAGAAAAGACTGTGGAACGGTGGGCCACCAGTTTCGGGGAGTTCATCGGAGATCTTCGCTCTTTATCTCAGTAGAACAGACATTTTGGCACAATTTTCTGACATATTTTACTTTTGCATTGTAATGGCACGTTCTTTGCCCTCCTCTTCAGTGTTCGTAAATTGTAATGAAAGGAATGTGCCATGACAGTTAAGAAGACAACAGAAAGTATTGAAGGGAATGGAACAGTGGGCGGTTCGCCGGAAACCTATCCGGTGATGCCCCTCCGAAATACCGTCCTTTTCCCTCAGCAGGTAATTCCCACCTATATCGGCCGTGACCGGTCGCTCAAACTTATTGAGGATCTCCCCTCCGGGAAAAAAATGATTGTTGTGGTAGCGCAGCAGGATGGTGCACAGGAAAATCCTGGGACTGATGAGCTCTATGAGTGGGGTACGCTGGCCATGGTGTTGAAAGTTTTTGATATGCCGGACAACAGTAAATCAGCCATTATTCAGGGTGTGGATCGTGTAAAGGTGCTGTCGTTCATTCAGCAAGAGCCTTATTTCAAGGCGGCTGTTCAACGTGTTGAAGATACGGAGATAGAGGGTATTGAATCGGAGGCCATGTCAAAATCCATTCGAAACGTTTTTGAAGAATTAGTGAAGGTGGCACCTTACCTCACCGATGAACATTCAGGGGTCCTCAGTTCCATCTCAAAACCAGGACGGCTGGCCGACAGGGTTATTTCGCTGGTGACCATCCCTACATTGGAGAAGCAGGAAATTCTCGAAGAGATGGATGTAAAGGAAAGGATGGAAAAGGCAACGGTATTGTTAAACAGGGAGATTCAGCGAATCAATCTTGGTGAAAAGATTCAGACGGAAGTTCAGGATGAAATATCCAAATCTCAGCGGGAGTACTACCTTCGTGAGCAACTCAAAGCTATCCGTCGCGAACTGGGAGAAGAGGATGAAACAGCAGAACTGACGGAGCTGGAAGATAAGATCAAAGCTGCAAAAATGAGCGAAGAAGCGGAAAAAGTAGCCATGAAGGAATTGGATCGCCTCGGCAAGATACCGCCCCAATCACCCGAATATTCCGTTTCCAGGACATATCTAGACTGGCTGCTTGATGTTCCGTGGAGCAAATCCACAAAGGATCGTGTTGATACGAAGGAGGCGAAAAAGATTCTTGATGACGATCACTACGGTTTAGACGATGTAAAAGAACGAATCGTTGAATACCTGGCTGTCCGAAAGCTGAAAGAAGAAAAGACCAGTGACGGCCGAGTCAAAGGTCCTATCCTCTGTTTTGTAGGTCCTCCAGGGGTTGGAAAAACATCTCTAGGTCGCTCCATTGCCCGTTCCATGGGGCGTGAATTTGTGAGAATTTCCCTCGGCGGCGTTCGGGATGAGGCTGAGATCCGCGGTCATCGTCGGACCTACATCGGTGCACTGCCCGGGAGGATCATCCAAAGCCTTAAAAAAGCGGGGACGAACAATCCCATATTTATGCTGGATGAAATTGACAAAGTGGGAGCCGACTTCCGCGGTGATCCCTCATCGGCGCTTTTGGAAGTGCTGGATCCGGAACAAAATTTCTCCTTTAGTGACCACTACCTTGAGGTACCGTTTGATCTGAGTAATGTTATGTTCATCTCCACTGCGAACTTGCAAGACCCCATTGTCCCGGCACTCCGTGACAGGATGGAGATTCTCGAGTTTTCCGGCTATATCGAACAGGAGAAGATTCAGATTGCGCGACAGTATCTCATTCCGAAACAGTTGGAGGAGAATGCCCTCAGCAAAGGTAACTGCAGCTTCACTGAAGCGGGAATCAAGGAGTTGATCCGGTCTTACACTAAGGAGGCGGGTGTCCGTAATCTGGAGAGGGAGATCTCCAACGTCTTTCGTAAAGTGGCCCGGGGGCGGGCAGACGGGAATACCGCATCTGTGAAGATTACCAAGGCAGCTGTGGAGAAATATCTTGGTGCACCACGGTTCTACGCCGAGATGGCCGAAAGAATGAAAAAAGCAGGCGTTGTTATTGGTCTCGCATGGACGTCCGTGGGCGGTGACATACTCTTTATCGAAGCATCCAAGATGCCTGGAAAGGGCGGACTGACCCTTACAGGGAAACTGGGTGACGTTATGAAAGAATCGGCTACTGCCGCCCTATCGTATGTCCGGGCCAATGCGGAAAAGTTGGGACTCGATCCCAAGTTTCATGAAACCACTGACATTCACGTCCACGTCCCGGCCGGTGCCATCCCAAAGGATGGCCCTTCGGCAGGAACAGCAATTTTCATTGCCATCCTCTCTCTTCTCTCAAAACAGCCTGTGAAAAATACACTCGCCATGACTGGAGAGATAACGCTCCGCGGCGCGGTATTGCCTGTTGGTGGTATCCGCGAAAAGGTGACAGCGGCACACCGCTCTGGAATACGGGAAGTAATCTTGCCTCACTTCAATCAGAAGGATCTGGAAGAGATACCTGAAAAGGTGGTTAAGGATATGAAGTTCCACTTTGTCAAGGATCTTAGCGAGGTGGTCAAACAGGCTTTTCCGACCCAACTAGTAAAACGGAGAAAGAGGCGACCTTCCACCACAGCCACGCAGGTGGCAGAAGCGTAAACTTGGACGCTTAGCTCAGCTGGTTCAGAGCATCGCCCTTACAAGGCGGGGGTCACTGGTTCGAATCCAGTAGCGTCCACGCTCCATAATATATTACAGCATCATCGTGCCTGGCGCGGGGCTCCCCACCGGTTCTATTCGAAACTGATCCTAATTCTAGCTCACAAGCCGTAAGTTCGGAGAGTAAGATCAGTTATGTGCTACAAACACATTTACAGGGGGAACCTCGGAAAGTCCAATTCAGGGAGGATAAGATGAAAGAGCAGGAAATCGGTTATGTTTCCAATTTCATGGGAAACATATCAGTTGCAATCATAGAAATGACAAAGGGTACTCTGAAAACAGGTGATGCTTTACATATAAAGGGCAACACCACGGATATTACAGAGACAGTGTCATCCATGCAGATTGACCATGAGACTGTGGACAAAGTGAAAAAGAAAGACAGTTTAGGTCTCAAGGTCAAGAAGAAAGTCCGGAAAAGAGACAAAGTATACAAAGTTGTGGACTGATCAATCTTGTTGACACTGTGCGGTTGATCATCGGCATAGTGTAGCCTTGCTGGCAAACCTGCGAACAGATGGCGGGTTGGTAACTACGTTGACGGGCATATGATAAATGATCCTGGCATTGGATAATAAATCCCGGTTTGATATAGTCGATTCGCCGGTATCGGATCGGGTTACGGATGAAATCGATTTTCGGCTCATGACTTTGGGGATCCTTAATGTATGAAGCATTCCTGACGCTCATCACGCGCATCAGTGATCTGATGTGGGGCCCGTGGACAATGATCTTCATTGCGTTCGTTTCCGTCTACCTGACCATTCGCACCCGATTTTTCCAGGTGTCGAGTTTTGTCTACATAATGCGAAATACCTTCGGGCACATGTTCGATCGAAGTAGCGACCAAAGCAAGGAACGAATGACACCGTTCCAGGCGACCACAACATCACTGGCGGGTACGGTTGGTATGGGCAACATGGCCGGCGTTGCAACCGCACTTTCCATCGGTGGTCCCGGTGCGATCTTTTGGATGTGGGTCCTAGCTTTTTTCGGCATGATTACGAAAGCGGTAGAAGTGACGATTGGGGTACACTATCGCGATGTTAATGAGAATGGACACACTCAAGGTGGGCCGATGTACTACATCAACAAAGCCCTGGGTTGGAAGTCTCTTGCCGTGCTCTTCAGCATCGGTGTTACGATCAATTGTTTTTTTAGTTCTTCACTGCTGCAGGCGCATACCGTTGGGCGTGCGTTTAATGCGAGCTACGGCATTAGCCCCTACCTGGTCACCGGAGTGATGGCTATAGTTACGGCGACGGTTGCAATAGGTGGTGTGCGTCGAATCGGACGTTTCTGCGAAGCGCTTGTTCCTTTTATGACTTTGATGTATCTGGCCAGTGGTCTTGTCATCCTGGTAGCAAACGCATCGCAACTGCCTTCCGTGCTCGGAGAGATCTTTCGTTTTGCTTTGGCGCCGGCTCCAGCTGTTGGCGGATTTGCAGGCGCTGCCGTACTTTCGGCGATTCAGATGGGCATGGCGCGCGGTATGTTATCGAACGAAGCAGGGCTCGGAACAGCTCCAATGGTGCATGCAAACGCGGAAACACCGCACCCGTTCAGACAGGGTCTCTGGGGTGCAGCAGAAGTATTTATCGATACTACCGTGGTCTGTACGATCACGGCATTTATCATTCTTTCATCTGGTGTTCTAGCCAAAGGTAACACCGGTATCGAGATGCTGTTGGATTCATTTGCGACATTTTATTCACCTGAACTGGCCAATACGTTTATTTCAATTGCCATACTGACATTCTGTTTGTCAACCCAGATCGGTTTTTTCGTTTATTTCGAGACGGCTCTTGTGAGCCTGTTCGGGGAAAACGTGTTTCGCTACGTGAAGTGGGTTTATTTTCTGCCCGGCGTAGTATTTGCCGGTATTACCAATGTCGATCAGCTCTGGGCGCTAGCGAACATCTCCGTGGCGGCCAGTGCATTACCCAATCTTGTAGCATTACTGGTCCTGTCCGGTGTCTTCATGACATTGATGAAGGATTACCTGTCTGGAGAGAACCGGTTCGCGACTGTCAGTACGGATGCGAGCAGACAATACGTACGGATGGTAAACCAATAACATAAGGGAAAATAAAAACAATGTCGTCGCACAAACTGGATGAATCAGCGAGCGGTGTTTACATCATTTCGGCAACCCCGTTTACCGAGAATGGTGAAGTCGATATAGACAGTGCCGATCGACTTGTCGATTTCTACATAGAAAAAGGTGTGTCGGGAATAACAATACTCGGCATGATGGGCGAGGCACAGAAGATGGCGCCCGAAGAGTCCGAGAGCTTTCTCGACAGGGTCATGAAGCGGGTTGGAAGCAAGGTGCCGGTCATCGTAGGTGTATCGAACGCCGGACTTGACAATCTCGTTCACCTGTCTAAGGTAAGTATGGATAAGGGTGCTGCCGGCGTTATGGTTGCACCGCTGGCCGGCTTGCGAACCGAAGAAAAGGTTTACGATTACTTCTGCCAGGTATTCTCTGCACTTGGTGATGATATCCCGGTCTGCTATCAGGATTATCCGTTTGCTACTGGAACGGAAATTTCGGTAACACTTTTTAACCGGCTAGTTGCCGACTTCGACCAACTTGTCATGCTGAAGCATGAAGAGTGTCCGGGTCTGAACAAGATATCGAAGGTGCGACAGGCATCGGATAAGGGACTGCGTCGCGTTTCAATTCTCTGTGGTAATGGTGGCCTGTATCTACCGCAGGAACTGGCACGTGGTGCTAATGGCGCAATGACCGGGTTTGCCTACCCCGAGATGCTCGTCACGATGGTTAAATTATTTCAGACAGGTGAGCACGACAGGGCTGAGGATGTTTTTGATGCTTACCTTCCGTTGGTAAAGCATGAACAACAACCTGGATTTGGATTGGCCCTGCGCAAGGAAGTCCTATACCGCCGCGGCGTGATTTCGACACCGAAAGTACGTGCACCAGGACCGAAGCTGAACTCAATTGATCAGGAAGAACTGACGCGACTGATCAGTCGCGTAGAAAAAAATCTGGAGGCGCTGTAAACATGGATCTTGGAATTAAAGGAAAACAGGCACTCGTCCTGGCATCGAGCCAAGGCCTGGGCCTGGGCATAGCGACAAAACTCTGCGAAGAAGGTGCAAACGTCATAATCTCCAGCCGCGTTGAAGACAAACTCGTTACGGTTGTAAAGGAACTCAATAATGCAGGGCCCGGGACAGCTGACCATGTTGTTGCAGACCTGTCTGAAGAAGATTCAGCGGGCAAGTTATACGCGGCAGCTAAAGATAAGCTCGGTGGCATCGATATTCTTGTTAACAACACGGGTGGACCGCCACCGGGCACGGTCGACAAGCCCGATACAGACCTTTGGCTTGCGCAGATCGGCACCATGCTGATTCGTGTTATTGAGATAACAAACCTTTGCGTTGCTGATATGAAAGAGGCGGGCTGGGGCAGGGTACTCACTGTTGCTTCATCAGGCGTTGTGCAGCCGATCGCAAATCTCGCCATGTCGAACACGATTCGCTCTTCACTGGTGGGGTGGAGTAAATCGTTGTCAACCGAAGTTGCATCTTCGGGAATAACGGTCAACATGCTCCTGCCTGGAAGGATTCTCACGGAAAGACTCGCACAGCTGGACAAGGCCAACGCCGAGCGTCTTGGTAAGACGGTGGAAGAGGTTTCGGCATCAGAGCAGGCGGCAATCCCAGTCGGGCGTTATGGAACAGTCGAGGAATTTGGCAGCGTGGGTGCATTCCTTTGCAGCGC
>DCXX01000120.1:0-2359 GCA_002329125.1 Fidelibacterota bacterium UBA2125 | reverse complement strand
AGAGGCGTTTGAGCGAGATGTCTGATTTTGATTTGAAGATCAGCAACGGTACTGTGGCCAACTCGGCGGAGACCTTCAGTGCTGATATCGGTGTTAAAGATGGAAAGATCGTTGCCATAGGAAAAAAACTTAGTGATGCAGATAATGAGATTGATGCAGGCGGCAAGTATGTCCTACCCGGCGGTATCGAAGCGCACTGCCATATCGAACAGGAATCCTCAAGTGGGCTGATGACATCGGACGACTATTACTCCGGTAGCGTTTCTGCGGCATTTGGCGGTAACACCTGCATTGTCCCGTTTGCAGCACAGCATCGTGGCCAGTCATTGAAAGATATTCTTGAGACCTACCACGACCGGGCCGGGCCAAAGTCTGTTGTCGACTACTCTTTTCACCTAATCATTTCCGACCCGACTGATGAGGTCCTGCATCAGGAATTGCCAAAAGCGATCGAAGAGGGCATTACTTCGTTTAAAGTCTACATGACCTACGACCGGTTGATTGTTGATGACGGACAGATGCTGGATATTCTGGCGGTGGCGAAAAAGCATGGTGCTTTGACCATGATCCACGCTGAAAACAATGCGATGATCAAGTGGATGAGCGGCAAGCTTATCGACTCTGGTCATGGCGCACCGAAATACCATGCGCTGAGTCATCCAAGAACGGCCGAATCCGAAGCCATCAACCGTGCGGTCGCTCTTGCCGGGTTCCTTGATGCACCAATTCTGATTGTGCATGTATCAACGGAGGCCGGAGCGCGGATAATTGCTAAAGCCCGCTATGACGGACGTAAGGTTTTTGGTGAAACTTGCCCACAGTACATGTTTCTGAACGCAGAGCAGATGGATTTGCCGGATTTGCACGGCGCCAAGCTTTGCTGCAGTCCACCGTTACGCGATCGTGCTTCACAGGAAGAAATCTGGCGATGTCTGAAGAACGGTACTTTCCAGGTCTACTCGTCCGATCATGCACCCTATCGTTATGATGACACCGGGAAACTTCATGCGGGACCCAATCCGGACTTCCCGCAAATAGCCAATGGCCTACCTGGTATCGAAATGCGCCTGCCGCTGTTATTTTCCGAGGGCTTCGTGAAGGGTCGCATCACTTTGAATCACTTCGTCGCGCTGGCGGCCACGAATGCCTCGAAGATCTATGGCCTGGACCACTGCAAAGGCTCAATCACTGAAGGCAGGGATGCGGATATGGCAATCTGGGATCCTGACGTCACACGCGTGGTCAAAGCTGAAAATATGCATGACAACATGGAATACACACCATACGAAGGCATGGAAATATCGGGGTGGCCAACCACGGTTATTCAGCGCGGGGAAGTCATCGTTGAAGGAAACGAGCTGAAAACTGTTCGGGGTGCCGGCGAGTTTGTGCCGCGCAAAACATTCGACAGCACGGGTATGCCCGGCAGACTGGCGCCAGAGCTCGACCCGGACAAGAACTTCGGCGTTGATCTCGGAATCTGATGTCACAAATCCTTGTAATCAATCCAAATTCCAATGAGAGCGTAACGGAAGGTCTCAGGAAATCACTTCAGAAATTCAACTCTTCGGCAGACATTGAATGCCGCACTCTTGAAGACGGGCCTTTTGGCATCGAAACTGATGAAGATATAGTTAACGTCATTCCACTGGTCGTACAAAGAATCTCGGAATCACCCGAATTTGACGCCTACGTAATAGCCTGCTATTCAGACCCCGGCCTTGCGGAATGTAATGAACTGTTCAGCAAGCCCGTGTTCGGTATGCAGCGAAGCGCAATTGAGAAAGCCATATCAACCGGAGAGAAGTTTGGTGTTCTTGCATTATCAGAACAGTCCATCAAAAGGCATATGGCCTACATGCGGGGTCTTGGTCTTGATGAACAACTGGCAGGCGAACTGCCGTTAGATATCTCTGTTGATGAAGCTGCCAACGATACTGGTAGTTTTGAAAAGATTGTTAGTCAGGGCCGTCGACTCATCGACGAATTGGGAGCTGATGTATTAATCCTTGGCTGCGCCGGAATGGCGTCGCACCGGGAGCCCTCAGAGAAAGTACTGCAAGTACCCGTTATTGAACCGGCACAAGCAGCAGTAAGTATTGCAATAGAAGCGGTGTAACAATCAATTGTTTCTGATCGCTGAATCCATATTGCCGAGTGCGACTCGAATCAGCTTTCTCAACCACTTTCCCAATCTCAATCTGGTAAGTGACGGGGGATGGGCGGGAGGAAAGAAGCACCCTCATTGTATTTAATTTTTGGAAAAATGAATAAGCACCTCGCCATATTGGTTCTGCTTTTCAGCTATGCCTCTGCCCAAGAGCCTTCAAGTCCCCTTTTTTCTTCTTTCAAACAATAT
>DCXX01000024.1 GCA_002329125.1 Fidelibacterota bacterium UBA2125 | reverse complement strand
TTCAATGACTGATATTGCCAGAAAAGCCTTCCAGTTCAACCTTTTTCTGTTGTTGAGCGTTTTTCTTGCTTGCACTCAATCGGCAGATTCGGGGCGGCTGGAAACAGTCTCAATGCTTGGGGTAGAACTTCATTCTGACAGCGGCGGTGATAGCCTCTTGACAGGAATAGAAACCAGGCTGTCAGCAGAACCGAACAACCTCTCCATTCTCATGGAGAAAGGATCGGCACTTGAAGGTTTGAGAAGGTACAGAGAAGCTGTAGAAGTATACACTCAATGTCTGTTACTCAGTCCTGAATCGCCGGAACTCTTGAGACGGAGGGGGCAGCGGTATATGAGCCTGAGAAAACTGGACAATGCCATTACTGATCTGGAGCTGGCAGCCATGCGCCACACCTTTGTAAAAGCTGAAAATCTGAAGTACACGGAAAACCTCAACTGGGCCATTTGGTATTATCTTGCTTTGACTTACTACCTCCAAGCGGATTTCGAAAACGCGTTGACAGCCTTTCAAAGAAGTTATGATTATTCCGCTGATAATGTATCCCTCCTTGCATCTGTGAACTGGATTCACAACAGCCTCAAAAGATTGGGCCGATCAGATGAGGCCAGACAAGTGGTAGAGCTGATCAAAGAGGATATGGGTTATTCAGGGAATTACTATAAGTGCATTCTGGTTTACAACGGTACCAAAACAGAGTCAGAAACAATCAATTATGATACTGCTAAAGGCTTTGAAATGTGTACTGTTGGATACGGCATAGCAAATTTTCATTGGGCGAATGGGGACAAAGAGACAGCCCTGAAAATTTTTTTGAAAATTGTGGCTCAGGAATCTTGGCAAGCAAATGGGTTCTTAGCCGCCGAAGCTGAATTAAGCAAAATACAATAATCTTTGAGGAGAAAATGATGAAAAAAATCATAGCTATCCAAATTATGCTGCTCATGCTGGGAATTATCATTTCTTGCAATAAAAGCAGTGATGTGAGTATCATGAACAGTCATTCCACTCTTGTGGAGCTATACCACGACTGGCGTGCCTTTCAAGGAGATCTGTTTACAGACGGAGTTCCCGATTACAGTGATGGTCGGATGAAAAAGCAATATGATGAGTTTCCTGTATACAAGAACCGATTGGCTAATTTTGATACCACCGGCTGGTCCATTTCCCACCGGATTGATTATCATCTGGTACTGGCCGAAATGAATGGTTTGGATTTTGACCACAGAGTGATCAAACCGTGGAAAAGGAGTCCGGCTTTTTATGGTATTGTATGGGATTATCAAAGTGATACACCAGCTCATGAAGGATCTGTCGCGCATGGCCTTGTGGAACTGTGGACATATGATTATCCTTTATCTCACACCGACGCAGAAAAACTTACTCAGAGGTTGCACACAGTACCTCCATTTCTGGCGCAGGCTAAGATTAATCTTACAGGCAATGCCCGGGACCTCTGGCGTGGCGGCATTTATCGAATGAAATCGCAGACCAGTGCTTTGACGAATCTTTCGGAGAAAACAGTGGGTACCTCAGAAGCTTTAACAGTGGCCATTAATGATGCAATAATTGCTACTAATGATTTTGTTGCTTGGTTGGAGAGAGAACTGCCTTCAAAAAAAGGAAAATCAGGAATTGGAATCGATAATTATAACTGGTATCTGAAAAATGTTCACTTGGTTCCTTACAGTTGGAAAGAAGTTGAGACTATGATGCGGCGGGAGTTGGTACGGGCCCACTCTTCCCTGAAACTGGAAGAGCACCGCAATCAAGATCTTTCCCCCTTGATCCCCATGGCAAGTAAAGAAGAGTATGACAATAAAACGCATGCATCCGTTACAGAATTTATTTCCCTTTTGGAAGACAGAGATATTGTCACCATGAAAGATTATATGGACCAGGCTCTTAGGGAACGAATCAGCCCTTATAGTCCTATTGAACCCAGGGAATTTTTTTCTGAGGTGATATTTCACGACCCAATGGTCATGCGCACCCATTTTTACCACTGGTTCGACCTGGCCCGTATGCGTGACGAACCTCATTCAAGCCCAATCAGAAGTAACCCGTTGTTATACAATATCTGGGACAGCCGATCTGAGGGGCTTGCTACTGGAATGGAAGAAATGATGATGCACGCGGGGCTATTTGATCATCACCCCCGGGCGAGAGAATTATTCCATATTCTTCTGGCTCAGCGGGCTGCGCGAGCGTTGGGTGATTTAATGATGCATGCGAACAAATGGGATATTGATCAGGCAGTGGATTTTACTTCCAGGAACACACCCAGAAACTGGCTTAGGCAAGATGGTAGAACAGTGGTTTTTGAGCAACACCTTTATCTCCAGCAACCCTCTTATGGAACAACTTATCTTGTAGGAAAAATCCAAGTCGAAAAGCTGATGACTGAACGGGCAATGCAGTTGGGGGTTGGTTTTACTCTAAAAGGATTTATGGATGAAATAAACCAGGTAGGACTCATACCTGCCTCCATGATGTATTGGGAAATGACAGGTAGTTCTGAACATTTACGCGGTATAAAGTGATGACAGAACGCTTTATTACACACTATAGTGTTGAAGAAAAAATGGTTAATTTGAACATGTTATATAAGGCAGGGACATTTTTGTCTGTAATATTAGCGGCATTTATTGTTTCATGTTCCCCTTATCCTCTTCCGCCTGAGACTCGAGTCGATGATGTTGTTGAAGAAATGCATGGGATATCAATTCCTGATCCATATCATTGGCTGGAAGATCGTAAGACTCTTGAAACTCAAAATTGGATAGATAAGCAGAACAGATATGCTGAGGAGATTGTTGGTGAGACTCCTTATCGTAATTACGTTGAGGAAAGGCTTCGAGAACTTATGGATATTGCAGTGACTCCATTGCCTAAAGAAGCAGGGAACTATGAATATTTTTCAATGCGCCGCCCAGGTGAGGATTTGCCGATTGTTTATAGAAGAGAATTGCCTGAAGATACAGAAATTCAAAAGCTGCTTATAGATCCTACGGAGGACTTCGAGATAGTGCTGGATCCACATGGTATGAGCCCTGAGAACACAACACGTTTCTCTATTGTTACTTTTAATAAAAATGGCACCCTTATGATATATAACGAACGTAATGGTGGAGAAGATGAGTTAATAATACGTGTTCGAGATGTGGATTCAGCTGTCGATTTACCTGATAGCCTGCCACGTTCATTATACGGGACTGTGTTTTTCTCTCATGATCAAAAAGGGTTCTATTACGTTAAACGATCACGAAAAATTGGTCCAAGAGTGATGTACCATGAGCTAGGGACAGAACATGCCAAAGATAAGCTGATTTTTGGAGAAGGTTACGGTCCGGAACAATTTATTAATGTTAAGCAGGTCGACGAAGGACGCTATCTTATTTTCACAGTACAGTACGGTTGGGCCAAATCGGAAGTTTTTTTTCAGGACATGGAAAAAAACGGGCCTATTAGAACTATAGTAGATGATATCAATGCCCGTTTTTATACCAGTTTCATAGATGGTGAACTATTTATGCGTACAGACTACAGGGCTGATAAGAATCGTTTGTTGGCGGTTAATCTTGCCGATCCTGATGAAATAAATTGGCGTGAAGTAATCCCAGAGGATAAGAATGTGATGGAAAACTTTGTAAAGATCGATGACAAGTTTTATGTCACGTATCTTTATAATGGCAGTAATCAGATCAAAGTTTTCGAACAGAACGGCACTTTTTCTGGGGAGATTTTTGTTCCGGAGTTTCATCGTGCATCAATAAGAGCCGGAAAGGACAAAGAAGCTTTTGTTACTGTTGTATCTTTTACTACTCCGGAAACAACATACAGAATTGATCTTAACACTGGTGAAAGAACAATCTGGGATCAACGCCAAATTGACTGGTCTCCTGAAAATATTATCGTTGAACAAGTTTGGCGAAATTCTATAGATGGCACACATGTCCCAATGTGGGTTGTGCACCACAAAGATGTGCAATTGAATGGAAAAAACCCCACGTGGCTGTCCGGTTATGGTGGGTTCTATGTGGCTCGTAAACCGAGTTTTAATCCCACTTTGGCATTGTGGCTAGAGTTGGGAGGGGTTTATGCATTAGCCACCCTTCGCGGTGGAAGTGAATTTGGGGAATCTTGGCATCGTGACGGCATGTTGTTAAACAAACAACACGTGTTTGATGATTTTATTTCAGCTGCTGAATCCCTTATAGATAAAGGTTATACCAATCCCGACAAACTTGTAATCCAGGGAGGAAGTAATGGCGGTCTTTTGGTTGGCGCTGCATTAACTCAGCGTCCCGAACTTTTTCGAGCGGTTATATGTGACTTTCCAGACGTTGATATTTTGCGATTTCCCTGGTACTCCACCAGTAACAATGCTCCAGCTCTTTTGGAATACGGTAATTCGAAGATACGGGAACAGTTCGAAGCGATTAGAAAATACTCACCTTATCAAAATGTTAGAACTAACATGGCGTATCCGGCGGTCATGTTCTCTACAGGAGATTTGGATACTCGGGTGCCTCCTTCGGCTGCTTTTAAAATGGCTGCTAGGCTTCAGGCCTCTACAACGTCTGGTTTCCCGATTATTCTTCGGTATCATCATAAGGCTGGCCACGCTGCTGGCCGAGGATTGTCATTTAGCCGGAGAATTATTGATACAGCTATGAAATTCACATTTGTTTTGCAACAACTTGATGTTCAAATGACCTTTGAGTAGAAATCAATCCATAATCATTTTTTTCGACTCTCTTGAACCATATCACTTCAACTTCTTTGATCTTCAGAGGGTCCAGGTTGAAAGGTAAATAACACTAAACTGTTAACATTATAAAACTTGCCAGGAGTGGCGGTATTTTCTTTCTTTAATTAAGCTTAAGAAAGGAGATAACATCTATGGAAATATCCAGGCGAAGATTTGTAAAAAATATGGGTTTGGGGCTGGCTTCTATGAGCCTCAATGCTAAAGCGCTGGCAAAAAATTCAGGTGGGGGGTCAGAAGCGCTTTTGGTTAATGACAGGAAGCATCCTAAACCGGCCCCGAAAGGTTACGACCGGCTGCCGCTGCCTTGGTATCAATCCAGAGTAGCGACACTAATGAAAAAACTACAGAAGGAACAGGTGGATGGAATTCTGCTGGAAAGGGATGTGAATAAAGTTTATTTCTCAGGATGCTTTCGGGGAAGCGGAGAACGGTCAACATGGGTGTTCTTTCCGGTGAAAGAGAAAAATGCTGCCTACTGGTACTCACCGGGGATTGACCGTGATTTGATCACCTCCTGGTGGTGCAGTGAGAATGAATATTATTTTAGTTATCCTCATGCCGAAGGGGGATTTCCTAACAGGGGTGAGGTTGTAAAAGGAAAAACAGTCAATCTTTTCGGATGGATGCTCAGCCGTCTGGGCCACCGGGGATTTGCAGGGAAAGTGATTGCCACCGATATGCGCCTCAGTGATCACCAACTGAGAACTGTTTCCAAGGAACTGCCCAACGCCCGGTTCATAAATATTGATGATATCTGTCTTGGTATGCGGATAATAAAGACGCCTGAAGAAATTGCACTCACTCAGCGCGCATATCGTTATTTTGATAAGATTCATGCGTTTGCCCGGGATTTCATACTTGAGAATGGAACAGATACCACTGATTTTGAGATTGGACAAGCGTTGCAGGCATATGGCATCAGTCTGCTCATGAATGATATTTCATACGATGGGAAGCCCCACAGTGCTGTTGGGATGGAAGTCACTTCAGAATATGTAAGGGCGGGTGTTTCCACAGCCTATCCTCACCCAAACCAGTTGTTCTACAATCCTGTCAGAAGAGGCGAACCCGTCTATGTAAATACGGACATTAAACTTGGCGGTTGTGGTGGTGAGGCTTATCGGAATTACCAGATTTACCCTGTATCCAAACATCAGGAGAAAATATGGCAAATTGTGGCCGACTCTGTTCAGATAATGGTCGAAGAGACAAAACCGGGCACCCTTTGTTCAGACGTTGCCTACAAAGTACACAAACATCAAGTAGCTAATGGAATGCAGGACTATATCTACCACCGGCCTGGTCATGGAACAGGTCTTAATTTTGAAGGTCATCAGGCCCCCTTTCTTTCTCTCGGCGATCATTCACCTATTGAAGAAGGGATGATGTTCAGTGTGGAACCGGGACTCTATGATTCAAAAAAAGGGGTTGGGGTTAACCCCAGCGACAATCTACTGGTGACGAAAGATGGGGCGGTCCTCATGAGTCGTGTACCGTTTGCAAAAGAGTGGAGTTTCCTTGAGATTTAATAGAACGGCGAAAACCCTAAAGCTCTATTTACTCACAACAGTTGTTCTTCTAAGCTTCTTTGCCTGTATGGATCAAGATGAAGACAAAGGAGAACTGATCATCGAGGATCTTGTTGTGGGGCAGGGTGTTGAAGCGAAAGAGGGAAATGTAATTACGGTCAATTACACTGGCTGGCTTGAGAATGGAACTCAATTTGATTCTTCATTGTCTCCCGGCCGCGATCCTCTGGTTATCACACTTGGCTCTGGGCAGGTGATTCAGGGGTGGGACCAAGGCATTCCCGGTATGAGGGTTGGCGGCAAACGCAGATTAACGATTCCGCCTCATTTGGGTTATGGAAATCAAGCTGTTGGTGCCATACCGGCAAACTCTACCCTAATTTTCGAAGTTGATCTTCTTGGTGTAACTTAAAATGAAAATGATCCAGGGAAACAGATATATTGTAAAGGAGGAAAGACATGAAGAATAAAACAGGAAATGTTACCCGTAGGAAGATGTTGAAATTCAGCATGTTTGCAGGTGCAGGAATTGCTTTGGGAAAAATGCCCTCGTTCCCTCACACTTCACAGCTTAAAGGTCTAATCCGGCGCCCCATCCCTTCTTCTGGTGAAAAAATTCCCATCGTGGGAATAGGGACTTCCCGACGATACAATGTGGGTGCCTCCTCCAAAGAGCGGGCGCCATTGAAAGAAGTACTTAAGAGTTTTGCTGATATGGGTGGAACAGTTGTGGATACTGCTCCGTCGTATGGTGTGGCAGAAACAGTTGTGGGAGATCTGGTCGAAGAACTAGACTACCGAAATAAACTGTTTTTTGCCACAAAAGTACGTAAACCGGATGCTGAAAATGGGACTCAAGAACTGGAAGAATCTTTTAAGAAATTGAAAACCAAAACAATAGATCTTCTCCAAATTCACAATATGGTTGGTATAGACTCGATGCTTCCCATAGTTAGAGAGTGGAAAGCTGAAGGACGTATACGGTATGTGGGTGTAAGCACTTCACGAGGGCGTCAGTACCCTGATTTTATCAAGATGATGGAAAAAGAAGATCTCGATTTCATTCAGGTGAACTATTCGCTTGAAGCTCGAACGTCTGCCGAGCGAATTCTTCCATTGGCAAAAGACCGCGGTATGGCAGTGTTGATAAACGTCCCGTATGGTCGAGGACGTCTGTTTAGCAGGGTTGGCGATCGATCACTTCCTGATTGGGCATCGGAAGCAGACATCAATAGCTGGGGCCATTTTTTTCTGAAATATATACTGTCTCACCCAGCCGTAACCTGCGTAATTCCTGGTACTGCAAAGATGAAATACTTAACTGATAATATGGGTGCAGCTCAGGGAAGGATGCCGAATAAAGCCATGAGGAAACAGATGGAAGAGTTTTTTGACGGACTCCCTTCTTGAAGAGATCGTAGCCAGACTATTAATTCCTAGGGAAGGAGAATAATTTTGACAGATTCTCTGGCACGCGTCTTACGTATTAACCGTGCAGAACTTCCTCCGGTTTTTCTCTCGGCCCTCTATTTCTTTTGTCTCCTCTGTGGATATTTCTTTCTCAGGCCGGTACGTGAGGCTATGGGGGTATCCCGGGGAATGTCAGATCTGCGATGGCTTTTTGTGGTTACATCCATCACATCCCTCCTAGCCGTACTGGCTTTTGGCGGTGTAGTAGCTAGGATGAATCGTCGCCGATTTATCCCTATAGCCTATCTGTTTATTATTATATGTCTCCTTGTTTTCGCAGGATTACTAACCACCGATATAGCAGCTGGGGGAGGTTTAATAGGATCGGATACAGAGACCGTTATTTCCCGCCTGATTGGGTATACTTATTACGTATGGCTCAGTGTTATCAATCTTTTTGTCACCAGTGTTTTCTGGGCCTTTATGGTCGACATATTTAATGTTGAACAATGCAAAAGAATTTTCCCTTTTATTGGCATAGGTGGAACGCTGGGAGCCATTTCGGGTGGCTGGGCCACCAGTGTCATAAGTGGTATGACTGAATCGGCTTACTTGCCAGTAGGTCTAATGCTAACAGGGGCCACCTTTTTCGGGTTGGCGATTCTCATCGTGCTGATGTTGGATCGTCTTGCAATCCGGTCATCTCTTTCACAGCTCACAATGGAGCAGATAAAAAAGCAGAAGGAAGAAACTGAAAAGATCGGTGGCACATTTTGGGACGGTATGAGAGCAATTGCCACCTCTCCATATATTCTTGGGATTGGTGTTTACATCATACTGATGGCAATCTCTAACACAATGATATATTTCACCCAGGCAAGCATCATCTTAAATAATACGGATACGCTCAGCCAAAGAGTGGCCGGATTTGCTCAGTTCGATATGCTGGCCCAAATAGCCACACTTTTTACCCAGATATTTATTAC
>DCXX01000025.1:943-6435 GCA_002329125.1 Fidelibacterota bacterium UBA2125 | reverse complement strand
TGAGGGACAGGAGGAGGACCATCAGGAATCATTGCCTTGTAGACCTTATCCCCTTTTCTATTTTTGAACTCAGCTTTTATCTCTTTAACAAGCTGAGGATTTTCAAAGAGATCCACCATAGTCATACTGAGAGATTTTGCAGCAAAGAGCATCCCCTTGTGACCAATTGACATACCAGTACAGGCCACAACTGCCCAGGAGTGCCACGGCACATCTTTAGGAGCAGCGGAAACCCGGGCACGTACAACAGGAACGATCTGACTCACATCGCCTACATCCGTTGATCCACCCTGTGCCGGCAAGGTCTCTCGCAAGGGTTCGATGTCTGCGTCCATTCCTTCTTCCGGTTTGTCTGTTTCCCGCTGGATCGTCCTGGCATACTTAAGCTCATCCTTTGAGTAGTCGATGGGACCTAACAGCTCCATGTTTTTCAGTAAAGCCGCTGCTCCGGTTCTGTTGGGTTGAATCTCATATATGCCTGAGATCAGTTCAATAGAATAATCCACTTCAGCCATCATAGCTGCACCTTCGGCAATTTTCTTTACCCGTTCATAAACTACATTCAGATTTTCCCTATCATTCTCCCTGACCCGTGTCCAGATCTGTGCATGTTCAGGCACAACATTGACCACATCACCGGCCGTTTCTATATGGTAATGAATTCTTGCGGTCGGTCTGATATGCTCTCTGTAATAGTTCATACCGGTCGTATAGAGTTCCAAGCCATCAACGGCACTGAATCCATTCCAAGGATCTGAAGAAGCATGAGCAGCCTTTCCGTAATATTTCACTCTGAAATCCACTAGTGCTTTACTGCTCTGGGTGCTGGCTTCCAGATTGTCACCAGGGTGCCAATCCATGCAGATATCCAGATCGTCGAACAAACCTGCTCTGGCCATATATGTTTTCCCAAATATTGTTTCCTCAGCAGGTGTGCCAAAAAAGATGACCGTACCCTTCAGTTTCTTTTTTTCCATAAGTTCCTTAATTGCAATGGCGGCACCGAGGCTGCCGGTTCCGAAAAGATTATGGCCACAGCCGTGTCCCGGAGCACCTGCAATTCTTGCTTCTTTCGTGGGCTGTTTTTTTTGTGATATCCCGGCATTGGCATCAAACTCTCCAAGAATACCAATGTGGGGCCTTCCCGATCCATAAGTAGCTACAATGGCTGTGGGCATACCAGCCACGCCCCGTTCCACCTTGAAACCATTTTTTTCAGCATAATCAGAAAGCACTTTGGAGGATTGATGTTCTACCAGTGACAATTCAGCATAAGACCAGATATTGTCGCTAATACTGGTTAACTCTTTTTCATGCTTTTTAACTGAAGCAACAACAGCTTTTTTGTTGGCAGTCCATTTTGCTTGCCCCTCAATTGGGGAAACAAACAACAATACTGTTAACCATAACATCATCAATTTTGGCCAAACTGAATTATGAATTTCAAAGGATCTATATATCATTTTATCGGCTCCTGTTATTGAGTGAATAATATGTAATTCAATTTTTCTCTCACCCTGTGAGGCCTACAGTGACTTCATAACCTGTATACTTGCTAAAAAATATACGTCTCGATGTCCAACCTGTCATGAGGCTATTCAAACCCCATCTCCTGTTAACAGTTTTTGCAATATTCCACTTGCCCTTCCGTCCCAAATCCTTTGTTGATAATCTTGTCCAGACTGGAATCAGTTCAGATCTATCGATATTTTCACAATCCACTAGTCCCGCTTGTCTTAACAGGTCCGCCAGTTCTTCGGTAACGACCATACCGCCAGGATGAAGAGATTCAACATCAATAACACCACTTTCAACAAGATTTTCCTGAGACGGCTTTTCAGAATCAGTCATAATAAGTTTTGTAAACAGCCTTTTTGAATTCTGACCAGTGTGCTTCTGTCATGCGACCCGGTGTGAAAAGACATATTCCCGCAGCACCATTCTCCATCGATTCACGGATGGCCGGTTCCAACTCTTCAGGTAAAAGGCCATGATTCTCCGGGTCCGACTCGGAGGCTTTATTTTTCGGTTTGGGACAGATGAACAAGCCGCTATAGACTGGCTGTCCAGCCGATACGGACTCAACAGCTTCCCGCGTCACCCTGCCAATCCATTCAGACCCCTCCAGATAGAAGTCATTGTAATTCATGGGGAATACCGCATCCAGTGCCCACCGGTCCCACTCCTGTTGAACAATTTTTTTGGCCACAGAATGGGGCCCTGGGAAAACGGCTGCGTTGATGGCTTTACCTTTACTGTGGGCTATTTTTTTAAGACGTTTAATCACATTGGTAATCAAATTTTTTCGGTACTGTTTCCACGCTTCCACCTTTGTGGGGTCTTCCACAGAGCGGATATCTATACCTGACGCCGCTTTGAATCCGGCAACACATTTTTCACAATAACAGTAATCAAACTGCGGGTACTCACGGTCCATGAACAAGCCGTATTTCTTCCAAAGTCCACGGGGAAGGATCACATCGGGAAAGCGGATGTAATCGAGGTGAATGCCGTCCAGTTCCGGAACTTCAGCCACGCCAGTGTAGAGCGTCTCCAAGAAACGAATCACCCCCTCCCTGCTGGGGCATAAAAACTTGTAGTAACCCACGTAAGGGGGTTTATCGTAAGTTGATTCACCCACCCCGTTCACCATATACCATTCCTCCTTAAGACGGGGATTAGGATACTGTATCAATGTGGGAATCCAGGCGTGAAACTCCAAGCCCGTCTCTTTTGCTATCTTCCCCACCCGTCGGTAGGTCTTAGGATCCTGACCGCCACTGTACATCAATCCATCGATCCCTTTTTCTTTGAGATCTTTGAATTTTACTTTGATCTCTTCATCGGTAGCCTTTCCGGGACCGCCAAGCCAAGCGTAGACCGGAATTTTATCCGGTTCACTACAGCCTGAAGCTGCTATTATAATGAGAAAAAGAAATAACCGTATCATACAGTTTGGTCTAAGAATGCGCGAGCAACCATCAAGGGAAGTTATAGACTCCTTTTCCCAAGGCCAGATCAGCAGGTAATGTGCAGTATAGCGTTGGCATTTGTCCCGGTTTCCATAAGATACTGGCACGCCTCCGCTGTTTTCATCACCTTCAGCTTCACACCTTTCTCTGCAGCCGCCCGGACTATCTCATCGGTGACAGGCAGGCTGCCGTAGAAGCCTGTGCCGATGACTAATTCCTTGCAATCCCACGGAATATTTTCATCAGGACCAAGGGGAGTGTGTCCGTACTTAGACCGCAGGTGCTTACTGTTTTTCTTCTGCCGTTTCTCCATAGACTGTCTGTCCACTATCACATCGTAATGATAGAGTTTGTCATCCACAGTAATCTTGCCAAAGGTGTTGTATTGCAGTTTTATTGAGAACTACCTCTCACAAGTATAACCTTTTCAGGCTAACTGTAAAACAGACTTCTCTCTTATTCCGGCGATACTGCCGCAATTCGTTGCAATACGGGTGGGTGGCTGTAAGAGAGAAAAACAGTAAAAGGGTGGGGTGTCAGGTGGGACAGGTTGCTGGCGGCAAGACCCTTGAGCATGCTCACCAGTGCCTCGTAGTTCCGTGTCGTCTCCAGGGCATAGCCATCAGCCTGAAACTCATTCCGGCGGCTCAGAGCGGTAGTAAAAATGGACGTCAACAAGTTCACCGGTGCAAAGAGCATGGCGAAAAAGATCATTCCCGCATGAACGGAGATCTGACTGACGCCAAAGACGGCGAAAAGAGCAGAATCACTCATTATAAGGTTAAAGATAAAGAGCATAACGCCTGCCTGAAGTACACCGAGCGTTGTCCCCATAATGATATGCTTTTTCTTGAAGTGTCCCACCTCGTGGGCCACCACTGAAACAATCTCCTCTGTGGTGTGCTTTTCCAGCAGGGTGTCGAACAGGGCCACCCGCTTGCTCTTCCCCAGACCACTAAAGTAGGCGTTAGAGTGGGCTGACCTGCGACTGCCGTCCATGACGTCTATGCGGACGATGGGAAAGTTCACCTCTGATGCGTAAGCCTCGATGGCAGAACGGAGCTCTCCAGCTTCAAGAGGTGAAAATTTGTTGAACATGGGTGCGATGACGTGAACAAACAAAGGTTGAACAGCCACGGTAAAAAAGGCTACTGCTATCCAGGCGATCCACCAGCCGCTAGCTCCAAATGCACTAAAGAAATAGAGAATGGGTGCCACAACGGCACTGCCCAAAACGACAGTTAGAAGATATCCTTTTAGTTTATCTATGATATAAGTCTTCGGAGTGGTCCGGTTAAAATCAAACTTCTCCTCTATAACAAAGATGCTATAGAGGGAAAAAGGGATGTTGATGAGATCATTGATAATAAAGATGATGCCAAAGAAAAAGAGCCCCGCCAGGATGGGGTGGGTGGTCTGAGCCCGGACAAACCCGTCCAATACTCCGAAAAGGCCGGTGTGAATCACGACCAATATAAGGAGAAGACTGAATGTTCCTGAAAAGAGGCTAAATCGGGTCTTGGTCCTTAAGTAGGCCTGGGATCGGGCATATTCTTCACTATCATAAACATCCCGAAACTGTTCTGGAACATCTTCGGTGATACTGTTCATGTTCAAAACGGCACTAACAGTGGAGAGAAGGTATTCCCCCATGAGAGCGCTGATGATGATAAAGTAATATATCTGTTCCACAGAACAGTGCCGGCTAACCTGTTACGACGACTCCGTGTATGCTTCCACAGGAGGGCAGGTGCAAACAAGGTTCCGGTCGCCGTAGGCGTTGTCCACTCTTGCACAGGCGGGCCAGAATTTCCTCTCTTTTAATCCGGCCACGGGATAGGCCGCTTGTTCCCGAGAATAGGGATGGCTCCAGTCGTCGTCCATCACCATTTGTGCCGTGTGAGGAGCGTTTTTCAAAGGGTTATCTTCTTTGTCCAATTTTCCCGATTCAATGTCGCGGATCTCTCGGCGGATGGTGATCATGGCCTCCACAAACCGGTCCAGTTCTGACTTTGATTCACTTTCCGTCGGTTCCACCATCATGGTACCAGGGACGGGCCAGCTCATGGTGGGAGCGTGAAAACCAAAATCCATGAGTCGCTTCGCCACATCTTCTTCCGTAATGTCAGCACTTTTGCGAAAAGGCCTTAAATCGAGGATAAATTCATGGGCTATCAGTCCGTTGGCACCCCGGTACAAAATAGGGTAATGCTCTTCCAAACTTTTGGTGAGGTAGTTGGCGTTAAGGATGGCCATCTCAGTGGACCGGGTCAACCCTTCAGCACCCAGCATGGCAATATATGCCCAGGAGATAGTAAGAATGGAAGCACTACCATAAGGTGATGCTGAGACAGGACCGGTGGCTTTGGCTCCGCCGCACTCTACTACCGGATGCCCCGGCAGGAACGGTGCCAGCTCTTTAGTAACGCCGATGGGGCCCATCCCCGGTCCGCCGCCACCATGAGGGATAGCAAATGTCTTGTGGAGGTTCAGATGGCACACATCGGCGCCAAGATCGGA
>DCXX01000025.1:482-621 GCA_002329125.1 Fidelibacterota bacterium UBA2125 | reverse complement strand
CGGAAGGGCGGCTGATCCCAACCATGGCGTTCATGTTGGCGCCATCCAGGTAGACCAGCCCACCGTGAGTGTGGATGATGTCACAAATCTCCTTAATTCCTTCTTCGAATACACCGTGGGTAGACGGGTAGGTGATCAT
>DCXX01000025.1:0-177 GCA_002329125.1 Fidelibacterota bacterium UBA2125 | reverse complement strand
GTGGGTAGACGGGTAGGTGATCATGCAGGCGGCCAACCTTTCCCCCGCCTCTCCAGCTTTGGCAGTAAGGTCAGTTTTGTCGATGTTGCCACTGTTATCACAATTCACTACAACCACATCCATTCCGGCCATAATGGCGCTGGCGGGGTTGGTTCCATGGGCCGAAGATGGAATGAG
>DCXX01000076.1:12070-12472 GCA_002329125.1 Fidelibacterota bacterium UBA2125 | reverse complement strand
GTGTCGTTCACCCTCAACCATGGGAAACACATGGAGAAAATCCGGCATGAGTACAGAAAGAGCATCCTTCGCCGCACCAGGACTGCCCGGCAGGCAGATAACAAAGGTGTTATCAATTCGACCAGCAAGAAGTTTGGAAAGCATAGCTGTCGGTGTCTTGGTTCGACCGTAGCTGTGAAGAGCCTGTTCAACACCGGGTAGTCGCTGAGAGAGCATCGGTTCTATGGTTTCGATGGTAACATCGTAGGGCCCTACCCCGGTTCCGCCGGAAGTGACCACAAGTTCAAAATCTTTTGAAATGAGATCATTCATGACCGTCTTTAACTGCTTGCTGTCATCGGGAATCACTTCGGTATGGTCAATATTGCACCCGTTTTTAGACAGCCCTTGTTCCAAAATTTT
>DCXX01000076.1:1402-11670 GCA_002329125.1 Fidelibacterota bacterium UBA2125 | reverse complement strand
AATCAGTTTTGTGATCGCTTTTTCCACCCTTCTTCTCTACAAGATGTATATCTGAAATGACCATTGTCTTATCCACAGCCTTGCACATATCATAAATAGTGAGTGCAGCTACGCTCACCGCTGCAAGCACTTCCATCTCAATTCCCGTTGCTTCTTTTGTTTTTGCTACTGCTTTAATGAGAATATGATCCCCTTCAGACTCAAACTCAATATCAACCCAGGAAACATTCAGGGGATGACATAAGGGGATAAGATTAGATGTTTTTTTTGCCGCCTGGATACCGGCAAGCTTGGCCGTAGTCAGTACATTACCCTTTGGAAGTTCATCCTCAAGAAGTAAAGCAAGGGTCTCTTTTTTCAAACTGATCTTTCCTTCAGCTCTGGCTGTTCTTTTGGTAGCTGGTTTATCAGTAACATCCACCATCTCCACATTACCTTTTTTGTCTAAATGAGAAAATTTGCTCAATTCACCCTCCGATCTGTGTCATACTTTCCCTGCCGTGGTCTCCCTGTCTCTGGGCTACCCATCCGTCTTTTGACTTCATCCACATGGCACGACGGATCTTCTTTCCAATCTCCATGTCGGTGGCACCGTTCTGAATAAGTCTCTTCAAGTCAAATTCGTCATCTGAATAGAGGCAGTTCCTGATCTTTCCATCGGCTGTAACCCGAATACGGTTGCACTCTCCGCAAAGACTCCGAGTAAAGGCGGGAATGATCCCCACTTTACCGGCATAACCGGGAATCTTGAATATACGGTGTTCTGTAGCGGTGCCGGAGTCGGTCTCGATATCAGGATAGATGCGACGAACTTCCTCCTCGATTTTCTCCGCACCAAAAAATTTTCCAGTCTTCCAAATCTGATGCGCATCGAAAGGCATCAGTTCAATGAATCGGATCGTCAAGGGATTGTCTCGTGTCAGTTCCAAAAATTCGCCGATTTCCTTATGATTAAAATCTCTCATGAAGACTACATTCATTTTCACTGAAGGGATTGGCGATGCCAGTGCTAAACGAAGTCCTTCCATCACCTGTTCCAAACCTTCCCGGCGCGTAATCTTAACAAATTTCTGGTGATCCAGTGTATCGAGACTGATGTTGATACCGGTCAGTCCTGCATCAAAGAGAGGCTTCACATGTTTTTTTAACATCAGACCGTTCGTAGTCATGTGTACCGATTTGATGCCAGTCCCGACAGCACATTCCACAAGAGAAATAATATCTTTGTGCAGTAAAGGCTCACCTCCGGTAAAACGGATCCTGCTCACCCCGTTTTCCGAAAGGACTGAAATGAGTCTCATGATCTCATCTGTCGTCAGAAGATCATTCTGTGGAAGGAAATCTACCCCTTCCTCAGGCATGCAGTAAACGCACCGAAGATTGCACCGTTCATTTAGTGCAATTCGGACATATTCAAACGTGCGCCCAAACTGGTCTATAATCAGGTTTCCGTTAAGAGCAGACGAGACAGGTTTATGTTTTAATGTTTTTGTCGACCTAACCAAATCGGTGTCCCTTTCCAAGTCTATCCCGCTGAAATCGGGATCGGGAGCTGATTCTGCCGTTTCCAACAGAACAGTATCGGCGTCAGACCTTATCGCCTCTGAATTACCCGCGGTGGGGTTGACTTAGGTCAATCAGCTGAGAGACTCTTTAGAAAGTTAAGAAATAAACGGAAAGTGGAAACTCTTTTTAATATCAGGCCGGCTGTGACTTTTCTATACGATGGAAGGGTGATTTTTCTCTCAAGGTCATCACCGCATCAATGATTTCTTTGGCTGCGATCTCCGCATCGTCTTCCTTGTTCATGCGTCCAAAGGCAATGCGGATAGATGAGTGAGCCAGTTCTTCACTATGCCCCAACGCTTTCATGACATAACTGGGCTGAAGCGTGGCACTGGTACAGGCCGAACCGGAAGAACAGGCTATGGACTCCAGTTTCATGAGGAGTGCTTCCCCTTCCACGTGGGGAAAAGAAAAATTGACGTTGTGGGGTAGTCGGTGTTCCATACTGCCGTTGATAATAGTGTCTGGCAATTCATCAGTTAACGTCGCCACCAGTTTATCTCGCATTGATCGTAATCTTTTTGATTCCGAGTCCATGTTTTCAAAACAAAGTCTGGACGCTTCCCCCAACCCAACAATAAGGGGCACTGGCAAGGTGCCTGAACGCATACCCCGCTCGTGACCGCCACCTTCAATCTGGAGCTTCAGTTCCACCTTAGGGTTTCGCTGACGCACATAAAGAAAACCGATCCCCTTCGGTCCATATATCTTGTGCCCCGAAACAGCCAGCATATCAATATGCATGGCCTCTAAATCAATAGGTAATTTCCCAAAAGACTGGGCGGCATCTGATAAAAAACAGATATCCCGTTCCAAGCATATTTCTCCAATGGAAGAAATGTCATTCATCACACCGATCTCGTTGTTCGCATGCATGATGGTGATAAGAACGGTATCATCACGAATGGTCTCTTTCAGATTATCCAGATCAATCAAACCTTTTTTATTCACCGAAAGATAAGTCACTTCCCATCCCCGATTTTCCATCTCTTTACAGGTATCCAGAACAGCTTTGTGCTCAATCACCTGTGTAATAATATGTCTACCCTTTTCGCTATTTCGCTCACAGTACCCTTTAATGGCCAGATTAATAGATTCCGTGGCACCGCTGGTAAAGACAATTTCCCGGGCACGGCAATTGAGACTTTCAGCAATTGTCTTGCGTGCTTTTTCCACAGCTTCTTCAGCTTCCCAGCCGAAAGGATGGTTCCTGCTGGCAGCGTTTCCAAACTTCTCTTTGAAGTAAGGCATCATTGCATCAAGTACTACCGGATCTATGGGCGTTGTTGCATTGTTGTCTAGGTAAATCTTGCGCTTCATAGTGCTTTATTCATCGCTCAAAAGAATATACAAATCGACCAGAGTTAATCATAGTCAGCTAAAAAACGAGCCTGAATTCGACTGACCCGACACCTCTAGTTGGACGATAAGCATAAAGAATAGAAATAGGAAACATGAACGGCAGGTGGAAGGCACTTGCTTCAAAGGTGAATCCAGCGCCGATGGTAAGATAATCTTGAGCTGCTTTACCATCACTTCCACGCATCCATTCACCAAATATGTCCAGAGAGACTCGCTTTACATAACCAAACTTTAGCCAACCCATTAGAGGCAGCATATCCAGACCTCTATCAGGATAGAAAAGGGGTGTTCTGTAGTAAGCGGTTAGACTTTTCACTTCTTCATGAAAAACATACTCATAGGTCAATGGCATCTCTATCAAACTTTTGAAAGGATAACCTTCATCTTTCTTTTTCTCGAGGGCACCGAAAACTCTGACAGCATCATGGGAAAAGAACCCGGGCAGAAAAACCGCGGTACCGAAAAATGCCCTACTGCCTTTAAACTCACTTTTGAATGGCGTATTTGTAATGGCCATATCAACTTCAGCCCCTTTCCTTGGCATAACATCTCTTGGTGCATCTTCTGTATAGAATGCATAGTTTGTTTCAAGGGTGATTGGGAAAATGGTACCGTCTGCAGCTTCATTTGCAAGGGTAGTATCTGGAAGATCATCCCGTTCAGGCCATGTAAAGGCAACTTCATGATTGGATGTGGTCGTCCTTTGCAGAGTGGTTGTGATGTTTAAAGCTTCTGTCTTTACCCCAATCAAGCGATTAATAACTGGTAAGGAGACCCTTATGTCAAACCTTTGCTCCTGCCAGAAATGAGTGAGATGACTTTTGGCTGTGTCCGCCCTACCCACAGGCACATCTAAAGTCTCTGGATTGAACCTTTCGCCCAAACCAAAACCACCACTCAAGATTGGATACCACCCCCGATATCCTCCCCGTAATTCTGAAAACAACTTCTTTTCGTTCCTGTTATAGGATGTTCGAAAATGGAAACTGGCTGTTCCCAGAACATTGTCAGAAAACATGGAAAAAGTCGGTTCTACATTTTCTGGAATAACTTCCCAGCTGTGGAAATTGAAAAAGGAGCCAGAGTGGTTGTAATCTGTTATATCATACTTTTTAGTTAATGATTTAGTCTTAGAAGATAGATTTTTGATTATTAAAGAATCAGTTGTTGTGTCATTGCGAATGTTCACCGACTGGATGGGTACCCATTGGTCTTGATCTATGGGTATGGATACAATTCTATCACCTTTGGAAGTGTAATCATTAAATACCAGATCCTTCTTGTTTGTTGAGATGACAGCATTTGATGAGGCCACTTTCACCGATGTAATCTGAAATGTTTCCCCGGTCAATATTTCAGTCGCATAAAGATTATCAATACCTGAATAAGGTGACTCATAAATAATATAATTATTATAATAAATTGGCTTGAACAGTTCCTCCCTAGATTCAGGAATTATTGTTGTTATTTCACCGTTGGATAGATTGATTATCGATATTGACCTTCCATTTAATTGATGTGAGGCAAAAACAATTTTTTCTCCGTTTTCAGACCACCGGGGATTCAAAATGGAAGTGTTGCCATGCGAAGGGAAACGGTCTAAGATTCTCCCTGTGACTCTATCCAGGATAACAAGAAAGCATTCTCGCGTTTCAGTAAATTCTACGACCGCTATTTTTGATCCATCAGCTGAGATGGCAGGAGCAAAGTAACGGGCCTTTTCCGTAAGCTGTTTTCTAACACCATTTTTCAAATCATACAAAACTATATTGGACCAACTTAATTTTGTCCAACGTCTGTCGGGTTGAATCTCATTCCAAACAGCAAATCCATCAGCAATGTGAATTCCAAATTTCTCAACTATACTGGGAAGTTCTGTAATAACCTTCTCTTCAACTCCATCATTTAATTGAACAAGTAAAGCTACTTGAGATAGACTTCGTTTAACGGCATAAAGGTTACCTTCTTTGTCATAGCCAGGAAATAAGTAGTCGGTTCTATATTTGAGGTTGACGGGGCTGAGCACTTCGAGTTCAGTGAATTGAATACCCTCAATCTGATTTTTCCATACATTCGACATTTCATCCATGGCATCATGAAAAAGCTGAGAAGTAGAACGTCCGGTGACTTTTTTTGCGGCAGCACTGAAAGGATTAAATGGATTTCTAATAATAGGCCACTTCAACGTTTGATAGATTATTTTTGATAACGCCTCAGACCCATACTTTCTGAATACATGGGATGACATTAAATAACCGTAGTGATAATAGTTTGGGTATTCATTCTTAAGGGAACCGTGAAGTGCTTTTCGATAACTGTATCGTGTGCCGTCCAAGAGAAGAGCTCGAATTTCTCTATTAAAGTAAGGTTGACGACCTCGACCGCTTTCAGACAATAGAGTTTCATTAACTACAGCATCTCCTTCCCAAAACCAGCCGGGTATCATCAAAAAACCTGCTAAGGATTGAATCCTTTCACCTCCCAAAAGTCTGAAAAGACGATTAATTCGTCTATCCGCCTGTCCGAACTGAAACATATGTCTACCTTCATGAATTACGAGAAGTTCATACCATTCAGTAGAACCCATTTCTTTGAATGGTAGAGGAACATGATACCACTCTGATTTCCAGGGCGCCAACGAAACAAATGCATTGGGAATGGCGCTTTGGTTTCGCAATACGATAGGGAGTTTTCTGTGGCGGCCTCCCATGCTACCACCAGTGCTGATATAATTTTCTTCAAGGAGGTTTGCTACCCGATTCGCTTCTATTGAAAGCTCCTCCGCAAAAATGAGGCGGTAATGGTTGGTCTCAATTGCTTTCCAGTGAATTTCAGGAGGATCCTGAGCAAAAACTGGGAAGAAAATAAACAGTAAAAAAAAAGCGCTGAAGCGCATCAATTTGAGCATAATCTCGACTCGTTCATTACAAGGTGTTCAATTATCAATCCGCCTCATGGATTTCCCCAGCCGCCCTGAGTCCTGAAACCAGTGCACCCTGCATCCAGCCATGATAATCCGATGCATGTTCACCGGCAAAATGGATTCGTCCTTCAGCTTTTCCAATGTGTGAGGCCAGCGCTTCATTTTGTTCTTCAGTTGGTGAGGACCATGCACCACCAGACCACTCCTGAAGTGCCCAAGAATATGAAGTTCCGGTTTCCATGTGATCATTAACACCAGGAAAAACCGTGTCCCACCGGCTAAGCACATTCTCCACGTGTTTATCTTTACTTATCCCATCCAGTTCGACAGCACGATCGTAACGTAAATAGGACATAATGATACCTCTTGGCCCATCCCGGTCCCAGGTTGGCTGCCAAACCTCTTCAGGCCAGTCCGTATAGCCCCATCCATTGAGACCTTCACTCTCCCAAAATCTTTCCTTGAACTGAACAAAAACCCTGGTAGAGGTAGCATAATCATAACCTCCGTTCATGGCATCTACTTTTTCAGCAGAAAGCGATGGTGTGAAATCAATTTTATTGAGCACCGGTAGAGGAACAGTACAAAGGACTCTGTCGCTGGTAAACTTGGTTCCACCAATCACAGTCACCTCCACACCATCACCGTTTTGCTTTATGGATTCAACAGGTTTCAGGAGCTGGATCTCATCAGTAAGTGTTTCAGAGAAAGCTTGAGGAAGCAGATCCGTACCCCCTTGAATCTTTACATATTCTTTATGTTTTACTGAGCCAGGCCAGGGGCGGCCTTCCAGAAAATCGTCTGTGGAAATCAGGGTACGAGTTCCATCTGATAAGTCTACGAAGGATCCAGACTGTGGATAAAAAGGATTAATTTTTAATCCAAAATGATCAACATAGCCAAGTGTCATGTCGTGATCTGGAGGAATTCGAGCAGCCCCGGCATCGACATAATGTTCATCAGAGAACGGTGTGCGAAGAGTAAAGACTCTTCCTCCCACTCGGTCTCTTGCTTCCAGAATAGTCACATCATGACCGGCCTTTTTTAGCTCGTAGGCAGCGACCAACCCGGACATACCCGCACCAACAATAATAATCTGTTTGGAGGGTTTGTTGCCTGATAAAGCTCCAGGCGAATCGTTGTTTTCTTCCTCAGAATCATTATCGCATGATATAAATGCCACACCTGCTGCCATAAGGATGCTGTGCCAGAGGAAATCTCGACGAGTTAGTTCAGACATATATTAATCTACCCCATTATATTCAGCTTTAATCATTTAAACCAAGAAATGGGTATAAATATTATTCTATTAATGAAAAAAGCCCCTGAACGAGGCTTTTTTATTGCTCCGGAGGAGGGACTTGAACCCCCAGCCTAGTGGTTAACAGCCACCCGCTCTACCATTGAGCTACTCCGGAATATTTTTAAAGCGCGACAAATTTACCTTTTCACACTGGCGCACCCAAGGAGGATGTTACATCTCCTTTTCAGCTATTAGTGATCTATCCTTTACAAACTGCCCATGCCCGAGCTGCTCTTCAGAAATATAGATAATGCCCTCTTCTTCATGGGGTTCACCATAAACTGAATGAATGGATTTGAGTCCCCCGAGCCATTTACGGCTGTCTGAGACATAGACAAGATCACCAACCTCCGCAGCCATTTTATCCATCTCATGTTTTGAGAAGCGAACAATATTTTTATCACTATCAATCAGTTTCCAAAATACTGTTACCTTTTCGCCGAGACGATCATTCGGTTTACTTCCTTTAAATATTTCCCGGAGCGAATTCACATCGGATAGCGTTAGACCTTTTAACTTCTCCTTAGGTTCAGGCTCAGTAAAAAGGCTGACAATAACTCCCACACCGGCACACACTACAATATTATAGAGTGCGCCTATGTAATAATATCCCCGGCCGGGCCTCAATTCAATACCGTGTGAAAATGGTTTAACCAGCTCTGGAAAGAATTGGCCCAGAATCATTAGAGCAGCACCCAATACAAACGTGGCAATTACAGCCGGTGTGGTGAACCGTTTCCAGAAAATCCCAAGGAATACTGCCACAACAAGCGGCGGTGTGAATGTTGAGTGGAACCAGCCGTGAGCTTCATAGATCGAGTCAAATGAATTGAAAAAAGGTACCAGAATCACCGCTATAACTTTCACACCAATGGAGGTAAACCGGGCGATCTTTAGCTGTTCTTTATCATTGGTCTTTTTTTTCGTCAGTGGTCGGTACACGTCATTCACGATAATAGCAGATGAGGCATTCACCAGTGTATCAGCGGTAGACATTAGGGCGGCACATAGAGCAGCAATGATAAAGCCAAAAACACCCGGACTGGAGACCACATTTGTGACGGCAACAAAGACATCATTCCCCTCCATGCCGGCAGGCAGAGCTCCCGGCACAGCATTAGCTATTGCCCGGCCGATCCATCCGGCATTCGAAACAACAATGGCAGAAATAGGTAATACCAGAAGTACGTTAAAGGCTGCAGCCTTTCGACCTTCGTTCACACTCCGTGCAGCCATGAAACGCATGATTAATCCTTGATTGAGAAACAAAAAACCAACAGAGCCCGCGATACCATCCTGCCAAAAAATCCCAACAAAATTAAAATCGGGCGGATGGTTAAAATGTGCAAGTGGAAGTTTCTGATCAGGTGTAAGATTTTGCCAGAATGCTTGCAATCCACCCAACGCCGTGTGGTCGGCCAGATAGTTGAGACCGAGGAAGAAAAGTAACAGTCCGCTGAAGATAAGTATGAGTCCCTGGAACAGATCTGTGAAGATGACTGATGTTTGTCCGCCGAAGTGCATATAGATGGTGGTGGCTACAGCAATAATCACCACGGTTGCCATAAGTGGTATACCATAGATCCTGTACAGAGCTGTTGCCAGCGTCAGGAACTGAATTGCGATGTAGCCGATCATGTAAACAAGTATCATGAGCGTGGCGAGGGATCTTGCTGTTTTGTTGAATCGTTTTTCGAAGTATTCCGGTATAGAACCGACGCGCGTGTAATAGATGATGGGGAGCCAGCCGAACATGAAAAGCGGCATGAAGAACCAGTCGTTCATATATGTCATGGTTGATGAAAAACCGTACTGATACGCTTTGGTGGAATATTTGACAAAGCTATGTGAGCCTATTCCGGTGGCAACGATTGAGATTGTTATGAGCCACCAGGAAAAACGTCGGCCACCAAAGAAATAGTCAGATGTTGTTTTACTGTACTTGCCGAAATAGGCACCGAAGCCCATGACAATCACGAAATATACTATAATGACGAAACGGTCGAGATTTGTGCCAACAGCCAGATCCATCAGGAACTCCCCAGCGCTAGCAAGATAAAGACAGCGTGCAAGGTGATATAAAAACCAAAACCAAAATAAAGCACCTTGAGCCAGATTCTATGATGAGCTATTTCCTTGTTGAGTGCTTTCGTTCTAAGTATCAACATTATACCAACAATGAAAGCTATCCCCCCCACTCCATAGAGATATAGAAATGGCAACCAGGTTCGGGAGAAATCAAGCATCTATTTTATCGAATGCTGATTTCAGACCATCGTAAGTTTCACTGAGACCTTCCATAACTATCTTGGTATGCCCCAATACAGGCATAAAGTTTGTGTCGCCGCTCCACCTCGGTACAAGATGGTAATGAAGATGATCCGCTATACCAGCACCTCCAGCTTTACCGATATTCGCCCCAAAATTAAAGCCTTCAGCCTTCAGGGCAGACTTTAGTATTTCCATACTCGCATCTGCCAGGCTCATTATCTCAGACTTTGCTTCCGCAGGAATATTCAATGGGTCGGATTCATGAACATAAGGTGCGAACATGAGATGTCCATTGTTGTAGGGATAGAGGTTCATTAAAATAAAACTGTATTCCCCGCGGTGCAGGATAAGTGTTTCTCGGTCATCGTCTCCAGCAGGCTTATCACAGAAAATACACCCCTCTTCTTTGGGAGCCCTTATGTACTCAATGCGCCAAGGAGCCCAAAGTTTATCCATGGAATATGTAGATCCGGATTATTGGAGAGTTACAGTAATAAAATGATGTCCGGATTAAGATATTTATAAGATAATCGGAATGGGTGATCAAAGCGAAATTTCTTTAAAATCCTATACCGTGCATGAATCCAAGGATTATTCTTCTTCTTCTGTTTCTGTATTCGCAGCAATCACTTTCTTTTCGACATCACCAGGCATATTTTCATAGTGGCCGAACTTTTCACGGTGTGTTCCTCGGCCACCTGTAAGGGATCTCAGGGTCGTGGAGTAACGATAAAGGCTTGCCTGAGGCACTTCAGCTTTGATTACCTGGAATCCCCCCTCTGTGTCCACGCCTAAAACCTTTCCTCGCCTGCCTGAGATATCGCCCATAACATCACCCATTTG
>DCXX01000076.1:0-976 GCA_002329125.1 Fidelibacterota bacterium UBA2125 | reverse complement strand
AAAGCCACGTCTTTAGAGTCCACAGGGTGCTGTTTTCCATCATAGAAATTCGCCTTTACATCCACCACCGTACATCCGGCCAATATTCCTTCCACACAAGCTGCATTAACACCCTTTTCAACAGATGGCACAAAGACACGGTCAACACTCTGCCCGACAAGACTGTTAGAAAACTCTACACCTTCTCCTCGAGCTTTCGGTTCAACGGTCATCCAAACTTCGGCAAACTGGCCAGCGCCACCTGACTGTTTCTTATGGCGATATTTCGATTCGCCCTTGCCACGAATTGTTTCACGATAAGGGACTTTCGGTTCGATCAAGTCAACTTCAACGTTAAATTTCTGTTTCAGGCGATCAACAACAATTTCCAACTGAAGTTCACCGAGACCGGAAATGATTGTCTGCTTCAACTCAGAATCGACACGATAAACAAAAGTGGGATCTTCCTCATGAAGGGTCGCTAAACCCGTGGCGATTTTTTCTTCATCACCTTTGGATTTCGTAACCACAGCTTCATGGATTGAAGGTGCGGGAAAAACAATCCCGGGAAGCTCTATATCCAGTTTCGCATCACAGAGAGTATCACCTGTATGAGTATTTTTCAGCTTTACTACTGCACCGATGTCACCTGCATTAAGCACGCCCGCATCTTTTCTATTTTTTCCATTCATGGAAAAAATAGGTCCCATTCGTTCATTGGAATGGCGAGAAGTATTCCTCAGATCCTGACCACTTTTTACAGATCCCGAGTAGACCCGGAAGAATGAAAGTTCTCCTACATGTGGTTCGCTCACGGTTTTATATATGAAAAGAGAAGTAGGTTGATCAGTAGAGGCTGTAATCATCATTTCATCATCTGAGCCAGATTTCGTTACGCTAACTTCCGCAACATCAGCAGGTGAAGGGCAATACTTTGATATAAAGTCCAAGAGACTTGTTACACCAACATTAGTTTGCGCCGCCGTGGCAACCAGAG
>DCXX01000048.1 GCA_002329125.1 Fidelibacterota bacterium UBA2125 | reverse complement strand
GCCATCTGGGAAACACCCAGCAGTTTTCCCACCTCTACGGCACACTCGGAAGAGACACACCCTGTCTGCTGGAACCCCTGCTCATCCAGGATCTCCGCCATCTGGCCCCGTTCCACAATGGTGACTGCTCCGGTCGACACCAGCTCCGAGCGCATCCTGTCCGTGAGCGTCTGCGCTTCCAGAGCGGAGATGCCCCGCCCCTCCAGGTCGATAATGGCCACAACCAGTTTACCGGTACCCTGGGTGCTCTGCTGGACCATCTGACCGTCCACCTGAGCCTCACGCACATTCTGCTGTGCTACCGCCGGTACGGGTAGAGAAAAAATGAGCATCGTCCAACTGAGAACGACACATATGGGTTTCATCCATGGTCTAATCATAGTTCTATCCTAATGTTAAAGTATTGTTCTAGAAAAGTATGTGCGCGAGGACACAGTTATTATTTTTCATATTTCCGCATTTTTTCCCACGTTTGTTTAACTGAGCTTGTGCTCTGAAATTTCAGTTCGTAGAGTTAAATGAAATTACTCTGATTTCTTGGCTCCATCCTCCTCCAGCAGTTCATCAATGAGAGCTGACAGTTCTCCTTCAAAATCTTCACCCTCGTGGAAACCACGTTTAATAAGCTTTATGGTACGGTACTTATTTAAAACGAACAGGCGCGGGAGCATTTTGTCCGGCACGTACCTTTCCATGGCCATGCCGTATGTATCCAGCAATAGCGGCATGGTGAGGCCTCGCTCCTTCAGGAACGGCTCCGGCTTGGGTGCGTCGGCGTACTGAGGCACGGAGCGTGTAGCGTCCGTGATGTCCACAAGAAAGATGCGGACTTCCTGATCCTGGTACTTCTGCCACAGGTTCTCCAGATGGGGGAGCTCTTTCATACACGGCTGGCACCAGGTGGCGAAAAAGCTCACCAGTACCACGTGCCGGGTAGGCTGAGACGCTGGGCGGGAAAGTTTTTCACCGGTCCACCGGGTAAGCAGTTCATATTTGCCGTCGAGGGTACGGAGTGCAAACCTGGGTGCCTCATCACCGATCTGAAGCTGAACGATTTCAGGCTTTGCCGTTTCTTTGTCATTTTGAGCAAAAATGTAAACAGGCGTTGTCATCATCATGAAAATGATAATTGTTTTCCGCAACATAGTTAGTCTCCTCAATTGTCTATTTTTTTTCAAATACATCAGTCGATAAGTATCATCACTTTGCAGTTGGACAGGAACTTACCGGAACTGTCGGCACCTTTCACACGGGATACATCACCAGCCGCAATAACAAGATCCGCCTTGTTGGCTCCCTGTACACCAACACCCTTGACCACCATCGGGTTCCCCACCACCCGGGGGTCCTGCTGGGCCTGTTCCAGATTCTTAGAATAACCGGCTACACCGAACTTCACCGCGAACTCCCGGGTGAAGTTGCCCGGTCCGTATACAACACCACCGTTCTGATCGAGAACCTTTGGTGACATGGCGGGCCGCAATCCCAAGCCGCGGGCGTCCACAATAAGGCCTGTCACCGTTCCCGGCCGCGGTGCGGCGGGAGCGGCGGGTGCAGGTGCTCCGCCTGCTGTTGGCGCCGGGGCAGGGGCAAACCCTGCCGCTGGTAAAATAACTTCAGAAATGCCGGACATGTGCACTTCCATCTCGATCTCAATTGATGTGTCGCTGAGGTAGCGGATATCGCTGTTGCTACCGCGCCCGTCTCCATCGATATCCCGCATACGGGCACCCTTCACCATCCCTTCAACTGATGTTTTTACAACATCATTCTCGATAGCGGCACCTCTTACAGTCGTTTCTGAAGAGACTGTAACAGCCATAACCGCTTCTAATAGATTTCGCATGGCGTCCACTTTGGCCGCCCTCACAGCCGTTGCGCGGGCCATCCCCGGGTTCTGCGCCAGCGGCGAAATTGCACCGATCCCCGTGGCTACAACAAATCCGTTGGAGTAGTTCATGGCGCCGTTATCCACTTGCTGAACTGCATCATTGGAGCCCCAGCCCCAACCCTGGCCTTGGACGGAACTGAGAAGAATAAAGGAAAAAGATAGAAGTGCTAAAGTGCGTTTCATCATGCCCTCCGTTATTGAGCGATTTGTGCTGAAATCCGGTTGCCGGAAAGACCCGTGACCTGAAGTGCCACACCCTGGGCCTGATTCTGCATAAGAGCCATGGCCAGGTCCTGGGATTTTCCTTCATATAGAATCTGGAATTCTGCTACGCCACCATTAAACCCTTTTTCAAAAGCATTCTGAATACCGGGGATGGATTGTGACTTCAGGTGGTTGCCAAGAGTCATGTAAGTCATGAAATCGACATTTTGAACCACGAGAAAAACATTGACAGCATTGGCCTGTTGGGTACTCCATTTCCTGATAAGCTGGGTAATAATGTCACCACCCAGTTTTTCCGCTGCCATGGTGACGGCGCTAATACCGGCGGTGGATGGAGAGATGTGAGGCTTCTTTCCACGTGCCTGGGGGACGATAGCCAGCAGTTCACCCGTGTCCGCCCGGACAATTTTACCATTCACATCAGCCTGTCCGGAAGTCATGGAGTAGCTGCCCGCCTTTATCACTCCCCCGGAAGAAATCTTGGCAGTACCAATAACAATAATATCTGCCCCCAGCATACCGGCTATTTTCGCGGCTGCTGTAACGTCTCCGGCAAGGGCCTGTGTGAAGTCTGCTTCACCTTTCATAGCCTGAACCAGTTGGCGATCTACAACATCAAATCCCTTGTCATAGAACATCTTGATGAGCTGTGTTTCTGCAAAATCGCTGGGGACATTGTCGATGAGGTTTTCTTCCCTGATCATGAAAAT
>DCXX01000102.1:19792-22613 GCA_002329125.1 Fidelibacterota bacterium UBA2125 | reverse complement strand
GTTGAAACAGGTAACGACTGTCGTGAGGTCCCGGCCCCGCTTCCGGATGGTATTGGACGCAAAAAGCCGGGATATCTTTACACCTGAAACCTTCCACAGTATCATCGTTGAGATTCCAGTGTGTAATCTCTGAATTGCCGGGAAGAGAATCAGGATCAACAGCGAAACCGTGATTGTGGCTGGTGATTTCAACTTCAGAGGTTTCAACGTTCTTAACAGGGTGATTAATGCCGCGATGCCCAAACTTCAGTTTATAGGTGGAGCCTCCCACTGCCAATGATAACAACTGGTGACCCAGACAGATGCCAAAGACAGGTTTTTTCCCCAACAATTCTTTGATGGTTGCTATACCGTAAGTGACCGCCGAAGGATCTCCTGGACCGTTAGAGAGAAAGATGCCGTCAGGTTTCAGTGCCAGTATATCATCAGCTGACGTTGTTGCCGATACCACGGTTACGTCACAGTCGTGGCTGTTTAAGAGCCTGAGTATATTATACTTGATTCCGAAGTCCATCGCCACGACCCTGTGGGAAGATGCATTCCCGTTCCAATGGTAGGATTTTTCACAGGTCACATTGGGTACCAGATCCAGTCCGGCCATGGATGGGACGTTCTTGAGTCTTTTCTTTAGTGAAGTTTCATCAAGATCAGTTGAACTGATAATACCGTTCATAGCACCACAATCCCTTAAGTGTCGGGTGAGTGCTCGGGTATCAATCCCCTGGATGCCAACAATATCAACACTACGAAGATATTCACCCAATGACTGGTCTGAACGATAATTTGATGGTACTTCCGTCTCTTCTTTCACTACGAATCCGGCAACCTGAATTTTATTCGATTCAACATCATCCCGGTTGACACCGTAGTTGCCTATGTGAGGATAGGTCATGGTAACAATCTGACCGCAATAGGAAGGGTCAGTGAGAATTTCCTGATAGCCGGTCATCCCTGTGTTGAAGCACACTTCGCCCGTGGTCTCCCCTTCGGCTCCGAATGAATATCCCCGGAACAGACGACCATCCTCCAGCATGAGCAGAGCGGCACTGTTGTTCATTGAAGATCTACCATGATTACAACCGAGAAATATTTTGACCACATAAAAAAAGAGCCCCGATAATGGGGCTCATAGTTGAAAAATACATTCAACACGGTTTAATTTACCATTTTAAAAGGACAGGCTTTGATTATTAAAAGGCGAATCTGCCTCACACTTCGTCCGTTATGTTCATTGTTAACTCGTTCACTCCAAACCGCTTAAATTTGGATTAGGAATTTACCCTTGCACTTAGAGGTCGACAACCGAAAAGCTGAAGAGAAAATGAATATTTTAGTCCTTCATGGTCCCAATATGAACCTCATTGGCGTCCGTGCATCTTCTATAGGTGAGAACATCACACTGGACAAAATCAACACAGCTCTCCGACGTGAAGCACGTCAAAAAAAGGTGACGCTAAAAATTCTCCAAACTGACGATATGTCTAAAGCTATGATCTTTATAAAGCAAAAAAGAAAATGGGCAGACGGATGCCTCATTGCACCCGGAGCTTGGGCTCGGAACGGTTTTGATCTTCTCGATACAATACAACTGTGCCAGATTCCTACTGTGGAGGTTCATTTCAGTTCAGACTACGATCCGTCGAACTTCGCTGCCTTATCCATCATTTCAGATTCGTGCCTCTCAACAGAGGCTGGACCACCCATGGAAGCTTACACCAAGGTGCTGGATTTCCTTACAGCACATATAGGAAACAATTAAACTCCTTTCTTCAAAAAAGTTCATTCTGATCCTCCTGGGGCTGTGGGTAGGGTGTGCCCCAACAGTGCCCTCCCCGGAGGCTAGTAAACAACCACTCGAAGTGACCGTTTACCGGTCAACGGAAGATGATACGGTCCTATTCCGTATCCCCTTCGGTACGGACATGAATGATAATCTCCTGACAAACGCCTTAAAAGAAGCGGCGAAAGATATTGATTATTCAAGATTCCTAATGGAGATCAAATATGATTCAGCTATGGATCAGATAGGTGCCCATTTTTCAAAAGAAAAAAATCTCCCTTACCGGCCTATTTCGTTAACATCTGACGAATCAGCCATAAATCTCACTTTTGTCCTTGATAGAGACAGGATTGTCGCTTATGTAACCAGCCTGACTACAAATGCCAACATAGTTTCCTTCACGCCTGTTGGCACTGTCAATCCGGAAATGAGGATAGAGGACAGTTTTGACTATTTGTCTGACAATATGCTTCTGATGCCCTGCCCCGGAATAGTCACCCCAAAATGGTCAAACCTCTTACCTAACGCTCCTCGTGCATATCGAAGCGGAACGCACCGCGGCATTGATTTCCCCTCACAATACGGATCAGAAATCCAAAGTGTGGCAAATGGTGTCGTCATTCGTGCTGACAGAGACTACATGGAAGTGACAAACCAATTCAGAGAATCCCTTCTAAAAAAAGCCGGGGAAATAGGTAGAACACCATCAGATGTGTTTGAACATATCCTCTTTGGTCGAGCGGTGTTTATTGATCACGGCCTTGATCTGGTTGAAGGGAAACGACTTGTTTCAATCTACGCCCACATGTCTGAGATAGCCGACGGCATTGTGGTGGGCGCCAAAGTGGCGCGGGGTGAAACGCTGGGTAAAGTGGGCAACAGCGGTACCAGCGATGGTGCCAAGGGTAACCGAGAAAGTGCTCACCTCCACTTCGAATTGATTATTCAGGATAAGACCGGGGAGCGATATATGGGGCAAGGATTGCCAGATAGAGAGCTTAAGAAGTTGCTGAATCGATTATTTGTCTCAGAATAAAATTA
>DCXX01000102.1:2094-19473 GCA_002329125.1 Fidelibacterota bacterium UBA2125 | reverse complement strand
TAAAATTATTCTTCCACAGACCGGACAATTTCTTTCTTAATCTCCTCTTTCGATTTTCTTCTATCGTATTTCTTTTCGGTCTCTTCAACTTTTTCTGAAGGAACGGGGTGGGTCGAATGTCTCAAAGATTTCTTAAATGAAGGAGAAGTGGTGCTTTTTGACTTGTGTTTATTTTGTTTTCTTTTTTTTGCCATAAGTCTGATATACTAAAATATCAGTAAGCTTTAGCGCCTACCCCTTCGCGAGTCCGCGGATCAGCTGCACCAACGTAAGCCTGATGTTTTTCACTCCAAGCGATAGCTCTGACCGTACCCAGGCCGCCCCAGTCCATAACTTTATAACCTCTATCAGTCATGGCATCTTTATGTTCTTCTGGCATGTGAGATTCCACAAAAAGTACTTCAGGTCGGTACTGGTGGTGGAATCGCGGTAGGGATAGAGCCGCTCCAACAGATAGATCGAAATCCAAAACACCCAGTATTGTGTGCAGAACAGCTGTAATAATTCTGGGGCCACCAGCGCCACCAAGAATCATTACAGGTTTCCCCTCTTTAACTACAATGGTAGGAGACATACTGGAAAGAGGCCGCTTACCAGCAGCAACAGAATTGGCTTCAGCTCCGATCAGTCCAAAGGCATTGGGTACGCCTGGTTGAGCACTGAAATCATCCATTTCGGAGTTGAGAGCCACCCCCGTCCCGGGAACTGTTACCTGGGCACCGTAAGTGAGGTTTACAGTATGATTGATGGCCACAGCGTTACCCCATTTATCTATGACAGCAAAATTGGTGGTATGCCCTTCACCATAGGCCAATGAGTATTTTTCATCCCGAGGGTCGACTGAGGTAACAGCCTTCACTTCATTTACGAGCGACTGGGCATAATCTTTACTTATAAGTCGGTCAATAGGAACTGGATGGAAGTCAGCATCACCAAGATGTTCAGCACGATCTCTGAACGCTTTGTCCATAAACTTTGCAACCAGGAAAACACTTTCTTCATCCCATTCAGACTTCTCATCCAGAGCACCGGAAGCTTCAATCATGTTCAAGATTTGAACCACATGGATCCCTCCGGAACTGGGTGGTCCCATGCCGAAAACCTCATAATCTTTGTATGTACCATGGATGGGTTTCCTCTCTACAACCCTGTAGTTTGCCATATCTTCTTTGGTTATGAGACCACTATTCTTTTGCATGAACTGATCCACCTGTTCGGCAAAATCACCTTTATAAAAATAGTCTAGACCATTTTCACCAAATTTGTCATAGGTATCAGCCAGAAGCGGTTGTTTAAAAATTTGTTCTATCCCAAGCTCCGATCCGTCAGCGTTAAAATAGACCTCAGCTGATCCTGGATCTTTCTTAAGATTTTTCACCGCGCCTTGATACCTGTTGATATAGGCCTCATCTAGAATAAAACCGTCTCGGGCAATGGCTGTGGCTGGTTTGATCACTTCTTTCAAGGACATTGTCCCGGCAAGTTCAAGTGCTTTCAGATAAGCTGCTGGCACACCAGGGACACCCACTGCCAGTGGGCCGCGTCTGCTCAGTTTGGAATCAACTTTTCCATTTTTGATATACATATCACGATGGGCTCGTGAGGGTGCCATTTCTCGGCCGTCCAGTGTGTGCACTGTGCCGTCAGCAAGATGGATAACAATGAACGCGCCGCCACCCAGACCGCAGTTCGCCTGATCAACAACACCAAGAGCCAGACCTGTTGCAATGGCTGCATCAACGGCATTGCCACCAGCTTTTAGAATATTGATTCCAACTTCAGAGGCGAGAGGGTGAACAGACGACACAACGCCATTCTTTCCAACAGCCTCCTCTGTTTTCCTCCCAGGGATCCCCTCAAAGGGAAAAAAACTAAAACCAACCTTAGCACAACTATTAATCAGTAGGAGCGATAAGAATAAACTATAATGAACTTTTTTCAATTGCATGGATTCCTCACAAATGTTCTAATAAATGATCGCATTAAGAAGTCGATTTGTCAACATGATGTTAACTTACAATGACACTTTTGGATTAAACACCACTAAAGATTGAACAGCTTTGTCACCTTCAGTACCACGGCCTGATCAATTGACTCACCACTGTTAGCATATCTCCGATCCAGGTACACGAAGAAAAGATCGCTCAGCGGTGAATGGATCAGGTTAAAACGAAGGTTCGACACCATCTCATCGGAAACGGAATTATATTGAACATAGGCTGAGGAGTGAATAGCAGTTGTGTGGGAGTAATTGACACGCATTCCATACACATTGGCCGATACATTCCTATTATCGTAGGCAATATCATTGAAGCTGGAAGAAACCTGTGCAGTCAATCTATAGCCTATCCGACCGGCCAGGTTCAAAGAAACTGTTCTTTTCTTCCCAGCGAAATAAGTCCCACTATAAAGACGCAGGTAAGTAAAAAATGGAAGAGACGCATTGGAACGGAAAAAACCGATCACTTCACCAAAAGAGTAAGATCCTGCATCAACAGTAACATCTTCACCTATGGAAAAAGGGGTGTCTACTTTTTCAAATCTGCTCACAGCCTTTACTCCCAGAGTACCGCCGTCACGGAGATGAAAATCTAAGGCGGCTGAACCGGTTCTGGTTACCATCATAGAATTCAGATCGGTCACATAGTGGATCTCACTGTAAGGATTCAATTTATAGAACCATTTCGTCTCCACGGGTGGGTGAGCACCCAAAGTTGCGTAACCGTGACGGATCCCTTTCCTCTTAATGAATCCAACCCCGGGATTGAACTGGTCACCAACCTCTTTATAAAAAGCTGAAACATCCCACAACCCATCGCGCCAACCGGCGGAGACGCGACCGGCAAAGTTATCTTCAGTAACGCCCGGTTCGGCCGTTCCGGCCAGGTAAGAATTGACGACTAAGTTCCTGAAAAACCTGAAGTTGGCATCCAGGCCATAACTCCTCTCATAGGTGTCATTGAGGCTCGGCGTTTGCCTTTGGATGACCATGGCACCAATATCTGAGTTCCCTTCCATGGTTCGTCTCAAACGGAACACATTAAAGTCTTCCGCCGGATTGTCAGTCATAGCATCCGTTCGGATAGCTAGAACGCCCAATTCGTAATCCTTCAGCCGCCCGGTGAGGCGGCCTCCTCCTATGATAGGTACGGGCAAACCACCTTCCAATCCAATTCGTCTAGAATGGAATAACGTGAATTCTCTCAGAGAGGAACCCATGCGGTAATTCCTTTCTGTCACATCCCCAAAAGTGAAAGCGCCGGCATTCTCTATGAAAAAATCACGCTTTTCCGGGAAAAAAAGGGGAAATCGATCAAGGTTAATCTGAAGCCTGTCTGCTTCTACCTGAGAAAAATCAGTGTTAGCTGTTAGATCTAATGTAAGGCTTGGTGTAACTCCCCATTTGATGTCTGCTCCGCCATCATTTGATACAGAAGAACTCCCTTCTGAGGAACCTACTGAAGCGAATGGTTTGATGGTCAGGTTACGTCCCGACTCTATACCTTCAATGCCAAGCAACGTACCCGCCTTAGACATTTTATGGATTCGTCCGCGTCTAGGTAGCGGAGCCCAGTAAGAATCCTCGTTTTTCCTTCGGACTCGCCTGAGGAAGTTTAAACCCCATTTCTGTTCTTTCAAGGTGGGGTCGAAACGGAGAGTAGAAAAGGGGATTGCCAATTCAATATTCCACCCTTCCTCATGATGAAAAGTTTTTACATCAATAATACCTTCCCACGCCAGGTTTGGATTGCGACTATCGTTGAAAACCTGACCATCTTTGATGGCACCCATGGGATTGAATAGAAACATGAAGGCATTACTTCGGTCGAAGAAAGTGTCCAAAGTCAAAGCAAACACATCACTGTTGTGTGTCTCAAAATCTTGAACGAGACTCTCAACAACAAGTTTATTGGGCTCTGAATCGTAGCAGACGGCACCAACGTAAAGATGGTTGTCATCATAAAGCAATCTGACAACCGTCGGTTCAGTGGCGGGGTATCCTTCCTGAAGTTTGGCCTGAATAAATCCATCAATGACTTCGGCGCTCTCCCACTCAATTTCATCTAATAAGCCATCGATGATTATTTTCCCCGTTGTGGATGTGGCGTAGGCCACAGGGCGGGGCGTAGCATCTGGATCAATGGGATAGACAGGTTCATCATCATCTTTTCCCCATACAGATGACAAAATCCCAACCAGAAGCACAATATAAATTTTGTAGCGTAGCAGTGTCTTAACTCTCCCGCTCACTTAGCTAACTCTCTGTGAGACCGAGTTACTATCGGGTGAGGCCTACCTGTTCCAGCTACTCAGAAACGGTGGGATACGCATCCAATCCACTCAAAAGAAGCGAATTAAACAGCAGCTTGTAGGTCCCTCTCGGCTGACCGCGAAATTGCGGGCGGAATCCGATGAGGACCACATCGCCTTCACCCAACTTCACACGGACTGCAGCGGCTTTATCTCCAATGTGAGATTTTTCACCAAGGGCCCAGCCACTCATAAGTATTTCTTCCTTATCGTAACTGGCAACAACTTCCACAGGCGGTTTCGGCGCCACTTTTGTATCCTCACGACCACCTTCACCTTTCCTGCTCAATTTCACTTCACTAAAGGCACGGCTACGAACAAAATAAGCTGCTGCTTGGTCCTGCATACCTGCAGCCAGAGGATGTCCCTGTTTAAGATGAATCCGGACCAGTGAACCGGGGATGAAGAATTTCTGAGGAGACACTCCTGAAACAACATTCTTCACAGGTAAGCCAAACTGTTCAATAGCAAAGTCAGAGGCACCATCCAGCATGACAAGTGTTCCACCGCTTTCTACATACTTTTTGAGAGCGGCGGCTCCTTCCACACCCATACCACCCACATACTCTTCCGGCATGGTGTTCATGGCATGTCCGTTCAGGATACGGTTAGGCGCCTGATCGGGAATAACAATTGCACTGTAATCATTCAGTTGACCTCCCCTGATATCGGCATCGTGGAGTGTGTCCATAGAAAATTCATAATTTTCCAACAGCCAGCGGGTCCACCCTTCGTCCATATTCGAAACCCACGATTTGTAAAGACCAACCTTAAAGGGTTTGGCGGCAACCAGTTTACCTGCCGGTTTTTTTGACAGTCTGGTGAAACTGACACCCAGTTCTTTAACCAAAGAATTAACTGCGGAATCAGTCTCTTTACCGGACGATTCCACAACAATGGCCCCTTTGCCAAATTCAGCTGATTTGACTTTAAACGAACCGTCGCTGTAATGAACCTTGGCTCCCGCATCCAGAAGACGGTTAACGGCGAGAAACGACGCATTAGTCTTATTGGACAAAGCATAGCCATAGTTCCCTTTCCCCGAAACTGTTCCTGCTTTATGAGCAATTTCAATATCAGTCACTTCTTCAGCTTTTACTTTGAACGAAGCATCAACCCGATCAACCGTAACACCCATCTGCATGGGAAGCGTCCAGCCGGCAAGATCGTAAGGGACCTGCGGTGTTCCGTCCGGGCTCCGCCTGTCAGGATATTCCTGAGGTTCCATCATATCCATAACCATGGGACGATAGGCCTGTGCCGCATAGACGACGTAGGACCCTTTTCCGTATTTCTTACTACCTACTGTGAAGTTACCTGTAGCCTGATGAACCTCAATTCCGGTCCGACGAAGGTGAGTAACCAGATTCGTCGCTTCTACACCGTCCCACTGCTCAGTGGGAATGACATAGGCATAGGGTCCGCCCGCCGCCTCTCCACTTTCGATGGCGTCTCTACCCATGGTATATATATTCATTAACCATTTTTCTCTGAGGTCAGCCGAAATGTTCATAACAGCCATAGAGGCTGTAAGCATGTAATCAACCGCATCCCTGAAATGAGATTCCCCTGCTTCCCACGGTAGGGGAAGGAAAATATCTGTTCCATCATTAGACATGCGGTTGGCTCTGCGAGAGCCGATAGCTTTTGGTATGGAGTCTGGATCGTAGAACCGTGGCGTAGGTGTCGCATGACTGGTTTCAGTAAGGATACCAATCTGATTGTGAAAATAAGGAGCAGTCCGCATGCCGCCATTCCACCACATGCTGTATTGAAAATCGGATACAACACCGCCCATCTTCTTCATGGCAAAACGATTACCCATAGCCGTGCCAACCAAACTGACACCGGTTGTTACACCCGGATGGATGTTCGGGTTAACAGGATCAGAAAACGGAGGAAGAAATATCCTCGCCCATGATGGCCCCGTCTGGTGATGATTGTAAATGATTTGGGGATACCATTCATTATAAATGACCCGAGAGCAAGCTTGCGATTCGGGCATATTGTTCATGAACCAGTCCCGGTTGTTGTCATGCCCTACGTAATGGTGATAAAGCCAAGGCGGTCCGGTGGTTTCAAACGGTGTGCCAAGATTCCGACGATACCAGTCCACCACAATATCCATCCCATCTGGATTTATTACAGGCATCAGAAGAAGAATAACATTTTCACGGATCTTTTTCATCTCATCAGACTCTTCAGTGGCCACGCGATAGGCAAGTTCTGATGTCATTTGCCCGTGAGCCCGCTCGGTGGCGTGCATTCCGCCATCGATCCAAAGTATTGATTTCCCTTCTTTCACCAGTTTTTTCGCTTCGTCTTCACTCACCCTGGCACGAGCCAGCTTTGCGCTGATGGACTTCCACTTATCTAATTGTTTCAAATTCTCAGGCGTTGAGATGAATAACAAAATCATGGGTCTTCCTAGGGCGGACTTTCCGATCTCGGTTAGTTGAACTCTATCCGAAGCATCAGCCAGTTTCTTGTAATAGTCCACCATCTGACTGTGGTCAGCAAGTTTGTAGTCATCGCCAATACGAAAGCCGAAAACATCCTGTGGGCTGGGGACTTTCTGAGAATATCCTACTGAAAGAATAATAACTGCTGAAAGAAAATAATAGGTCCATTTACGATTCATTATGATCTCCTTTACTTAATAAAAAAGGGGCGACAAATTAGTGCCACCCCTTTTCCAACTTCAATTAACTCTAAAAGTTAGTACGGACGACCATCCGAGGCTGTCACATTCGGATTGGTATCAATCTCACTTTGCCCGATGGGAAATGACAGATAGGCTGGTGTATAAGCACTTCCTTCCCAGTTAGTGGTCTCATATTCATGATAACTACCCGCGGCCGAAGCGTCCTTCCACCTGCGCATATCACCCAAACGTCTAGCTTCAAGCCACAATTCGATGCCACGCTCTCTTTTCAACATAGTCCACCCTTCAGCAGCCGTTGTAGCTGTAACAGCATCCTGACCGGCTAGGGTACGAACAGCATTGATGTTTGTCAGTGCGTCATCCACAGAACCGTTATTAAGTGCATTCTCAGCTTTGATGAGATACATCTCCTGTGAGCTTGAGAGGCGGATTGGGGATGTCCGTTTATCGTGTTTTTGCTGCGGCAGCCACGGGATGATTTTACCATTCACCGTAGCATCACCTGATTCAATCTGATAGGTGGTGCCATCTAGATCTGTCCAGTCAGGGCCACCATCTTTTTCAGTAAATATAAAGCCTACTCTGGAATCCCCCATCTCCTGAGAATATTCTTCATAGGCGGTATGCCAGACAGTGTTGGCCCTGTAGGGACCATCACCGCTACTTGCGTAATAGATTCTATTGTACACATCAATACCATATCCATCATAGTAGGGCATTTCATACTTAAAATTATCCCCACCAGCACTTAGAACAGCATCCGCATCAGATACAGCTGCTGACCAGTCACCTTTCCAGACCTTTACAGACGCTCTTCCTGCTTGCGCAGCGGTAGCAAGATCAGTCTCGCCTGCAGCCTTGGCTACAGTGATTGCTTCGTTAAAATTGTCCAAAGCTCGGTCAAAATAGGTACTTCCATCCTGGGCTGATTCACCGTCAATAACGGCACAACAAAAGTTTTCTCCCAAAAGACGGTTGGCATATCCTGCATACAGTAATATCTGGGCGTAATTGGCATTGGATGAATAATCATCATATACTTCTTCTTTCATCCTCGCTGCGCCACTTTCAGCCATCCATCTTGCACGCTGAGACGTATTCCAATGGGTACTGGTCTCATTTGCATCAAGATATCCTTCTTGTGTTCTTAATGAAATGCCAAAGCTACCTATTGAACCAGAGGGGGTTACTTCCCTTGATATAGCACCCCCAGTATAGGAGATCCAGTTCATGGCCGATGAAAGTGCGCGACCGGCACCATTCACGACACCAACTTGCGCCTCCTCCGTTACAAGAAATGAATCCTGAACGGGGCCTGGATTGGTAACTTCTAAATCGCAGGCGACAAATGTCAAAGCAAGAACAATTAAAGTCAGTTTTTTCATCATTTTCTCCTTCTCCATGATAACCACTTAGAAAGTCACCCTGAGGCTCAGGGTGTAGCTTCCGGTTGGAGGAATATGTTCCGAGATAGAACGTGACTGGTGATAGTACGCTGTACTACCGCCAGTAACTCGGCCACCACCTGCAACCATTTCCGGATCGAACAGCGGAAAATCTTCATTTAACCAGCGGTAGGCATTCCTCGCTGAAAACTTCAGCGTCATTGAATTAATATTGTTGAATTGAACAGGAATGGGGACTGTCACAGTCAAATCCCTCATCTTAAAGAAATCCGCTGGATAAATAAAAATATTGCCAGAACCACCCACAGTACTTCGGGTGCACATGGCGCGCTCTCTGGCGGTCAGCTGATCAGTTGTACCTGCATTAACTAATTCATAAGCTGTACTACCACCTTTCACAATTTCATCACAAACTGTATAGGCACCACGACGAGCAACATTACTACTGGCTCCATCAGAAATGTAGTGTCCTCCCATATATTCACCCCTTGCGGAGACCCGAATACCCATGGGAAGAGTAACTTCAAGAAATCCAGCATACACATTTACTGGCAAATTGGGGCCAAACATATATCTGACGTCTGTTGACCCATTTTCATCTTTTGCGAAGTCTGGATCAGCCAAATCGTTGGGATTGAGGATTTTTCTCCCGATGATACCAGGGACTGACCCACCTTCCTTAATCCATCCACCACCACCAACACCGAATTCAGGGGAACCACCCAGACTGAGAACCTCACTGTTATTAGTGGCCAAAGTAAATCCTCCACTCAGACCAAAACTGCCGGTGCGCACTATGTCAGCCTGAACCGCCATCTCCATGCCGGAATTCTTTAGTTCACCTACATTTTCCAGCTGAGATCCAAGGAATCCGAGAGATGGTGTCTGCGTCACACTAAAGAGTGCGTCCGTCGTGGTTTGATCATAAGAGGTGAATTCCATTGTTACCTTGTCATTCAAAAAGGTTGCATCAAAACCAAACTCAATCTCAGTGGTTATCTCAGGTCCGAGAGATGAGTTACCAACATTTTCCGGAAAGAAAGCAACAGCCCCACCCCAGCCAACAGGATCCCAAGTTCTTACAGCATCAAAAGCGCCAGGAGCACGTCCGGACTGTCCCCATGCCACACGCAATTTCATAGCTCCGAAGAGGGGCGTCTGAGGCCAGAATGACTCATCGGAAATAATATAAGACGCGCTTACTTTAGGCAGTTGCTGGTAACCAGCTTCTTCTCCGAACGCGCTAAAGCCATCAATACGCATACCTAGGGTGAGAAAATACCTGTCTTTGAAGCCGATTAAAGCTTGCCCAAAGTATCCTGCATTAATGATCTTAGTTCGATATTCTCTGGCCTGCTGCGAAGCGCCGCCCGTAACTGTCGCGTCACCGGGTGGCAGGTTCTCAGCATGAGCGGTAATATGATGATCTCTAGATTCGGTTCTTTGGCCTCCAGCAGATACATCTAATGTGATGTCACCCATATCCAGATCATAACTGCCTATGTATTCACTATTTATAAGCTCTCCCGTCCAATCAAGATCAGCCAATATTCCATATGTTGCCCGTATGAAACCGTAAGGCCGGTAATTTCTATGATCGGCATGAGATCTATCATATCCCAGTTTGAACGTATTGGTAAAATTGGGTATCGGGCTCCAAATCATTTCACCACCAGTGGTGTACCGGGTGAACTCTGATGTAATGTCATATACCATCAATTGATCCAGCTCCTCTTTGAACATTGGATCTCCCCACTCCGTGCCAAAGTAACTGGCTCGTCCGCGGTAGGCATTCAAAGTCAATCCATGGGCATTGTTACCTTGGGGCGGATTCTGGGTGTGCGATTTCGAAACCATTGTGTTATAGTTAATCTGGAGATTTTTCGCAGGACTAAATCCAAAATTCCCTCTGAAGTTCAATCGATCATCCCGTGAATCAGGCAAAACACCGGTATTGTCAGACCAATTTGCAGAAAGAAAGTATCTCAGATCTGCGCCACCACCCGTAGTAGAGACGGAATAGTTTGCTTTACTACCATCTTTTACAAACGGACCCAAGCCAAAATAAGGTCTTTCCTCAGTACCAAATTCAGGTAAGAAGATTGTCCCCTGGTCTACTTGTACATTCCACTTTGCACCACTGACACCTGATGTTCCTTTTTTTGTGAAAATTTGAATTACACCTGCAGCTGCTTCTGTTCCATAAAGAGTAGTAGCGGCCGCACCTTTAATGACTTCAACTCGTTCTACATCGTTTGGATTAATATCGTTTAATGGGCTCGACAATGTATTATGGCCTCGGCCAGAGTACCCCGTGGGGGGAACATTTTTGGGGTATGAATCAGATCTTACACGAACACCATCAATATATACCAAGGGTGCATTGCTCATAGCCACACTTGAATTACCCCTCAGCCTTATAACGCCGCCAGCGCCAGAAGCCCCGGATGTGCCCTGAATATTGAGGCCCGGAATCCGCGCAGAAAGCATATCTTCAAGATTGGCCACAGGTTCATTCACTTCAGAAATGTTGATCGTCCCCACACTGTTACCAACCTCCCTTCTTCGAGCCTGACCAGCTGTGCCTGTAACAAAAACTTCATCAAGCATAAGCGGGCTACTTTCCAGAGCAAAATCAACATTCACCGTAGCTCCTGAAGAAACATCAACCATTTGAGAGGATGTTTCATAACCGATGTAGCCGGCAGTCACTTCATGTCGCCCCTCAGGGACCCTATCTATGGTATAGTTCCCATCAGCAGTGGATGATGCACCAATACCTAATACACCAATGAAAACATTCACTCCTGCCAGGGGGTCGCCGGTATCTGAGTCAGTTACGCGACCGGTAATTACACCCTGGGCGTAAAGGGTTTGAGTCATGACAAGAACTATTGTCATTGTGAACCAAAGAAGTAATGATCCGCCACTTCTATTTTCGTTTCGGATGATTTTAAGCATACTTAGCCACCTCTTATTTATTTATGAAAAAAGTAATAAAAAATACGGAGTCTTTATACGTCCCCACTCTTATTAACTTTACACAAACTCATACCATTGAGTCAAGATATATTGTTTAAGATGGTAACATTATTGATTAATTAACCGCCTTCTCTACTTGAAAGATCATCACCTTCATGATGGGTTTCCCAATAGTACTTAAATAGATTAAATGCTTCAAATATGATTATATACAATAAATATACAGGGAATTGGCTGACGCTCTTTCTCTTAAGCCTCATCACCGGATGTAGTGAGCCTTCCGGTGAACAGTTAACCAATATAGATAACAGTGATCCGGAATATATTGCCGGTGAAACCTATTACGGCCGCAACTCATACACGGAATACCGACCCGGGAATCTCCCTATCATCATAGGCACACCTCACGGCGGTTCTGAAAAACCTGAGGAAATACCCGACCGCACTTGGGGCACAACGGTGAAAGATACTTACACTCAAGAATTGGCTAGGATATTTGCTGATTCACTCAAAGCTATAACAGGCAAGCTCCCTCACTTGATTGTCTGCCGCCTCCATAGAACCAAACTTGATGCGAACCGGGACTTGGATGAAGCGGCACAGGGAAACGGCCATGCGGGTAGCGCTTGGACAGAATATCACGGTTACATTGAGTCAGCCAAAGATACCGTCTCAAAATATTTCCAGGGTGGTCTCTACATTGATATTCACGGCCAGAGCCGTCGGCCAAGAATTGAACTCGGATACTTGCTCGATTCTGAAGATTACGCGATTCCCGACTCGGCTCTAAACAGTGAGATTTATATCAACAAGAGCAGTTTGAAAGCATTAGCAGAATTTGCGACAGCAGACTTCGCAACCATTGTGCGAGGAGAAAATAGCATAGGAAGTATGTTGTTTGCTTACGACTACCCTGTTGTGCCATGTATTGAAATTTCAGATCCTGGAACAGAAGGCTACTTCCGTGGCGGCTACAGTACAATTCGCCACGGATCACGGGGCGGTGGTACCATAAGTGCTGTGCAGATAGAACTTTATAAAGAAGGTATCAGGGATACGGCAGAAAATAGAGCGAGATTCAGCGGTATCTATTCCCGTACAGTTGTTCTCTTCTTCAAAGAATACTACGAATTAGACCTGATGAGTTTATAATCAGATACCAGTATACAACCCTTCTTTAATTTCTTCAACCAGGTGAGTAGCTTTAGATAAGGCAACAAGAAAAAATATAATGGACTATCTGGAAAAACTGCATGATGCCGTATTAAACGGAGACCCCGCCACGGCAATCTCAATTACAGAGAAGGCCCTGGCAGAAAACATTGATCCTCATGTACTGATCAACGATTATATGGTTCGGGCCATGGACGAGGTAGGTAGAAGATTTGAGAAGTTTGAATACTTTATCCCTCAGTTACTCATGTCTGCCAAAGCGATGAAAGGTGCTATGGCTTTGATTAAGCCACTTCTTGTGGGTGATAGTGTCCAAGATATTTCTGTCTGCGCTATCACCGGTACAGTAAAGGGGGATGTCCATGATATAGGAAAAAATTTGCTGGGAGCACTTCTGGAGGGGGGGGGCTTTCGAGTTGTAGACCTAGGGACAAATGTGTCACCGGAACAATTCATTGAAGCTGTACAGAAACATGAGGCCAAGTTGGTATGTATGTCTGCCTTGCTAACCACCACCATGCCTGGGATGAAGACAACTATCGATGTATTTAAAGAAGCGGAAATTCGGGATCAAGTGATAATGCTGGTTGGTGGTGCCCCTGTTACACATCATTTTGCTGAGGAGATTGGTGCCGACGGTTATCGTGATAATGCCAGTGCAGGCGTCGTCTTAGCAAAAGAATTGCTTGGAATCAGAAAATAAATGCACCTTAAAATTATCAGTTGTGAAGTTTTCCAACAGGAATTATCCAATTGCCTTTCAAAAACAACCAATGAAGTGGAAATAGAATTTATATCTAAAGGAATTCATGACCTTCGTCAACACGAAATGAAAAAGAGAATTGTAAAATCTATTCGAAAAAATGATGACAAAGGATTTGACGCCATTCTTCTAGGATATGGTTTGTGCAATACTTGGGTCTATGGATTAAAGGCAGAAATCACCCCCTTGGTGATTCCTCGAAGTCATGATTGTATTGGGATACTAATGGGTAGCCATACTAAATATGAGAATTATTTTCATAATAATCCCGGAACGTACTTTCAATCTGTGGGCTGGATGGAAAACAGTTCCAACAGTAATTCAATCAAGAAACGTTCACTTAAAAAATTATACGGATTGGACATGACTGATAAAGAATTAATAACTCAGTTTGGAAAAGAAAATCTTCCTTATTTGAAAGCCAGATTGGATCAGACTCGGAATTACAAGAAAATTACCTTTATAGACACCCAGGTCGAAATGAGTAAGAAATTGTCAAAAGCTGCTCAAGAGAAAGCTGAAAGTAACGGTTGGGCCTTTGAAGAATTAGAAGGAAATACTCGACTCCTCCAACGCCTGGTGGATGGAGTCTGGAACAAGAACGAATTTTTGATTATAAAACCAGGTGAAAAGGTTAAACAGACCTATAAAGAAGACCTCATAGAGTCTGTTAAAGCCACACCATAATTAAATCATTTAATGAGGGAAAAAGTCAAGTTAACACTTTTACCTCTTAATCAATGCCATGAGGTCGAAAAAGGATCTCAACTCCATGATGAATTGTTTTCCTTCGGTGTGGAATTCCCTTGTGGAGGGCATGCCCGTTGCCGCGGTTGCCGTATACGTGTGCGAGAAGGAAATTTATCTATCACCGCACCCCAAAAAAGTATGCTGGATGATGACGAAATAAAAGCAGGCTGGCGCCTGGCCTGTCAAGGCGTTATATCCGAAGATCTCACTTTGGAAATAGATCAATGGAAAACAGATATTTTATCTGATAATACGGATTTTCAATTTTCATCCATGCCCGGTCTGGGTGTGGCCATCGACCTGGGAACTACAACTCTGGCATCTCAATTGGTAAACCGAGAGACCGGGGAGGTGATGGCCATAGAAACAGATATCAACCCTCAGGCCAAGTATGGTGGCGATATTATGAGCCGCATTGATTATGCATCCAGACTCAAAAAACAGAAAAATCTGCAATCGCTCATCCGTTCAAAACTGTATAACATGATCCAGGCCCTGCTTAAAAGTGCGGAAATTCAACCAACGGATATCCAGCGGATCGTAATCGCTGGAAATACGGTTATGCATAATATTTTTTGTGGCATTGATGTGGAGCCGCTCGGTTTTCATCCTTTTGAACCTATTTCAAACAATCTGAAAAATTATAAGGCATCTGATCTGAAATGGAATTTCAGCAATGATATGGATGTTGCATTCCTGCCGGGAGTGGGAAGTTTTATCGGGAGTGATATTTTGATGGGTGCATGGGTAAAAAATATGGCTGAGAGCGAAAAACTCAAAGTACTGGTCGATCTGGGAACAAACGGAGAAATTCTGGTAGGCAATAAAGAAAAGATCCTGGCAGCGTCAACAGCCGCGGGGCCGGCTTTTGAAGGGGCTGGAATTTCCATGGGAATGCGGGCGGCATCCGGTGCTGTCTCTTCTGTCTCGGTCAGAAAAGGGAGGATGGTGCCAAAAGTACTGGGGCAAACCGAGCCGAGAGGGATCTGTGGTAGCGGTCTTGTTGATGCAGTGGCAGCCTTTTTGGATTCAGGTCAAATCAGTTCTAACGGCCGGATCCAGAATGGTGAATCCTTATCTGTGCTGGAACCGGTAATTATTACGCAGAAAGATGTGCGGGAACTACAATTGGCAAAAGGGGCCATTGCTACAGGTATTCAATTACTCTTAAAAGAAATGGGAGCCCGGGAAATTGATGTGGATGAGGTTTATTTATCCGGCGCTTTCGGGAACTATATCAGCAAGCAGAGTGCCCGGCGTATCGGACTTCTGAACTTTCCCCAGAAAAAAATAACCACCGCTGGGAATACCGCCCTCCTTGGGGCGAAACTGGCACTCTTTAATGATATGGATGAAAATCATTTCTACGAAATAAGAGAAAAAACCGAGCATCTGGATCTAAGCACACATCCGGATTTCACGGATCTGTTTACCGCACTCGTGAACTTCCCGGAAAAGAGTTAACTAACTTTCCCCCTTCAGTTTTTCGGACAACAGTTGGATATATTCAGGTGTAGTGCCACAACAACCACCTAAAATGTGGACACCCAACTCATGGATTTTCAACATGCCCTCAACAAACTCCTCTGCTGTCTGCCCATAATCAACTGTATCACCCTTTAAAACAGGTTGCCCCGCATTGGGTTTGATTGAAACAGGCGTGGTGGTCAGAGAAAGCATTTTCTCTGCCAGCTCATAAAGTTCATGGCTGTCCAAGTTGCAATTGCTCCCAATAATATCTGCACCGGCATCCAACAGTCTTTGAACGCAGACATCCAGAGGATTTCCCATGACGGTGAAATATCCATTGTCGGTTTTAGCATAAGTAATATTCGCAATGATGGATTTACTACTCACTTGCCTGATGGCTTCCACGGCCAGGATCCCTTCTTCAATATCTATCATTGTTTCTACGCTGAATAGGTCAACACCATTTTCATTCAAGACAGATGCTTGCCTTACATACGCTTCCTTCAACTCTTCTGGCTTAGCTGGGCCTAGAGGTTCCATAAGCAGTCCAGAGGGACCAATATCACCGGAGACAAGAGCATCCCCCCCATATTGGCGGCATACTTCAACAGCTTTTTTATTAACCTGATCGTGATGTTCGGATATACCGCATTCCTTTAACCGGTAAAAAGAGGCGCCAAAAGTATTGGTCTGCAGGACATCACTGCCTGCCTCGTAGTACAATTTGTGTACCTTCCCGATCCGTTCCGGATGGTTAATGGTCCATTCTTCAGGCGGTTGCCCTGATAAAAGACCCATCTCCATAAGCAAAGAACCCATGGCACCATCCAGTAATACTGGGCCATCGTTTATTCGCTGGTCAAGACTTCGGGTAGGCATGATAGATCAGGTGCTGTGGTTAATTAACTGATTGCGGGCAGGTCTTTGGGATCCACATGGCCGTTACTCATAATATTCCTCAATTCACGATCCAGCTTTCCTTCAATGGGAGTTTCGTCATAGCTGTCAAGCGCTGCCTGAACCGTATCTCTGGCGCGGTCCTGCCACGATTTGCTGCCAAACTGTTCCCATTGCTCCCAGCTTGTGCGATCTACCATAGGGCCCGGTATATAAAGTTCTTTGGGCCAATTCTCCAATGTGTGTTCCATAGTGCAGATTTGCTGTTCTGTCAAAACTTCATCGATAAAAGGTTTGATGGGAAGATCTCCTTTCACTTCAATATCGCGCATAAAATGTAACACGTGCCCGCAAATCTCATCATCAAACACAAGTTTTTCCAGGCTGAAGCAATTCACAAAGTCCAGCATTCCCGCACCTGTTACCTGGTTAATTCGGCTGAGGGCCGCCAGATACGAACCGCTGGCCGTTTCCGATCCCGCTTGAGGGTCATTGAACTTCCCGTCACCAAGACCCATGTATGCCTGGGACGGAATTTGTAAATGACGCGCAATCTGTCCATAGCCGCAATAGAGCTGCAGAGCTTCCACTCCAGTCATGGGTGCACTCATGAGCTGCATATGAAATACCCCCGGCGCACCACCAAAAATGACGGGGGCTCCCGGCTTGATGAGTTGGGTAAATACAATACCGCTTAAAACTTCTGCTGTTTGCATCACCAGAGCACCTACAGTCGTAACAGGTGCGGCAAGTCCAATCATCAAAACTGGAACAACTTCTACTATAATCCCTTTTTCAACACAATCTATCAAATTATGACTGGAATCAATTCCCCATCGAAGAGGGCTGTTCGGACAACAAGTAAAAATTGCCATCGGTTTTTCCATCAGGTCATTTTTTTTCTGCCGGAAACATTCCATCATACGGGCCATACGGGGAACGCCGTGATGAGTAAAAGCTCC
>DCXX01000102.1:1806-2026 GCA_002329125.1 Fidelibacterota bacterium UBA2125 | reverse complement strand
TGCTGTTTGCATCACCAGAGCACCCACAATCGTAACAGGTGCAGCCAGTCCTATCATCAGCACGGGTACAACTTCAACAATGATCCCCTTTTCAACACAGTCTATCAGATTGTGACTGGAATCAATACTCCAGCGGAGTGGACTGTTGGGGCAACAGGTAAAAACGGCCATCGGTTTTTCCATCAGTTCATTTTCATTCTGCCGGAAACATTCCATCATA
>DCXX01000102.1:0-1790 GCA_002329125.1 Fidelibacterota bacterium UBA2125 | reverse complement strand
AACGCCGTGATGAGTAAAAGCTCCTGAAACTACGGGCTTACTACTATGGAGCATTACCAAATATAGACGCCAAGCATCCGCAATATCCTGAGGAACATCATCTGTAGAGAATGCTGTGGAAGGATAGGCGAGATGTTTCGTCTGTTCAGCAACCTTCACATATTCAATAAAATCAGCAGTTTGTGCCCTTCGACGTTCTCCAGTGCGCCAATCGAGTATATTCAGTGCTGAGGATGCGGGGACAAAATTGGTAGTATCACCACCGATGGAGGAAAAGAGGTTCCCGTCCCGATCGAACAGTTGAATGGTAGCCGGAGCTGATGCAATACTTTGCTCAACCACATTTCGGGGGAATGTGACACGATTGGTTTCGTTGTCCACGGGTAAACCAGCTTGCTCCATTCGCTGAATTAATTCATCGCACTGAACCTCAACTCCTGTTTGCTCAAGAAGGAGATAAGCTTCATCAAGGATGCGGTCCAAAAGATTATTATCTAATACCTTAAACTCAATCATGCTTTTATCAAATGGCCTGTGAATTTCGTCTATTCAAGTCCGGTTCCCAAATGATATGGTTTGACCGTTCGCTGGCGGAAAGGATCTACGTAAACCCTAAAAAGTAAAGGTTGATCGGATGGATACCACGAGGGCGTTTGAGAGAGCACTTGAGCTTCCTGGATGGTGAATCCACTGTACATTTGGCTGCAGCATCAACCACGGTGTGGCCGGGAACTGGCCAGTGACTTCGAAGACAAGTTCAAAATCGGACACGGGTAGTATACCGACCTGTTCTTCTGCCTGACGAATATGGTCACTTACTTTCGCAAAAGCGATCCCCGCACCAACCACATCTCCTTCCATTTTTGTGAATGGATTGAAAAAGTTGAATCCGCCGTCTATGGCAAATTCGTACCGGCTGCGATCCTTCGGTGCTAAACCGCTTCTGAAAAAAAGACCCAATTCCCTCCCCTTGTGGTTGTTTCTCCATATAGTTTGTTCCAGAGCGAAAAAGAGTCCATAGTTTCCTCGATGCTGTTCTCCTGTCAGATAATCATCAAAGGATGCCGAATGGCTCCAACCACCCAGTTTGAAAATTGATGGCACTACCGAGTCCCGCGTGGTTTTCGTATGCCCAATTTCAAACATGGCAAAATACCCCTGCTGAGGATTGATCTGCCAGCTTATGCCATGGGCATTTGTGGCACCATCACCAGCCGAATTATCAAATGAATCTCCGTCATAGATGCCTCCCTGTAGGTACCACGATTTGGTGGATTTCAGGCGAAAACGGATTCCTGGTGCTGTTACAAAAAATGCGGGGCCGGTGTTTACCGTGTTAGCTGAAATGAAAGTTGGCCAGCCAAAAGCGCTGTTTAAGAACAGGCCTCCAAGATCAGTGAAAGCGAATTCAGCATCGGCCAGCAAACTGCCTAATCGCAAAGATCCGCCACCGTTCCAGAAGGAGAACTGAAGCCACAACTCGTAAAGGCGAATGCTGTCATATCCGTCAATATTGCTGGCTGCCAGTTCGTCGCCAATGTATTTCCCGCTTGGACTTTCACCATGGAGAAGCATGCCGCTGGCACGGAGGAAGAGGCGCGGAAGATCTTCACTTGATTTATTAGCAACATAGTCGAGAACAACATTCCCCATCCCACTTAAAATTGTGCCTCGCTTCAGTCCGCCTGATACATTTGCCATTGTTTCACTGGTGTAATTCAGCGTGAGATTGAATTCACCGCTAGGCATATTATTCTTACTAAGAACTGCTGCATCTACAGGAATGGTAA
>DCXX01000079.1 GCA_002329125.1 Fidelibacterota bacterium UBA2125 | reverse complement strand
GCCAAGGAATTTGTCCGAGGCACACAAGAACAGGGTGGACTCATAACCATGGATGACCTGGCTAACTGGCAGGTTTATCTTGAGGAACCGGTTTCAACAAACTATAAGGGGATTGATGTTTACAAGTTGACCACTTGGGTACAGGGTCCCGTAATGCTTCAAGCTTTGAATATGATTGAAATGTTTGATCTTAAGGCAATGGGATATAACTCAGCTCGATATATGCATACCGTATACCAGGCTATGAACCACGCTTTTGCTGATCGTGATTTTTATTATGGTGATCCCTATTTTCCACCTAAGGAACCTGTAAAGGGGCTTCTTTCTAAAAAATATGCTGCGGCACGGGTAAAAGAGATGAACCATGAAATGAATGATCCAAATGTTAAACCCGGTGATCCCTACAAATTCATGGCCGGGAAAAATCCTTATATAGATTTATTAGAAACTTGGGGTAAAGATGAAGAGAAAAAAGAAACTTCCGATGCCCTGTACGGGTTTGACAAATTGGAAAATGAATTTTTTACAGGAACCACATCCATTCAGACCACTGACACAGATGGGTGGGTGGTTTCCATCACACCTAGCGGCGGCTGGATTCCTACTGTCATCGCTGGTAAAACTGGTGTTGGTCTAAGTCAAAGAGCGCAAAGTTTTGTTCTGAATGAAGAAGAAAACCCTTATAATGTTATTGCCCCCGGTAAACGGCCCAGAGCAACTTTGACACCGGCCATGGCTCTTAAAAACGGTAGACCCTTTCTCTCCTTTGCGGTGCAGGGTGGTGATACGCAGGACCAGAATCTTCTTCAATTTTTCCTCAATATGGTTGAATTCGAAATGAATGTTCAAGAGGCGGCTGAAGCTGCCAATATTAACAGTTATCAGATGTACAGTTCTTTCGGAGATCATAAGAAAGAAGCAGGTAGACTTTCGGTTCAAGAAGAGACACCGCCATGGGTCATGAAGGAGCTGAAAAAGATGGGATACAAGGTGGAAAAAAGGGCTATCACCTCCGGTCCCATTAATGCAATCTTTTTTGACTGGGAGCACGGCTCTTTTTGGGGTGGCTCCAGTCATCATGGCGAAGACTATGGCATTGCCTGGTAGAACTATGATCCAGCAGTTAATTTATTGTCTTACGCTTTCAGCTTTTGTCTTTATTAGCGCTGTAGCACAGTCACCACCATCTGATAGGGAATTTGAGGTTAAAGGGTTAAAGGAAGAGGTAGAAATTCTTGTGGACCGCTGGGGTGTAAGTCACATCTATGCAAAAAATGAAGGAGACCTGTTTCTGGCTCAGGGATTTAATGCAGCAAGGGATCGGCTTTTTCAATTTGAAGTATGGAGATTGCAGGCAACGGGAACCGTCTCAGAAGTAACTGGAATGCAGGACATTGAAAGAGACCACGGAACAAGACTCTTCAAATTCCGGCATGATATTATGGATGAAATGCTTCATTACCATCCACGGGGTGACACAATAATAACGGCTTATGTAGATGGCGTGAACGAATATATCAGACAAACTCAGATCAACCGTGATCTGTTACCTATAGAGTTTGATATCCTTGGAATTCGTCCACAAAAATGGACGCCAGAAGTGGTTATCTCTCGCCATCAGGGACTTTTGGGCAATATAGGCAGTGAGCTTAGATATGGTAGGCAGGTTGCTAAATATGGCCCCGAGCTGGTGAGGGAGTTAAACTGGTTTCATCCCTGGGGTGAACCGATAATCGCTCTTGATCCTAAAATTGACGGTGATCTACTCTCCCAAGACATTCTGGGCCTTTATAACGCCTTCCGCCGCTCTGTAGTTTTCAAACCTGATCATGTAGTCGAAAGATTCAGAAACAATGAAAAAACTTCATCAAACTTGGATAAAGAGGAGTATGCATTCATTCCTGAGGAAAATATTGAATCCATCGGAAGTAACAACTGGATAATCAGCGGAAAACGGTCAGCAAGCGGTTATCCCCTGATGGCTAATGATCCGCACCGCGTTCAAGCCGTCCCTTCACTTAGATATATAGTACATCTCAACGCTCCCGGGTGGAATGTAATTGGCGGAGGAGAGCCCGAAATTCCCGGTATTTCTATCGGTCATAATGGATATGGTGCTTGGGGACTGACAGTGTTCAGAACAGACGGTGAAGATTTGTATGTTTATGATACTAATCCCAGCAACCCCAATGAATACCTACATGAGGATAGTTGGGAAGAGATGACTTCCATCAAAGACACAATCAAGGTTAAAGGGTCGAAGGATGTTTCACTTGAATTGAAATTCACCCGCCACGGACCTGTAGTGTATGAAGATATAAAGAACAATAAAGCGTACGCAGTTCGTTCAGCCTGGATGGATGTAGGTGGATCTCCCTATCTTGCTTCACTACGGATGAACCAGGCGCAGAATTGGGCTGAGTTCCGTGACGCCTGTAATTACAGCAATATCCCTGGAGAAAATATGATCTGGGCGGATCGGGAAGGAAATATAGGGTGGCAGGCTGTTGGAATAGCCCCTATTCGACAAAATTGGAGTGGTCTTGTTCCTGTCCCTGGTGATGGGTCTTATGAGTGGGACGGTTATCTTGAAATAATAAAGAAACCTCATGTTTACAATCCTGAAGAGGGGTTTTTTGCTACCGCTAACAGTAACCTCACTGATCAGGATTATCCATATCGAAAAGAAGCTATTGCGTGGGAGTGGTCAGATCCTTTCAGAACTAATCGCATTAACGAAGTTTTGAATAATGATGTCCGTGTCTCTCTTTCAGACATGGCATCTTTACAAACAGATTACTTTTCAGTTCCGGCTAGTGTATTGGTTCCGCTTTTGGGGAAAGTCACTTCTGCTAACTGGCTTACCGAAAAAGCGAGAAAGATGATTTTGAAATGGGATTTCCGTCTGGAACCACAATCGATAGAAGCGGGCATTTATGTCGCATGGCAGAGGCAATTGAGAAATGCCGTCCGTGATGTAGTGGTACCTGAGAAAGCAAAAGAGCATTTCTCCTATTTATCCATGAAAAAAACTTTAGATTGGATTCAATCACCAGATGGACGCTTTGGAGTGGACCCTATAGCAGGCAGAAATGAGCTTTTGCTCTCGTCACTGGAAAAGGCAGTTTCGGATCTTTCTGAAAAGTTTGGCCGCAATCCATCCAAGTGGACTTACGGACAAATTGACTATAAACATATTTTTTTGAAACATCCGCTAAGTGATGCCGTAAATAGTACAACGAGGGAAACTTTCAATGTAGGACCCGCGGTGAGAGGAGGTGACAGCTATACCATAAATAATACGGGTGGGTGGAATAACCAGTTTTCTGGTGCATCATTCAGAATACTTGTGGATACAGAGAATTGGGACAGGACACTTGCAATGAATAACCCCGGCCAATCAGGTGATCCTGAAAGCCCGTTCTATAATAATCTCTTTCAAGAATGGTCTACTGATGGTTTTTTCCCGCTTTTTTACACGAAAGGGAAAATAGAGTCAGTTACAGCGCAAAGGATTGTACTGAAACCGGAACAATAACGACACAGTTACAGGTGCTAATCGCATTGGAATAATCTTAGGAATTTCACTAGGCGCGGCATTTGCATTATTCACACGTATACAGTATAAAGTCCATATGAAAAGAACAACTTTGCTTATCACTTCAGTTGTCTTGATGGTGGGGTGCTCTAAATCGATAGACGAAAAGAATCTTGTGGATAAACATGGATTGAAATATGAAAAGAACAAGGAGACACCTTTTAGTGGTAATACAGTTAAGACTTATGACAACAGTCAGAAGGAATTAGAAGGTTCATACAAAGATGGTAAAAAAGACGGACAATTTATTTACTGGTTTAAAAATGGACAGAAATTGAAAGAAGGAACATATAAGGATGGGAAGAAAGATGGGAAATGGATTTATTGGGAATGGAATGGACAAAAGAAAGAAGAAGGCACTTACAAGGATGGTAAAAGAGAAGGATTATATATTACTTGGTTTGAAGATGGACAGAAGAAGGAAGAAGGGAATTACAAGGAAGGGAAAGAAGATGGATTAGTGACTACATGGTATGTTAATGGACAAAAAATGGAGGAAGGAACTTACAAAGATGGGGAAGAAGATGGATCATTGACTACATGGTATGTTAACGGACAGAAGAGTGGTGAATCAACTTACAAGAATGGAAAAAAAAGTGGATTAAACAAATCATGGTATGAGAATGGACAGAAGAAAAATGAAGGAACTTTCAAAGATGGTAAACAAGATGGATTAGTTACTGATTGGTATTCAAATGGACAAAAGTGGGTTGAAGGGACATTCAAGAATGGGGAAGAAAATGGTAAATGGACTGGGTGGTGGGAGAATGGACAGAAATTTATAGAAGAAACTTACAAAGATGGGCTAAGGGATGGGAAATTGACTCAATGGTATGAGAATGGAAAAGGACAGAAAAGGTTGGAAAAAACTTTCAAGGATGGGCGAGAAAATGGTTATTGGGCTAGTTGGGATGAGAATGGATTGAAAATGGAGGAAGGAAATTACAAGAATGCGAAAGAAGATGGCAATTGGACTTTTTGGTATGCTAATGGACAAAAGAAAAGAGACGGAACTTTTAAAAACGGGGAAATGATTTCTATAGAATGTTGGGATGAAGATGGGAATGAATGTGAATGCGGCTTTTTGGGTTGTAAATAACTCATACCCCCCAACTGAATTACACTACTTTATTCTTTAACTGTCATTGAGATAATTAGTTATAGATTTTCGCCTTCGATAATAATTAATTGTTTATTAGGGATAAGATTTCTGTAAGTATCAAGTGTACCACTAGGCCAGTAAATATTTAATGAATCAATGATTGTTGCATCAGAAAGACCAAAGGTAGCTACTTTTTCTGATTGAGATAAATAAGAGGAACCAGTACGTATACGATGAGAGAATGTTTTATCGCCTGCGAACAATTCTATTAAAGAACCAATTCCATCACGGTTACTGATACTACCTTGAAGCTCCACTCTCAAGAAATTATTGTTAGACCTACTAGATTCGTTATAAAGATCATTTCTCCAAAGGTGCACAGGTCCAGCATTTTCGGTGATTAAAATATCCAAGTCTCCATCTTTATCATAATCGGCAAAAGCTGCGCCCCTGCCTACAATCGGTTTATTAAAAACACTATTTTCGGATCCCTGAAATAAATTGAATATTCCATTATCATTATTTAAAAAAAGCTGCGGTAGCTGCTTGAATTGAAAGTCACTATTGACGCTTGCATCTTCTACTTGTATATGACCATTCACCGCAAATAGATCAAGATCTCCATCAAGTTCCACGTCAATGAGAAATAAGCCAAAAGTAAGAACTTTTAAACTTTCTCTTCCAAGTTTAGATATTTCCGCATAATCGGAAAAAAAACCATCAGGTGTATGTCTGTAAACACTGAACATTTCATCCTGAAAATTCCCCACAAAGATTGTGACTTCTCCAGTTTGATCAACAATCCCAGCATCAACACCCATACCGGCTCGGGCTTTTCCCATTGGATCATATGCCATTCCGGTTGACACCCCCTTTTCAGTAAAGGTGCCGTCACGGTTGTTCTCATAAAGTAAATCCCGTTCCAAGTCATTAGCTACAACGAGATCTGGCCATCCGTCCTTGTTATGGTCTAATTCAGCAACCCCTAATGTTTTGCCTGGTGCAGGCAAAAATCCAGACTCAGAAGATTTGTCAGAAAATGTCCCATCTCTATTGTTTTGATAAAAACGGCTAGGAGCGCCATTATACACGTCTGGAGTACAGTAACCTTTTTTTCCTTGAAACGTACACCAAATGTCGGTCTCCGGTGACCAATCTATATAGTTACCCACATAAAGATCTAAAAAACCATCTTTATCAGCATCAAAAAAAATTGAAGAAGTGCTTATTTTGTGTTCGCTTATTATTCCAATCTCCCTACTAACTTCAATAAAATACCCTGAGCTGTTCCTAAAAAACATATTTTCATTTAGAGTGGTAAAAAAGAAATCCTGATCATTGTCATTATCATAATCGGCAACAGAAATTCCAAAGCCGTAAGCATTTATACCACCTAACCCAGCATCAGTAGTGACATTTGAAAAAAATCCATATCCATCATTTTTATAAAGTTCTAAAGCTGAGACAATGGTATCATTTTTTTCAGGCCAATTGTTTCCAGCAACAAGTAGTATGTCTTCAAATCCATCGTTATTGAAATCTATAAAACCACCACCTGCACCCATTGATTCGGGAAACCATTTAGCACCGAATGCACCGTTTTCATGCTTGAATTCACCCAACCCAGCTTCTTCCGTAACATCTTTGAATTTTATTTCGCTTGAGTATTGTGATTTAAGCACGTCTTTATCACTATTAGATTTACCGCAACCCAAGAATAATAGCAGGCAAAATATAAATGCAGTAAAGTTTATAATATATTTTTGGTGGGAGATCAATATAGTATGGTTTCTATTCCAGGTGCCGTCTAAATGTCTGCTATTGTCAGCCTCCACCAGCAACACATAAAGGAAAATCAGATGGTTAATTTAGGCGAATGTCAAATAATAATTAGGCAAATTCTCGATATCAATAGTTTACAATTGATGCATAATAATTCAAGTAAAAACTAAATGAATGTGGTTTCTATTTCATGGGATTCTCTCTAGGAAAGAATATCAGAACAAACGTGCAACTATGATCCTTTTATATTGTGTTAATAGCTGATACAGTACGATTGAAAATCATTTAACCTTTGATCCAATCCAGAGCACAGCATTTCATACTGAATACTGATTCGTTGAGAGGTAACTTTAGAGCTCTGTATGTTTGGGAGAAAATAAGTGTTTACTTCATTGGTCGAAAAATCCTTCTTTAAATCCTCATCCTACCCCAACGAGTATGCACGGATACCGTTTATCACAGTAAACAATTTCCCGGACCTTGGCCTATTAACAGCACTGCGGTTTCTGGAGTGGGTGTCTGAAAATCCAGAAGGTGTTATCAGTTTACCAACAGGAAAGACCCCAGAGTATTTCATTAAATGGGTACAACGAATTCTTCTTAATTGGGATAAAAAAGAGATTCAATTGATCCGTAATGATTACGGACTCAATGTACAGAAGAAACCCAATTTGAAGGGGCTCAAATTTGTCCAGATAGATGAATTTTACCCCATCAATCCGGATCAACATAATTCGTTTTTCAATTATGTCATGAACTATTACATAGATGGTTTTGGTTTGGATCAAGACCGTGCTTGTTTAATAAATTGTAACGAAATACCCAGAGATTCTAATGCTGGTCTCAGTGAGATTTTTCCGGATTATTATGTGGATTTGACACTCAGATTCAGGGATCCAGAATCAAAATTGGAGGAGATGCAGCAGAGGACAATTCATCTTGTTGACCAATGGTGCAGTGAATATGAGGACACTATCCGAAATATGGGGGGGATAGGTTTCTTTATTGGCGGCATTGGCCCAGATGGCCATATTGCTTTCAATATCAGAGGTTCTGATCATCATTCCGCTACCAGGCTTATGGAAACTAATTTTGAAACCCAGGCAGCAGCGGCCGTTGATCTGGGCGGAATAGAGATATCCAGAGACCGCCTTGTCATTACCATTGGTCTTGAAACTATCACAAACAACAAGGATGCGGTTGCTATTATCATGGCCGCAGGGGAAGCCAAGTCAACTATTGTTCAGGATGCCGTTGAATCTGAACCTGATATCAATTATCCAGCTTCAGCTCTACAGAAGTTAGTAAATGCGAGATTTTATCTGACAGAAGGTGCCGCGTGCCAACTGAAGGATGTGGTGATGCATAGTCTCAAAACCAACGAATGGAATCAGGAAAAAACAGAGCGAGTCGTTATTAATCTCTGTTATAATGTCAACAAGTTTGGCTCCCGACTAACGTTGGACGATTTTAAAAGTGATATTAATGGATCTCTGATTCCTGATTTAAACGGTGATACAGCACAAACCGTGATAGACTCATTGAAGAAAAAGATCAATGCGGGACTGGAGAATCGGGAAAATGAGTCATTTTTGCATACAGGGCCTCACCACGATGATATTACCACTGGTTATCTTCCGTTTATTGCTCACCTAGTCAGGTCCCCTCTGAACAGGCATCATTTCTGTACATTAACATCCGGATTCACAGCCGTCACCAACGAATACATTGTAGATGTGTTGGAAACGACGGGACAGTTGTTTGATGAAGGACTAATCCAGATGATTGAATACCCCAATTTTTTCAATGACGGTTATAAGCATAAATGGGACAAAGATGTTTACCATTACCTTGATAGAATGGCAGCGAATAATTTTAAAGGGAGTCAACGTGGATTGTCTCATCGGATCGTTCGATGCTTGGTAAAGATTTATGATATTAAGTCAAAAGATGAGCTGAAAAGAAAATTGGATGAGGTCACCGAATATTTGTTATCTTGCTATAGCGGTGAAAAAAACACACCGGAGGTTCAACGACTGAAAGGAATGATCCGAGAGTTTGAAGAAGATCTTGTATGGTCTCATTATGGTGTTCAGACCAAAGATGTTAGTCACCTACGATTAGGATTCTATCAAGGAGATATTTTTTCTGAAGATCCTGAACGCCAAAGAGACATTATTCCAATTTTGGATAAGTTCCGCGAAATTGAGCCAACTATCATAACACTGGCTTTGGACCCTGAAGGTAGTGGGCCTGATACCCATTACAAGGTACTTCAGGCTATCGCTGAAGCTATAAGGATGTGGGGAAAGGGGACGGACCTTACAAAACTCAAAATATGGGGATACAGGAATGTCTGGGCCCGATTTGACCCGGCTGAAGCAGATATCATTGTTCCAGTTTCATTGAATTCTATGGCCGCCTTGCGGGACACATTTCTTACCTGTTATTTAAGTCAGAAAAACGCTTCATTCCCGAGTTATGAACTTGACAGTCCGTTCTGTGATTTGGTTCAAAAGATATGGGTTGAACAGATCCAGACTCTTCAATTGGTTTTAGGAAGAGATTATTGGTATCAAAATAGTCACCCCAGATTAAGGGCCGCTCACGGCGCATTATTTTTGAAAGAAATGAATGTAGAAGAATTTTTGAGAATAGCTCGACGTCTTGAGAAATTTATAGAGGGACGAATAAGGAATTCTTAGGTTGCCATTGCTAAATCTTAATAAAAATCTTTTTTCTGTACATCCAGTATAGCAAGAGCCAAAAAGCCAACACGTGCGATAGAGCAAATAGGAGGGACCCATTAAAGTCTCCCGCAAGTGGTTGGAAGATTGTATTATATAAATAACCCTTTCCGGAAATCATTCTATCATTGTAATGAAAATTGATCTTAAGGAGAATTTTTGCCCAAAGTTGTGAAGCGGCATAGACAAAGATTGAATTTGTACCAAAAATAACAAACGGCCGGACAACTTTTTGTAATCCATTCATATCGATAAGCCAATAGCAAAATGCCATAAACAGTGTTCCGATGCCGCCGGTATATAGAACATAAGAGCTTGTCCATAGCTGTTTGTTTATTGGAAATAGTAATCCCCAAACAACTCCTGACATAATTCCCGCAAGGCCGAAGACGATTAACTTTCGAAGAACAACATGCCTGTCAGATTCTTTCTGTATTACCCTTCCTACAGCATAACCGATAATAACTGTTACAACGGCCGGAACTGTGCTCAGGATTCCCTCCGGTTCAAACGGTATTCCCGTTCCCATATATAGGTGATTGGGACCCAAAAGCCATAGATCAAGCAATCGAACAGCATTAGTCTCCAATGAATATGGATCACCGGTGCCGAACAAAAACAATACCAGCCAATAAATCAACAGAGATACCCCGGACGAAATGAACAATTTTTTTGGCCGGAGGTAGAGAACAGCCAAAGAGGCCAGACCGTAAGCTATCCCAATTCGTTGCAAAACTCCCATGATTCGAAAGGTGGACCAATCCCAGTTTTGGCGAATAAATGGAAAAGCATTCAAAAGGATTCCGATAAAAAAAATTGAGACCGATCTCCAGATAACCTTTTTCACCAGAGACGGTGATGGCTTGTAATCATACCTGGAATACGAGAAACGCATGGCCGTACCTACAATTAACAAGAAGAACGGGTATACAAGATCTGTGGGTGTGCATCCGTGCCACTGGGCATGACGAAGCGGAGAATAGACATAACTCCAGCTTCCCGGATTATTAACCAGTATCATAAATGCAATAGTGATCCCTCTGAAAGCATCAAGGGATACGATTCTTTCTCCCGCTTTATAGCTCATTGCTCTATTTTATGTATAGCAGCTTATTCGTCATAATATTATTATTCGATTGTAGCACCATAAAGTAGATACCGCTGGAGATATGAGGCGGATTCCATGTAACGAAATGTGATCCCTTTTCCAATTTTCCCGAAAAGAGTTTTTCAACTATACCGCCGTTAATATCCAGAATATCCAGAGTGAGGTGTGAATTTTGAGGTATCCTGAATTGAATGGTGGTACTACTGTTGAATGGATTTGGATAACTGTTGTACAGCCTCATGGTTTCTGGGGAGGGGATATTATTGATGACAGATACTGCCCGCATACTGTTCCCGACTGCCTCCAAGAGAGGTTGGCGACCATTATTTAAATCCTGACCAATTGCCCATATCATGACTCCTGATAGATCTTCCTGGATTGCCTTTTCTGTTTTTATTCCCACTGAGATGGAATCATCATATGTGATGAGTTTGGTTGCATCACTACTCAAAAGATAAGGCACTTTAGAATAATCGTCCCACAAGCGACTCCAGTCAGCATTGATATATGAGGGAATTTTTCGGTACTCTAAATCGGTAACATCGCCGGTAAAAGACTCATACAATACGGGAGCATTAAACATTTTACCATAGAACGGGATCCCGAGTACCAATTGCGTGGATGGGATGTATCTCTGGTCACGAAGATAGCTCAATGCAGTTTCAACGGAACCGTCACTGCAATTTGTGGGTGATGAAATGGGTGAATTATGGCCTGCATGGCTGGACCAGGCCCCATGAAAATCATAAGTCATAACGCCAAACCAGTCGCACATATTGACCAGTTTCTCGTAATCAAACCATTGACCATACCAATTACCAGAACTAATGGCCATTGATAGTAGATATCCAGTGTCAATTATATCTAATGCAGATCGAAGCTCAGATATGAAAAGCGTCAAATTTTCTCTGTCTGATAAAGTGGATGGAAACTCCCAGTCAATATCCACACCGTCATAATCGTTTTGTTGAATGAAACTGATAATATTGGAGATGAAAGTGGATCTGAGAGAAGCGTCGCCAGTAACGTCGACGAATGCTGTAGAATTACCCCAACCGCCTAAAGAAACAAGAATTTGCTTACCACCAAGATGAACCTGATAATTCAGATCCGCATCTATCATTCCTGCATATGTTGACAGAGTTCCATCACTATTTGGCCAGGCAAATGCATGAATAATATGAGTCAGATGGTTAAAGTCAATTTTCTCAGGTGGGAGATCGCTTTTTAACCAATGAGGATAATATCCGATAACCATTTTCTCTCCAACGACAGTAACAGGAGAGATAGTCATCATTATTACAACAGTGGCGAATATGATAATTCTTTCTCTTGACATCAACGAACCGACATTATGAAACGAAACAGAATAAAAAAAGGGGCAAGAACCAGGTTCCTGCCCCTTTAGAGTTAACCATTCAGAATGATTAAATGAGTTATCTCATAAGGATCATTTTCTTTGTCATGGTGAAATTACCACTTTCCAGAGTATAGAGATACACTCCACTGGACACAGGCCGACCGGAAAGGTCAGTTCCGTTCCATTGAACGGTATGTGAACCAGCTGTCTGGACATTATTCTCAAGCACATTCAC
>DCXX01000083.1 GCA_002329125.1 Fidelibacterota bacterium UBA2125 | reverse complement strand
GGCCAGCGCCATACCGTGAGAAATATCCTCAGAAGAAAAACCCCAACTTTTCCCAACCTCCTCAAATGTTAGATCACCTCTGTTCTTGAAAATGAAATCTCTGGTGGCCAAACGGTTATAAGCAAAAACCTCACTCTGGAGTTGACTATAACGTGAATAATTCATCGTTTTCAAATCAGACTGCACATCAGCATCCATAGCGTCATAATAGTGTCCCGTCACCACCAAAATATCTTCGTAACCGTCCAAGTCAACATCCAAGAACAAGGGCGACCAAGACCATTCGGAAGCTTGTACTCCACCGTACTGAGCAATCTCCGCATAGGTGTTGTCACCGCGGTTGAGAAACAGTGTGTTCCTCATGTACTGAGGGCGGTTATCTATTTCACCTACGGAAATAGGTGTAGCGGACATGGGCCCCATCTGAGTTTTCCGCCGTTTATGATCCCGGCTCAACATTTCCACCACAAAAAAGTCCACGGCCCCATCACGATTAACATCTGTAAAATCAATTCCCATGGACGACGCGCTGGTATTTCGGATGGCCAATGCCGGCATGGGTGAAAACTGTCCATCCCCATCATTGCTCCAGATTCTGTCCGGACTCTCAAAATCATTGCAGACATAAATATCAGGATCACCGTCATTGTCAAAATCCTGAAAACGGACGGTCAAACCCCAATCTGTATAATTTTCTTTAATGGGTTTCCCATCTGCATCCAAGAACCGGCCACCATTTAGTTCTTCCCGATCGAAATGACCAGAGCCATTGTTAAGAAAAAAATAATCCGGCTCAGCATACTCAAACCGTTCAAGGCGATTTCCTTGGAGATTCAATGTATAGTGCTCTTGAAATTCTGGTAACACTTCCCAGCCATCCTCTGTTCTCCGTGTCGTTTTTTCGAAAACTCTTTCACTTAACGGATAAATATCCCGAACGGATCGTTTCTTATCGTTGGCCATATATATATCCAGGTCACCATCACCGTCCACATCGGCCAACGCCATGGTTGTGGCACCACTGTTACCCATCAGCCCGGCCTCTTTTGTCACTTCATGGAACTGGCCGGAGCCATCGTTGAGAAAAACAGCGTTGGGACCACCCAGGGCAGTTACTAGAAGATCAAGGTCATTGTCGCCATCTATATCTGAAAGAACGGTCCCTGTAGAAAACTGATCTTTACAGGCAACACCCGCTTTATCGGTAATATCTTCAAACTTCCAGCCACCCAGGTTGCGGTAGAGAACATTAGAGCCCTCTGTTCTGCAAAAATAAATGTCAATTAGACCATCACCATCCACATCACCGGTGGTGACACCGGCCCCATTTAAGAGATGCCTGTTATGAACAATATTTTTTTTACTCACAAAATTTTGAAAGTCCACCCTGGTCTGGTCGCTGTAAAGCGGTACCAGGCCGGTATTGGCACCTTTTGGTGACACTTCTTTCCATCGGTGGCTATCCTCGCTTTGCCAGTTTGAACTTTCACACTGCATAAATATGGAGGAAAAGATCCCCATCAGTATTAGGAGTGAAAAATTCTTCATATTAAAAAGTTAACAATTAGGATGATGCTATTTTGCTATAGAATTTACGCTGAGATCAAACCATTGCGAACGGACCAAGTCATTTATTGGTGCGTGGGGCTGACAATTGCTCCCGAAATATATCACCAGTCACTCTGCGGGTATTATATTCCATTAAATATTTTCGATATGCCCCTTCATCTGGTGTTTTCTGTTCGGGTCCATAAGGATAACTCTTTAAGGCGTGGAAAGGCAAGGGAGCTACAGTTTGCCCTCTGGCTGTGTTCATATCCCCATCTTTCAGCCAACCATCACTATAAAGTATATAATCTCTAACCCATCCCTTTTTCAGGGACGGAACGTCTGAATCAGAGAATTTTACCGTCATCTCATCACCGGCGTTCATGATAACGACTTTGTTGTCTGGCTCTGTCACTAAGGCAAGGACATCGCCATACCTGGTATAATCTCCAGTAAGATCGCGCCATTTCGGGCCTGTTTCAACGGTACTGTAATCGAACCAGTGGGGACCATACCGTCCTCCCTTCCTGTACATACGGGAATAACCACGATAATGCAAATCCGCAGAGGATGGCGATAAAACCGATTCTGCAATTTCTACAGCAGGTTCATCCACAGTAAAGAATAGATGATCCCAATAAATCTGCATGGAGGTCTGCATACGAACGCGGTAATCGTCTGTCAGGAATTTGCCTGAAAGATCCACAATGCATGTTTTATCTTTTCCGTTGGGGAAATTGATACTTTCTATAACCGTTGTCCATTCTCCGTTTTCGTCAGGAACCTGGAGACGGGGCGGGAAAACAGCCACATCAGGGGTCTGGCTGACGTTCACATTGATGGAAGCGTCTGTAGGAAAAATCCAGCCGTGGAGGAAAAGGATAACCTCTTCCGCATTACCAAGATCACCCAAATCTATAACTATATCGTGTGGTTCGGTTATTCCCTGGAACTGGGTTGGCATAAGATTCGAGACATATTTATAATCCCACTCATCCAACAGTTCCATGAGGTCATTCCCTTCCCCATCTACAGCGGAGAGAGGTTTACGTTTGTCTGATACAGAATAAATCCTCTCTGGCGGGTAAGGCGGTGTGATGAACTTCTCATCTACGTAAATCTCAGCTTCTTCCGGGTGATCCACCACGCGCAATTTGAGCTCATCATAGAAACTGGTTTCCCACAGTTCCATGGTGATCTGAAGCGTGTAACCCCCATCTTTTGCAACAAGAGCGTCGCCCGGTATTTTCATATACTCTTCGGTGGAATTCGGGAAAGCGTAAGCCATCTCTCCCGCCATGATTCCCATGGGCATGCCCAAGGCACTTCGCCAGAGTATGTCTTTCACAAACTCGAACCGTTTTCCGTCCCATGCATAGAGGAAAGGACACGACCCTTTCAGCATCTGCTCCTCCACAATATCCTGATCAGAGCCCGGAAAAAAGAGATTTTGTGGTGCACCGTTTGTCCAGATTATCCGCATCACGTCAGCTTTGAGTCGCTGACCAAGGCCGAAGTGTATCACTTCCTCCGTTACGGTTCTGCTCTGATAAAGGTCACCGGCCCTCACTTCAACCTTGGCGCCAATCCCGAAATGGTTGTTTTTTCCACTTCCCACTCTTAGTCCTACGAGACGTACCTTAAGGTATTTATTAACGTTGCCTCCATCGTTTCGTAAAAGGTGCAACTTGCCGTCAGTGCCAACCAGGAGAATATCCAGGTCACCGTCCATATTGTAGTCCATCACCTCTACCTGTCTCGCGCCGACAGTTTCTTTCGGTAAAAGATGTGATACTTCTTCAAAATGTTTTCCTCTCTCATTGTGAAAAAGTCTAACACCATCGACACTGGCAATAACCAGGTCCAGATAACCGTCATTGTCAAAATCAAGGAAAGCTGCGTCTAAACCTGTCTCTAATATCTTCATTTCCACTTGTTCAAAGGTCCCTTCCCCCGCATTCCTGAAAAGGCCGCCGGTTCCGGATTTACTTGTCATAAACAGGTCGATTCTCCCATCATTATTGTAGTCCCCACCCACTACAGACGTATTGTTTTTTTCTCCCCCCAGCCCTGAGGCTTGTGTGATATCTTCAAATTGTCCTTGCCTGAGATTGGAAAACAGTTTGTTCTCATTGTTGGTATTTATAACAACAATGTCCAAATCACCGTCGTCATCAAAATCACCAAATGCGGCATCTCTTCCGGAGGCATTACCACCATCAATCTTCATCACCTCCGCCATTTCACTGAACGAACCGTTCAAATTGTTTCGATAAAACAGATTTGGGCCGTTATTTATAATGTATATATCGAGATCACCTTCATGATCAAAATCACCTGGAAGAATACGGTTTCCCCCGTTTAAAGCTCCCAAGCCAGATTCAGAAGATAAATCGGAGAATTGTCCTTCACCTCCGTTGTTGTAATAACGGGCTCCTGTTGAGTTAGTAACAACCAGGTCCAGGTGTCCATTGTTGTCTATATCAGCGAAAATTGCATCTAGATCCCTGCCGTTGTGGCCAACGCCTTCCTCCGTGGCAACATCCCTTAACTCCCCAAAGTTATCCTTCAGAAGAAAAACATGGTTTTGGTCTCCGTTATAAGCGGAATAGTAAATATCCTGTGATTTGTCACCGTCAAAGTCACCTACTGCCAAAACTGAAGAAGTGGACCCTTCAACTATGCTATTTATTCTCTCCAGGCCGGCTGATGATGAGGCGTCTGTAAAACGGAGGGTGTTCAGAAAAGCCGACTGGTCTTCCATCTGTTTCTCTAGATTTTCGCTAAAGTCCAGTATGGGAAATCCTGTGACAGCCCCTCCGGGACCTTTCAGATACCAAAGGCCTGCCTGATAACGAGGAGTGACCTTGAGAACATTGTGTACAACTTTGAAAAACCGTGATGCCATACTGTTGTTACCGATCTGCATCTGTTTAACTGTTTCTCTCATGGCCCGGGACGCCTCCTTCGGCGGTTCAGGAATCTGCTGAATTAACACCTCTAAGTGTGTAAGTGCCGAATCTGTTTTTCCATGAATCAACAAACTCTCGATGAGTTGTAATCTGACAGGAATGTTCCCCGGCGCCAGTTTCACCAATTCTATAAGATAACCCTCCCTGTTAGTTGTTACAGCCTGATCTTCCGGTCTGGTATAGGCCATTTTACTGTATATGTCGATTATTTTGTAAATGCTCCTCAAGTGGCCGGGTGAAGTAGAAAGAGATTTTTCCAGTATTTCTATAGCTTCTTCGTCTCTCTCAACTGCATCGTACACTTCAGCAAGGATCAGATTGATATCGGAATCTTCAGAGTTCAACCTGAGTGCCTGCTGAACAGCTTTTTCAGCTTTGGTGTAATCATTCTTCCTGAGGTATATCAACCCTAGGTTGGCGTGCCCCATTGCATCGTTTGGAGCATTTTCAGTCATTGTTATAAACTGAGCCTCAGCTTCATCAAGCCTGTTTTCTTCCAGGTAAGCCAGGCCGAGATTCCTTGCTTCTATGACGGAAAAAAGGGCTTCAGACTTCTTGGATGCTTCTTTTTTACCGCAACTGTAGATAGTTATGGTAAGAAACATCCATAGGAAAAACGAAATTATTATTTTCGATTGACCCAACATAGAGACAACCCTCGAACCAAAACTCAGAAATTTCAGAACTTTTGGATAGAACTCCTCAAGTCCAATTTTAAATCATCAGCGAACTGTTTGAAATATTTCTTTCTCGAGGGTGTCATGGCCAGTTCTTTCCAATCACTCATTGGACCAAGCCTGACAAGAACTTCGCCTGAAAATTTTACTGTATTCATTGCACGACTAGAACTTTCGTCACGCATTTTCGGTCTTGCCTCTATAATCAGTCGTGTCTGAACATGTGAGATTCCCAAATCGAATTCATCCTCCAGTGGTTTATGATCTTTCCATTCAGTTTCGAGGTAAAGTCGTGCACCATATTCTTCGCGCCGATATACTTGGTAATGGTATCTATCCAGAATTTTTTCAGCACTACTTTGAAAGTTATAATAAGACCCTTCTCCAACCACCGCCATGTGCCTGTTCGGTTTTGTAAGCCCCCCTGAACCGGCGCAGGAGCTTATAACAAGACAAATCAGGGATATCAATATTATTTTCAGGGTCTTACCATTATTAATCATTTTATTTCCCCATAAAATGAAGAGAGGGGCCATATGACCCCTCTCCAATTTGTATATATAAAAGGCTTCTAGACCTTAACGAGGCACACGCGGCCCGTAGTACTCGCGAGGAGTTTTCGGATTACCAGGTGCAGCGTCGGTTCCTCCTACTCCACCAAAAGAGTAGAGTTCTGCTTGAAGAACACCTAACTCTTTAGCCGGAACGGGATGGTGAATAGCTGTGCCGGCTGTCAGGTCACCCCAACCCCGAATGTCATAGAATTCAACACCAGGACCGCTCAAGGCAATTTCCATCATTTTATTGTACTTAAGCATTGCCCAAAGAGTACCATCGGAGACAGGACCATCAATGGGGCCCATGACATCGCTCATACTACCTACCGCTGTTCCAACAGATGAGGGATAACCACCCAGATCAGCATGATATTTATCAATAAGAGCAGCGGCAGCATCGCCATTACCAGCATGAAGCTCAGCCTCGGCAGCAAGCATGTCTATCTCAGCAACGGTCATAGTAGGCATGGGATCCGTATATCCACCGGATGCAAAACCAGCATAACGATGAAAAGAATAGCGTGAGAAATGATAGGTCCCTCGGTTTGCACGGAAGGGTGAACCACCCCGTGTACCGGCATAAAGACCTTCCTCATCAGCATCATCTTCATAGCCTGTTTCCTGCTTTGCTTCAAATGTTACGTTGCCCGCCCCTACACGCTTATCACTGATATCCATAACGAACTCAGTTCTCAACTGAACATCTGTGGCCAACCAGTTCTTATATCCATCAGAAGCGTCAGCACCACCGATAAATTTGTAATCCATCCGTGCCCAGGAACCACCACGATCATTATGGAATTCCTGACCGGAATGAACCCAGTTGTTATAACCATCACCATGCGGTGCAAAAGTTTCCGTAATACCTTTTTCGGCATGGCTTTTTACGGAAGACCAATTAACGGCAGCACGCTCAGCCGGAGTTCTTGCCACCTGGGCAAGATAGCGAGCTATGAAAGAATGAGCAAGTTTGGATACGTCTTCATTGGTCTGGGTAATGCCGTTCCACCAGCCGTCCATAGTAAATGAGTTGGCATCGGCAAGGGCAGCGGCAGCTTCCAGTTGAGAAATAGCCGCATCCATAACTTCACTGTAAGGTTTCAATTCAAGCACGTCTGTGGCCAGGTCTACAGTTTCATCATAAACGAATGCCTGATCGTAAAAGCATGCCAACAGACCATGGGCAATGCCCTGGATTAGTTTAGCAAATGTTTCCATCCTTTTATTATCAGCGCCACCATCTCCAACCTGCATGCCGCCAGCCAAGGCATTCAAACCGTCATTGGCTGATGAAATTGCCCGGTACATGCGATACCAGTTGTTCTCAATGGCATAGGCGTAGGTATAGCTCGTGGTATTTGGCAATTCGACCCTCGGTTCGGAGGAAGACAGTTTCATCATTGCGTTGCCCCACGAACAGGACATAACATCTGATGAAACGAGCAGGTGCTCATAACCACCATAATCATGGGCGGCGAAATAACTAACTGCTGAACCTTTAACCAGCGCTTCCACATCAGCAGCACTTCCCAAAGCACGGGCCTGGTCAGGCTGATTTATGTTCTCAGTGTTCAGAAAATCATCATCTTGACAAGATGTAAAGAAAACAGTAAACACCAAAGAAGCTGTTAGAACTCTGTTAAGTTTGAATTTCATGTTATTCTCCTTTAACTCAAAATTAGAATTCAATCTCAAAAACACCGGTGATGGTCCGGAAGTTTGGATAACCAAATCCATCATAACGGGCAATCGCAGCGGAGCCCATATCAAACCCGGTACTACCTACTTCAGGATCATAACCTGAGTAGTCAGTCCAAGTCAATAGATTCCTTCCAATAACACCAACGGAGATTTTACTGAGAGCTCCTCCGAGCATGTTCTGCAACTGATTTCTGTTTAATGAATACCTCACAGAAAGCTCCCGGAGTTTGAAGTATGTGCCGTCTTCTACAAAGTGGCTATTGGTCGCGTCCACATCATAAAGCGTGGCATAATAGAGGCCGGGTTTTTTGTCGCCGTCGCTCTTTCCAGCCTGATCCACAATACCCAATTTCAACTCACGAAGGCCCCACTGGACTGTATTGTTATAAATGTTTCCTCCAACCTGACCATCAAGAAGGGCGTACACCTCGAACCCGCCGAAACGGAGCGTGTTGGAAATACCCATATCGAAATCAGGAATGGTTTCACCCAGTTTGACGAAAATACCAGTCTCATCCGCACTCTTATCAATCTGTTTTATTGGGATGCCCCATTTATAACCATCATCTGAGGTTGTTCCCCACAGTTTTTTGCCTATACCATCCTGCCAGCTGTTGCCGGAGCCGACCCAGACAACATAACCGTCATCGTTTGTATCAAACTCACTCTGGGTAGCTTCATCAGGAAGGTCAGCCAACTTCTCGACCCATTTGGCGCCCCAAATAGAACCAATGGGTTCACCCTCTTTAATATAGAAAGGATCATTAGTATAGGGAGCAATATCCAGCTTTGTAACCTCTGACCTTATTTGCTTGTAATATGTCAGACCCATTTCCCAGCTCAGTGAAGGCGTGTTCACAAGTGATGCACTCACCTCTGCTTCAAAAGACTCATTCTCCAAAGTCCCTGCGTTCTGCCACTGATTGCCATATCCGGCATATCCCGGTAGGGGAACATAGAGAATCTGGTTTTCTGTATTGGCGGTTACATATGTAGCTGAAACGCTGAATCTGTCCATCAATGTGGCGTCAAACCCCATTTCTGTTTCTGTCTGGAATTCTGGAATAAGGCCTTTGTTACCCAGGTTCCCCTTAGACACAACACCGCCGGAGACACTCCAGGTTTCAAACCTTGCTGTAAACCTTGGACGTGATCCGGCCGTCCCTCGCGTAAAACGAAGCTTGAGTTCATTGAACATGGGAAGGGGTACAAGTTCTGTAACCCGCAACGCACCAGCAAATCTGCTATAATTATGGTACCTATTGTCACCACCAAAAAGCGAACTTCCTTCCTTCCTGAAAAAGGCGTCAACAATAACAGCATCATTATAGTCGAGCATGACACCGCCCATATTACTGATACCCCTGACATCCTGCTGCCATGAACCAATATAAACTTTATCACTGGCAGCAACACCGAGACTCCGGACACCACCTACAGCAAAATTGCGACCATCAGCATCAAAACCATCAGACTCTGACTGCTCAAACATGGTAGATCCTGTGACTTTCGCTGTTAGGTCTCCAAACTGCCGTGTGGCCATGAATTTCAAGTCACCATTCAGGCCCATATCGGCTGACGTTGTTTTAATGTAACGGCCATCTACGGCTGTTCCACCACCACTAATATTTGTATAACCGATAGGATAGAATGAATTATAATTCTGATTTGCCCGGTCGTAACTGAGACTACCTGTTACGTGGGCCCAATCCACAGGATTCCAACGAAGACTAAAACTACTCATAACTCTGCGAGTGAGATTGTCTCTATCATTATATTTCAAAAAGTAGAGAGGGTTTTCTTCCACAGAAGCGGGGTCGGGTCTGATATAAACCCTGTCAGTTTCAGGGTCAACCATAGTTAGATCAGCGTCTGGAGCCATGAACGTAATGGCATAAAAACCGCCAAAAGTACTTGCAACTTGATCTCGCTCTGACTGACTAACCATGGTAGTGAAACCGATATCCAGGCTATTTCTGAATTTGTGATCAACATTTACCCGGACATTCTGTCGTCCATACCCGCCAATATCGGAAAGGACGCCTTGCTTATCAAGGTTCCCAATGGAAACTGAGAAGTTTGTGCTTTCCATATTCCGGCTAACGGTAAGAGTCTGACTAACCTCGTCGTTCGCTTTAAAGAAACGTCTCATCTGGTTATATCCTTCTCCAGGTAATGCAATCTTTGCATCCCCTTCTTCACCTGTCGCTACATATTTATATGGATTGTCATAAAATTCAATGCCGGGGGTTTCATTCCAAACATCGGACTGACGCCCAGTTACTGCACGGGGATCTACAACATCACCGTTTCCATCTATGAAATCACCAGAACTGTTTTGTAAATAGGCATGAGATTTATTTGCGTCCAAAGTTTTGGGCAAATCGTTCGTGCCATATTCACTGCGAAACCTGACCTTGGTCTGGTTCTGAGCTAATCCACTGCCACGGTTTGTTCTGATCTGAATTACACCGTTTGCAGCGCGGGCACCATACATGGAAGCACCGGCCGCTCCTTTAACAACTTCAATGCTTTCAATCTCATCACCGGGGATATCAGCCAAGGGAGAACCACTCACAGATGGATCAACAACAACACCATCTATAATATAAAGTGGGTCCTGAGACCGGCCAGAAGCATTAATGCTTGTGGGGCCTCTCAAAAGAACTGAAGGGGAATCGCCGGGCTGGCCACCACCCTGAACAACTTTTACACCGGCAACTTTACCGTAAAGTGCTGAGGCTGGTGAGGCGCCTGGTACACGTTCAAGCATTTCACCACTTATCTGACCAGTTGAAAGAGGAGACTTGATCTTTGGTGTAGCATCAACAAGGCCTGTCACAATCACAGCTTCCATTTCAAGAACGTCTTCATTAAGAGCAAAGTCTTGGGTTACAGTGCCGGCTGAGAGGGTAATGTTTGCACTGCTGGAAAAGTAACCAATAAACCGGGCGGTCACTTCCGTTTCTTGACCGGTAGCAGGGACTGAAAAGCTGTAGTTTCCATCCACGTCTGTTGCACCACCGTAGTTGGTGTTTTCCACCACTACGTTAGCACCTGGTAGGGGGTCACCACTTGATGCATCGGTGATACTCCCTGTTATTACCACATCCTGTGCTGAAAGA
>DCXX01000002.1:1582-3818 GCA_002329125.1 Fidelibacterota bacterium UBA2125 | reverse complement strand
CAGTCCGCCACCTGAATGGCTAGTACCACATTCGGGCTGTCACTGATGAGGCCGTCACATTCACCCACGAGTCCCGGAGCATCTACAGAAACTACTTTATTTGAATGAATCTGCCTGGCATACGCTACCTTGTCATTATTGCCTAATCTGTCAGAAAATTCGAGAAGATCGGTGAAACGTCCTTTCCTCTTGCCGGTCCGATAAACAATTGACGCATATACCTTATCATTCAGGTGCAGTGACAGATCCTCAAGGGTGAATGAGTTTTCCTTGATAATCGTTTTCAGGGTATTTCTGAAATATAGGTGTAGAGGGAATCGGCGACAAACTCACCCACAAGCGTTAGTCTGTTCTTCGCATACCTCAGCAAACGGATGGAGGTGTTCAAACGGGGTGTGCTAGGAGAAAAAGCAAAATATTTACTTAAGCCCATCGACGGTACCGCTCCTTCAAGATTCATCATCAGAGCGGCGCGAGAATCGGCCGATTCAAGATAATCGCCAAGAAACACGGTAAGATCATATCCTGCCAGAGCCATGCGGACTTCATCCCTGTTCTCGATGTCGCTGGTAATCTCCCAGGCCCTGTCAGCCGATTGTTGCTCCTGCGGGTGGAGGTAGTCAGTAAAAATAATCATCCCCTGCAGATTTGAACCGATCATATCCTGATTCAATTCATCCGGATCGTACCAGTTCACATTTCCGAGAAGCTGGGTCTCCAGTCCATAGGAGGAAAACTGGGAAGTGACATAATTGATATCACCGGTGTGGATAGGCAGATATACAGCATCAATGGATGACAAAACAATTTCTGAAGAATCCACCTCTTCCTTCTCCAAATCGCCGGCGGCTTCCTCTGCAAAAAAATCAGTGCTGGAAATGTCGAAAGTGTTATCAGCGGTGTCTAAGATAATTTCACCTTCTAGTTTTTTTGGCCTCCCTGCCTCAAGACGAAATGCAACATTACGCAAAGCTGTGAGCTGTGGCGACAGATCCACAGGAATTCCAGAGTACCACTCTACAGAAACAATCTCTACACCCAGTTCATCGGCTTCGTTCAGAAAACCATCTGCCAGTTCTTTACCGAGCCTATCAGATGGCGCCAAGACGGCCACCGTTTTGGCCGAAAGTGTTTTGGCAGCATAGCGGGCAGCGTATCGCCCTTGTAAAGAAAGATCGGTATTCATCTGATAAATGCTTTCGCCCAATAATGACAGCCCTTTCAGATCAGAAGTGGGAAAGAGAAGTGGCGTGGAGCCGTCCTTACCTGCTGCGGCTACAGCCAGAGAGGCGGAATTTTCCCTCGGTCCGATAACGGCCAGAACGTTGCTATTCAGTGACAAATGCTTTAGTGCCTGAACGCCGCTTAGAGCGTCTCCTTCGATATCAATGACTTCCGTTGAGATGGAAAAATTTTTTCGTTTCTGAATCTCTCGCGTCGCCTCATGAACGCCCCTCAGAAATGAAAGTCCCATATTTTCATCGGGGCCGCTGGTTGAAATGATGAGACCAATTGTTTTAGACTTTTCCCGCTTTTCATACGTTTCACCCCGGAGCTTGTCGTAACGTTTCTGAAAGGATTTCGGCAGGATTGTCTTGTCCAGTTTAAACAGAACAAGGGCGGCTTCGTCACGTTTGCCTTCGTAGATCAACCCATTAGCCAGTGCCAGTGAAAGGATCGACCGAGATGTGGAATTTGTTTCCGTGGCCATGAGTGCGTTCAGTTTCTCCATATCAACAAACCCGGAAGAAAGTTTAAAAATCTTATCATCTATCTGAATGTTTCTCACTCCTTCAGTACTTGCACTTCGAGCTTTGAGGTAAGACTCCAACGCGGCACCATGATAACCCTCACTCACGTAGACATCCCCCAGTGTTATGTGGACATCAGGCAGATAAGAACTGTCGCAAAATTTTTCGAAAAATTCCCGTGCTGTGTCCTTTGCTTCATCATACCGCCCTACCTTTGCATACGATTTCATGCACATGAGTGTACTGGCTGTGAGCTGCGGCGACTGATCCGGTGGGTGATTTTTCAGCCGCCTGAAAATGTCTAATGCGCTGTAATAGCGGCCTGTATTGTAATGTTCAACACCCTGTTCAAAAAGTTTCCTCGATCGCGATGCATTGAGCCGTTGATTGGCTGGATCGGCTGTCGATTGCTCGCTTAAAAACAGGCCAAACACCACCGGTAGGAAAAGTTTGAATCGCATCAAAAGAGTCGGTTATTCAACCGT
>DCXX01000002.1:0-1256 GCA_002329125.1 Fidelibacterota bacterium UBA2125 | reverse complement strand
GTAACACTTTTAGCAAGATTTCGGGGTTGGTCCACATCACACCCCCGGAGAACAGCTAAGTGATAAGCTAAAAGCTGCAACGGTACAGAGGAAACAATGGAAAAGGTTCTGGGATGCGAAGAAGGAACTTCGATAATGTGATCAGATAGCTTCTCAAGTTCGGAGGTTTTCCTGTCTGTCAAAGTGATAACTATACCGCTCCGGGCTTTCACTTCCTGAATGTTGGACAAAACTTTGTCAAATGTTTTATCGTGAGGCGCCAGGAATACCACCGGCATTTTTTCATCAATGAGGGCGATGGGGCCGTGCTTCATTTCGGCAGCGGGGTAACCTTCGGCGTGGATATAGGAGATCTCCTTCAGCTTGAGGGCCCCTTCCAGGGCTACGGGGAAATTGAGGCCGCGGCCAAGATAAAGAAAGTTTTCCGCCTCCAACGTCTCTTCAGCCACGCTGAGAATATGATCATTTTGAGAAAGAACATTATCCACCTGTTCACCCATTTCAGAAAGGGCCTTGGCCAGGCGGCCGCATTCACCCTTCGACATGCCGTTGTTTCGGCCTAGATGGAGCGCCAGCATGAAAAGAACTGTCACCTGAGCGGTGAACGCTTTTGTGGACGCTACGCCGATCTCCGGGCCAGCGTGGGTGTAAATGCCGCAATCAGTCTCCCGGGAAATGGAACTGCCCACAACATTGCAAATTCCCACAGCCAGGGCGCCTAGATCCTTGGCTTTGCGAATGGCCGCAAGCGTATCGGCCGTCTCGCCGGATTGAGAAATGGCAATAATCACAGTGTCAGAATCAATAATGGGCTCCCGATAGCGAAACTCTGAAGCATAGTCAACATGAACAGGAATTTGAGCAAATTCCTCCAGAAGATTTTTTCCTATAAGACCAGCATGCCAGGAGGTTCCACAGGCGGTGATATAAATTCTGCTGGCATTTTCTATCCTCGGAAGATAATCAGCAATACCTCCCAAGTGTGCCGTTCCTGTTTCCAATGACAGCCGGCCCCGCATAGTATCCGTTATGGTGTGGACTTGATCGTGAATCTCCTTCAACATATAATGAGGAAACCCACCCTTTTCGATCTCCTCCAGATTATACTCAATCCTTTCAATAACTTTATTCACGGGCTTATTGTCTCCGATGCGGCGGACTTCGTAATTGCTCTTGTTGATTTCAACGAGATCGCCGTCATCAAGATAAACAACGTTACGAGTGTGGGGTATAATGGGCGAAGCATCAGAAGCGAG
>DCXX01000021.1 GCA_002329125.1 Fidelibacterota bacterium UBA2125 | reverse complement strand
CATGCAAAGAACAGACTTTGTTGTAAAATTGCTCTGTTTATCGAATTCAGGATTAAAACGGGGGTCGTCGTAGGCATCAGGGATGTTTGCTGTCTCAAGAGTTTTGGCCACATCACCTGCAATGCCCACCCCTGCTGGGAAACGAATAGTTTTTTCATCCATTCCCTCAGCAACTTTGCTCCAAAGTTCATCACTATCAGGATCATAGATGAAAAGTGAACTTCTTTCGGCGTCCATCACTTCAGTTGTTTTGTGGATAATGACTGGTAAGAGACTGTCAAGATGCATCTCAGCGCCCAAGGCACGTGATACTTCAAGCAGGGCATTAAGATTGCGTACTTCCCGATGGGAGGTTTCAGGCATTTCAGTTAATTGTATCGACAGCGGATGCTGTATCCGGGGTTATTGTAAAGATGGGTGTAAAGCCGGAGATGTCAAATACCTCCTTGATGTGGTCATTCATGGCAGCGAGGATGAAATTGCCACTTAAGCTCTTTAATTTCTTGGCAGCCATTAGGAAAACACGGAGTCCGGCACTGCTTACATAATCGATCTCGCTGAGATCAACAACAATGTTGGTTTCCGACCGATCCAATATTTCCACCAGTTTTTCTTCAAATTCAGTTGAAGTGTTAGTATCAATCCTGCCAACAGGTTGGATAATTACTGCATTCCCACTATTAGATTCATTGATATCCATCAGTTTATGTCTCCTTCAGTCAATGATTTGGATAATGAAAGATGATTCTTACCATCTCTATAATCATAATCGATGTTTGTCATTAGATGTTTTACCAAGTATATGCCGAGTCCGCCAATGGGTTTATCCTCCAAAGCGAGAGCAGTCTCAGGGTTTTCCTTATCAAGGATATTGTACGGGTTGGCGTCATCTATAATAATTATTTCCAGTGATTGCTCATTAAGTATGAATTTTATATCTATTAAATGTTTATCATCATCATCATAACCATATTCAACGATATTTGTGACAACTTCATCCAACGCTAATTGAACATCATGGATTACTTTATCTGGGAGTTCGTTGTCTTGAGCAAATATATCAAAACGATTCCTAAGATTTCGGATTTCAGGTCGGTTGTTGGTTAATTGGAGTGACAGTTCAATAGCCATAGAGGGCAATTTAGACAATGTTAGGTGAAAAGGAAATGAAGTGAGTAGCTATCATATTTATTAAGGATGTGATTTGTATCACAAACCCTACTTTACATTCGGTCAAAACCTTGCCTAAGTAGAGTTTCAATCATAAGTTTTATCGAATTAAGTGAAAATATTACTAATTAGGGGGCAAAAAAATCATGTCAAATTCACTTTCTGACAATAATGGAAAACAAAAAAATGCAGTGGTCGGTTTTGTTATTGCGGTAGCTGTTATTCTTGGGATTGTTTTTTACAATACTCAATACAGCAGTGACGAACTTTCGGGTACCATCGGGAAACGGAAAGTCATCCGTTCCAGTTCTCGTGGGGATGTGGCTGTGAAAGATCAGAAAGCCCGATTCAGCAAGATGATGCAAAATACCGATTTTGTCAAAATGGTTAAGAGTGAAACATTCCAGAACATGATGGCAAATAAAGAATTTATGAACCTCCTGGCCAGTGCAGAGTTTCAGAATATGTTAGCGAATCGTGCATTTGCAAATATGCTTGCCAACAGAGAGTTTGCCAATATGATGGCTAATCGTGAATTTGCCAATATGCTTGAGAACCGCGCATTCGCAAACATGCTAGAAAACCGTGAATTTGCCAATATGATGGCCAATCGTGAATTTGCCAATATGTTCGCCAGTAGAGAGTTTGCCAATATGATGGCTAATCGTGAATTCGCCAATATGTTCGCCAATCGAGGATTCGCCAATATGATGGCTAATCGCGAATTTGCTAATATGTTAGCCAGTAGAGAATTTGAGAACATGCTCGAAAGCCAGGAATTCGAGAACATGCTTGAGAGTCAGGAATTCGAGAACATGCTTGAGAGCCAGGAATTTGAGAACATGCTTGAAAGCCAGGAATTCGAGAACATGCTTGAGAGTCAGGAATTCGAGAACATGCTTGAAAGCCAGGAATTCGAGAACATGCTTGAAAGTCAGGAATTCGAAAACATGCTTGAGAACCAGGAATTCGCGAACATGCTCGAAAGTCAGGAATTCGAAAACATGCTTGAGAATAGAGCTTTTGCCAGCATGCTTGCCAATGCAGAATTCAGGAATATGTTTGAGAACAAAGCTTTTGCCAATATGCTTGCCAGTCGTGAATTTGCTAATATGATGGCTAACCGAGAGTTTGCTAATATGTTAGCCAGTGCAGAATTTGCCAGTATGCTTGCCAATCGCGAGTTCGCAAATATGTTGGCTAACAGAGAATTTGCCAATATGCTGGCTAATCAAGAATTTGCAAATATGCTTGCTAACAGAGAGTTCGCCAATATGCTTGCTAACCGAGAGTTTGCTAATGCGTTAGCCAGTGCAGAATTTGCCAGTATGTTCGCCAATCGTGAATTTGCCAGTATGTTAGCCAATCGTGATTTTGCCAGCATGCTTGCCAGTAGGGAGTTTGCTAACATGCTTATGAACCGTGATTTTGCTAGTATGTTAATGAATGCAGAATTTGCCAACATGCTTGGCAGCCGAGAGTTCGAAAACAGGTTTAAGTAAACTCGAAATCAGTTAATTGCATATGGAGGAGATGACTTGTAGTCGTCTCCTCCTTTTTTTATTTTCTTACCTTCCTAAGGGGATAACCATATGGTTCTAAGACAACTCATTCGAAAGCTTTCATTTATTTTCATTTTTTTCATGCCATTACTAGGGTTGGGGAATTCTCTCTTTAAACCGCCACCACTGAAGCACGCTCACGCTCCAGGTCTAAAGGTAATCTATTATCATCCTCTTCATGAATACGCCATACCTCACTTGGCTAATTGTTTTATGAATTCTTTTTCTATGCATCAAAAGAGATTTGGATATGAATCTTTTGAGGATGTTGTGATTCTTCTTCAGGATTTTGGTGACTATGGCCATGGTGGAGCTGATGCATTACCTACAAACAATGTGAGCCTCGGTATTGGGCCATTCAGTTACGCATATGAGACAATGCCGGCTTATGACCGCTTTAACTGGCTAATGCATCATGAACTGGTTCATATTGTCACGACAGACATGTCAACGGGCCGAGACAGGACATTCAGGAAACTGTTTGGAGGCAAGGTTAATCCGTCCATTGATAATCCTTTCTCTATTTTGTATGGGTACTTAACCACACCACGACGCTATTCGCCAAGGTGGTATCATGAAGGGATGGCTGTGTTTGTAGAGACGTGGATGTCCGGAGGTTATGGTCGGGTGATGGGGGGCTACGATGAGATGGTTTTCAGAACCAAAGTTCGCGACGGTTCCCATATTTATGATATGGTTGGCCTTGAATCCGAAGGAAAAGCCATCGATTTTCAGGTGGGAGTGAATTCTTATCTTTATGGAACACGGTTCATCAGTTATTTAGCCAACAGTCACGGACCGGAAAAACTCATGGAGTGGGTAACTCGCAAACCGGACAGCAAGCCTAACTTTATTTCGCAGTTCAAATTAGTCTATAATGAAAATATTGATGACGAATGGTCGAATTGGATTGAATCGGAACGAGATTTTCAAAAGAAAAATTTGGAACTTCTTCGGCAATATCCTTTAACACCACATCGTCCTATTTCTAAAATTGCTCTTGGTTCAATCTCGCGTGTTTATCATGATACCCAGAAAAACCAACTCATTGCCGGTGTTAGATATCCCGGGAAAGTGGCCCATGTAGCATCCATAAACTTGTCCGATGGATCTATCAGTGAGATCCATGATATAGAAGGACCCACGTTGTTCACTGTTTTTCATTCAGCTTACGACAACGATTCCCGGAGACTATTTTATACCAGTGACAATAACCACTGGCGTGACTTGAATGTTCTAGATCTGAACAGTGGTCTTTCCAGACGACTGGTAGATGATATTCGGGCGGGTGATTTAGCATTTAATTCTGAAGACGAATCCCTATGGGGTATGCGCCATTCAGATGGTTATTCTTCTCTTATCCGTTTAGAACCTCCTTACGAAGATTACAGGTCAGTACATGTTTTTGATTTTGGACACGATCTGTATGACCTGGATATTTCCCCTGATGGTAGTTATTTGTCAGGCGCCTATGTAGATGCTTGGGGACAACAGTTTCTAGTACGATATGAAATTGACTCCTTAATGGCCGGTCAGGTTCAGCCGGATACTCTTTGGTCAAGTGATATCTCGTCTCCGGCTAATTTTGTTTTTTCACCGGATGGTCGTTATCTCTACGGTTCAACTTTCTATACGGGTGTGTCGAACATTTTTCGCTATGATACTGAACTAGACTCAATGGAGGTGATCAGTAACAGTGAAACAGGTTTCTTTAGGCCTGTTTCAGTTTCGGAGGATTCTGTTGCGGTCATGATGTATACCGGAGACGGTTTTCAGCCGGTGCTTATTGCTGATTCCACTATCAATGATGTGAGTGCCGTGAACTACCTCGGTTATGAGATTGCTGAGAAGTATCCGGAGCTTCTGGAGTGGGAAACCAGCGCTCCCGACCGAAGTGAAGAGGGTCTTGTTTCCTATGACGGTACATACAGTCCTTTAGGAAATCTGGGAATATCCTCATTTTATCCTGTTTTACAAGCATATAAAGATCAAGCCACGCCTGGCATACGAGTTAACTTTCTTTCGAAGCTGGGGTTAGCGGGTGCCGATCTAACGGCTACAGTAACTCCGGACAATGCAGTACCATCTGATGAGCGGTACCATCTCAATTTTAATTTTCGCTATTTTGAATGGAAGTTGAGTGCTGGAATGAATTCCTCAGACTTCTATGATCTTTTTGGACCAACAAAACGGAGCAGGAAAGGCAATTCATTAAAATTATCGTTTGGTAAACAGATCAGCCGCGAAAAGCCGATTAGTCTGGATCTCAGTCTTAGCGGATACTGGGGCCTTGAAAGATTGCCCAATTATCAGAATATAGATGCCACATTTGACAGGTTTTATAATGGAAGTATCAGCCTGTCGGATAGCAAAACGAGAAAATCTCTAGGTGCTGTAGATGAAGAGCAGGGGTACCGCTGGGATGCCGGGGCAACTGCTAACCTTGTAAATGGACAGTTTTTTCCCAGGGCACATGCCAATCTTCATACTGGGATTATGTTTATAAAACACGCCCCTTTATGGCTGAGAACCTCTATCGGTAATTCTTTTTCTGACAGGGATGATCCCCAGGCCAATTTTGCTAATTTTTATTTTGGTGGATTTGGGAACAACTGGTTTGATTTTCGTGGAGTTCAGCGTTTTAGAGATTACTACAGTTTTCCCGGTGTAGATCTAAACCATATTGGGGGTACCAACTTTGCACGGGTCATGGGAGAATGGATCCTCCCCCCGTTAAGGTTCCGTCGACTGGGTTCACCCATGTTCTTTTTTAACTGGGCCCGGACTTCTGTTTTCACATCAGGGATTGTTACGAATTTTGACAGTGAAGATCACAGGCAAAGTTTTTCAAATCTTGGGGTTCAATTCGATATCCGGATGGTACTTTTCTCTCACCTAAAATCAACTTTTTCTGTTGGATTTGCGAAAGCAAAAGACAAGTTAACTGGAAGAACATTTGATGAATTGATGATTTCTCTGCAGATACTGGATTAATTCTTTTGAATCTGATCATAGAGATTGCTGTCTCTCTATTGCCTTCGATGGCACTTCTATTGGTATTTATTCTCATGGACAGCTACAAACTTCTGGGAATTAAAGCGGTTGTAATTGCTATTGTAATCGGGGCGCTTTCAGCAATTGTATCCTATTTCGTCAATACCCCCATTGTTGAGAACAGTGGTTTAGACTGGACAACATATTCCCGTTATGGCGCGCCCCTGGTTGAAGAATTTTTTAAGGGAGCTATCCTCGTTTATTTTATCCGGACCAGCAAGATCGGTTTTAACGTTGATGCGGCCATTTATGGCTTTGCACTGGGTGCCGGTTTCGCGATTGTGGAGAACCTTTATTATGTAACAGTTTTGGACCAGGATACTAATCTGGGAATTTTTGTTATCCGTGGTTTTGGAACAGCCATAATGCATGGCGGAACTACCACACTTTTCGGCATTATTTCAAAAACAATGCTGGACAGGAAGATTTGGGGTGAGTGGGGCGGCTTCATTCCGGGATTTCTGGCTGCATCTGTTTTTCACTCTTTTTACAACCATTTCTTTTTTAACCCCATTTTGCTTACTGTAATTACCATGGTGACCTTGCCTCTGGCGCTTATGGTAATTTTTAAACGTAGTGAAGCATTCCTGCAGAACTGGCTGGGAGTCGGTTTTGACACTGATCAGGATTTGCTGGATATGGTAAACAAGGGTCATGTGAGCGATACCAACGTTGGACAGTATCTTGAATCTGTAAAAGGTCGTTTTCCAGGGGAAGTTGTTTTTGATATGATCTGCCTGTTAAGGATTCATTTGGAACTTTCCATGCGGGCAAAAGGAGTATTGATGATGCATGAAGCTGGAATGGATTCAGAGCCGGACCCGGATATCCAGGACAAGTTCAATGAACTTCACTATCTCGAGAAGAATATAGGAAAATCTGGAATGTTGGCTCTTTCGCCCTTTTTGCATCAGTCCAGCCAGGATCTGTGGCAGATCCATATGCTCGACCGTGAAATGAAAGGCTAAAGCCTTTAAATGAACGTTATTTTAAAAGGAGCATTTTTCGGACGGCTGTGAAGTTCGCTGTCCGAATCCGGTAAAGATAAATTCCCCCGCTGACAGTATCTCCGCTATTATCTTTGCCATCCCAATTCACAGTATGGAATCCGCTATGAGTATTGCTATTCACTAGTGTCCTTACTGGCTGCCCCAATAGAGAATAGATAATGATTTGAACATCACTTTTCTCCGGTAAAGTGTAGCTTATGGTTGTGCCGCTGTTGAAAGGGTTGGGGTAATTTTGCATTAAAGAAAATCCTGAGGGTTGAAGTTCTTCATGGGAAACGCTTGCTGATCCAGCATCTTTACGCGCAATCTGGGTGGCTTGGATAATCTCATTATCCGATTTTTTTTGCACAAAAGCCACAACTGTCATGTTTTTTTTATCCCAGGTGATTTTCTCCATTTCAGAATCATTTTTTGGATAATGGCTGTTTTTTGGATAATCAACCCTTAGAGTCCATTTGTAAGTTTTATTAACAGTATCATTTTTTGCCAGAACCAGCGTATCACCACTAAAGTAACTGTTCACCCATCCCAGAAACACATCATGATGTTCAGTTTCACCGTTGTCGCCATTATATCCTATTGAGTCCATAGTGACGGCCACGAAAAGCCTCAAATCTTGACCGGAAAGATCCTCATCGCTGGAAATGGAAAGTTTTATATTAGCAGTTAGGCTGTCGAAGGTCGTCCCCTCCAGGGACATGGTAACGGAAGTTTCCGAGGCATGTACGGCTGTAGCGTCTGTCTTGAAAGCATCAGTAGTTGGGGAGATCGCGCCATTAATATAAAGGGTGGGTAGATAGTCTGGGCTGTAAGGGTCACCACTGCTTTGAGTACCAGCTACTCCAAATCGATAGCATGAAGGATCTTCATCGCACTTTGAAGCATAATCGGGTGGACCGATGGCATGGTACATAGGATCTCCCCAATTAATATCCCCGGAGTGAAAACGAATCAGTATCCAGTCTTCAGCCAACTCATCCCCAACGTAGTCACTATGTGTAGGATCAAGATAATGGTCCAGCGCCCGGTTGGCAATAGGGCAGCCGGAACAGTTGCTGGCCGTTAACAGTTCACCGAGAACATTTTTCTTTACAGCTCCATCAAGAGTTGAGGCTAACATAACCAGTGCTAGGAGAGATGAAGAGAATTGACTTTTTGAGATTAAGGATTTCACTTTCATAAAAGTTTCAAGGTTTATCGCATGAGGATCATTTTTCGCGTTTGGATATAATTACCTGCATGAAGCCGATAAAAATACACTCCTGAACTCACAGAATTGTTGTAATTATCTTTTCCATTCCAAACAATTGAACGAAAACCCGCAGATTGGTCTTCATTGACAACAGTACGGATTTTTTGGCCCATAATGTCATACACGGTCAATGTTACACGAGCATCACTAGCCAGCTGGTAATTGATTGAAGTAACTGGGTTGAAAGGGTTAGGGTAGTTTTGCAGGAGATTAAAAGCAGTAGGTAACTGTTTGTCACCATTTAACGAAAGAACATTTTCTTTTATTGTCATTGTGAAAGGTCCATTGGATGGTGGTACGCAGTACATACCTGCACAGGCTGATATACCCCATTCTCCTGTAATTTCCGATTCATCAGTCCAATGGCTAAGAGCGCTCTGATCCATTGAAGCATAAATATCAGCATACGCTATTTTGGTCTCTGTTGCATTTTTTACAGAAGAAACCTCCAAAGCAGATAGGCCCCAACGTCCACTGAACTTATAAGTGATGGTATCACCTTCAGCATCTGTGGAAGCCTCCCATTTGAAGACCAGAGTGTCGTTGTATGTTTGATCTGTAATCTTTATTAAAGCGTAATCCATCGGGTCTTTGAGTTCGAATAATGATGGTGCATCATCTACAGCATTTACTGTTAACTTGAAGTTGCTACTAACCTTTAGGGTTCCATCATCAGCGTAAACGGTAATCAAGGATTCTCCGTTCCAGTTATTTTCAGGTTTGAGCTCAATTTTTGCAAGCCACTGTGTGGCGGATATGGAATTACTCTCTTTCACGGTGGCTTTAACAGCGGATGTATCGGTAGAGACTGAAAATGTTATCTTGTCACCATTACTGTCCGTAACGATGACATTTACAGTACCGTACCTGTCTTCAGAAAACGAAGTATCTTTTACGGCTGAGATAACAGGAGTGCTCCCAGCTGCGACAGTTGTGAATGTGGCACTGGTTGTCGAGACTGCATTGTCTGAGGCGTCTTCCACCGTGGCGCCTATGGCTACATAGACCTTCTTTTCATTATCAAGGTTGCTAACAGGGGCAAGAGTTACGGTCTTCTTATCGGAGTCTATGGTGGCGTCAAAGGGGATGTCAGAACCATTGGCATCTTCATATTTAAATGTGATACGAGCGTCCACATTGGTGTCGTCCAATGCACTGTCATCCAAGTTTCGAACGGATTCACTGAAGGTGAGTGTGACCTTGGTGTCCACTGCCACATCTGTGGCTCCATCGTTTGGATTCATGTTCACAGTGGGGGCGTCGGCATCGGCTGTTGTAAATGTGGCGCAGGTTTCGGCAAGAGCGTTGCTTGAATTGTCTTCAACCCCATTGACACAGACATAAACTGTTTGTGAGCTCCCAAGACCGCTGCTGGGTGTTACTGTAATAACCTTTTGGGCGGCATCGACAGAAGTTGTGAAAGCGATGGCGTCACCACTGGTATCGGTTTTTTTCAAGGTAACTACTGAACTATCAAGAGCTGAGTCATCTGTTTTTCGCCCAGGTTCACTCAAAGAGATCGTTATGTTAGAACTGGGCGCGATCCCTGTTGCGGCATTCGCCGGATCGATGGTAGCTGTAGGAGCCGTGTTGTCCACCGTGGTAAATGTAATATTTACTGGTTGGATGGTATTATCAGCCTTATCCTCCACTGTGGCGCCTATGGCAACATAGACTCTCAGCTCAGCACTAAAATCATTGGTGGGATTGATGGTAATAAGAGTATTGTCGCTGTTGATGGATGCATCGAAGGCAATGTCGTCCCCGGTAGCATCATTTTTCTTCAGCGTGATAAGGCCGACCACATTGGTGTTATCCAAAGCAGAGTCATCCTCGTTACGGATCTTTTCGTCAAAGGTAATTGTAATATCACTGTCCACAGCAACGCCAAATTCATTATTGGCAGGATTGAACGTTAAGGCCGGTGCCGACTTATCTATTCCTGCATCTCTTCTTACCATTTTTACGGCCTGAAGGATTGAGGGTTCATTTGTTAGACCTGCATCGAGAGCCGTAAAATCTTGAATAAAGGCAAAAATAACCATGTTTTTTGGATCCCAGGCCAATTCAGAGGGAGCGTCCTCTAAGGTCCAGGAATAGGTACGATCAACGGGGGTATCTTTTGCCAAAGTGATTTCCTGCCCGTTTTCGCAACCTGCATTACAATCAGAAGTTTTATCTCCAATCCAGCCGATGAAGATATTGTTGTGGTGATTCCATACTCTCCAGTCCAAATACTGTCCGTATTGATACTCAACGGAATCCATCGTTACGCCCACATAAAGGCGCAGATTTTTCGCCGAAAGATCATCTGTGCTGGTTACGCTCAGTTTTACAGATGCGGTTTTGTCAACAAACGATGTGCCATCCAGTGACATGGTGATGGGTGTTTCCTCAGCTTGGTGGCGTTTTGCTATAGTTACGAGACTATAGTAACCTTGATCAAAATCATCAGCTGCTACTCCTGTATTTAGAAAGTCATTGTTGAGTTCAGACATCTCATCATTCGGGCTCTCACCATTTGTTTTCCAAGCCGGTATACCACCAAACCATTGAAGATATGGTTCAGTTTGATCGTTGTACCAGCGGTCATTAACGGGAGGATTTGTGCAGTTGTCTTGATGAACTTGCCAGGCTCCTGCCATTGCATCAGCAAACGAGCCACTCCCGGTATGATAATTAATCTGAATCCAGTTCTTCATTACATCATCACCTACATATCCCATCCTGTTGCCGCCACGTATTCCATTGCCTCCATCACCATAAACATGTGTACCAGTTTCAGCAACGAAATTTGGATCTGCCCACTCTTCCAGGAGACTCCCGGCTACTTTACAGTAGCCTCAGTAGAAGGATGTAAGTTTTTCCAGTACAGCGGCCTTTTTGGCGGCCTGACTGGAAAAGGGGAGAAGAATGACAAGTGAGAGGAGAAGGTATTTTGATGTATTTCTCATGATTCCTCAGTTGATAATAATTTTATCAATACAGCCCAATCTATGTGATTATGATTTTTTTCAATGGATGCAATATTTAGAAAACCCAGCTAACATTGACCTTATAACCGTCATCAAAATCTTGAACATATCTGCAAACTCCGTTACTACACAAAAGGCCTCCTTGCTGAGATCCACTCATGAGTGATAACCGTGTACTCTCGTTCAAATTGTATAGAATCTCTATAGATCTCCACTCTTTCGGCTCCCATACCCAATTCTCTTTGTCCCATTCCTGTGAGGTCCGATCTAGAGAAAAAGCGATAGACCATTTGGGAGAATGGGCAACACCAAGGGAAACAATGGTATTATATTTGGTGTCCACAGGATAGAGAGATCGGGATTCCCACCCTTCACCAAAGTCATTCATATAACCCTTTTTTATGGCCTGATATTCAGTTTTAAGCTGTAGGCTGAAACGGGAGGGGAGATGCAGATTTATGTCAAGTGGGAAGGTTTGGGCTGAGACATATTCATATGACTTTGTTGTAAAACCGGGTATGGTAAAGTTTGTAATTATTGATCGGACATCTTCAAGCTGATCCAACCCCAGTTTGAACTGTAGCTTATCGCTGAAAAGTGCGCCTTCTATCTGAACGAAGGTATCTGTGAAATTATCAGCAAACGGTGAATCACTTGAGAAAGATCGATTATCTGTTTGAGGATTCCATTTGAAATCCTCATTCATGGAAAGGATATCGTGACGGCTTGCTCTGGAATGGTTTAATGAAAGGTTGAACCAATCCTTTACAGGGCCTGTAATGTAGATCTGGGTGCCCACCTCATCATTCAGGTCCAGTTCATGGATTATCCTGCCAATGAGACGTGATGTGTGCTCATATACACCGGTAGGGGGACGCTGGAAATCCATGGAAATATCATAGTTGTTTACAAAATCAAAATTCTTATCCGGGGGAAGACGCTTGAAATCGTAATTCTTGTAATCAATGACCGCTGACCATTCTCCCAGGTATGTTCCAATACCGGCATAAACACCTTTTCCATCTGAGAGATATGTCCCTGGCCCCATATCCGCCGAACTCCTGTATACGGCCTCGATAAAAGCGTCAAAAAGATCATGGCTGTATTCGGCGTAGGTACCGGCATATCGGTGTCTCAAGTCCAAATTGACCGGGTTGCCTGACCTGTTGTAAGGGATGTAATGATCTTCCCTTGATTCAAGATAGGATATACCCAGTCTTGGGCCGAACCTTTCTGATTCCAGGTTAGCACCGGAAAGAAGGTGATCAGTTTCATAGTTTGGAATGCGATCACTAAAATCATCAACCATGGTAGAGCTTTTCCAACTATTCAGTTTTCCAGCTAAGACATTCAAGTTGAATATATCATGCATATAGTTTATGTGGAGACCTCGTACGCCTGTATCCAGGTCTATTGCCTGATCGTCAATCTGGTTAAGGAGTAAGCCACGCCCCCATATAGTGTAAACATCACCAAATTCAAGACTGAGGTTATTGTGAAAATATTCCAGGCGAAATTTTCTAAGGCCACTATAGTTGACACCAAGCTCAGGTGGATCGCTGAACTCAAGTTGAGTCCAGGCTGACCATTGGCCCATATTTATTCTACCTTCCAAAAGGTGCTCTGAAAAATTGAAATCATTGGCGCTATCAGCATATTTGGATGTGATGCTACCAGAAATAGAAGCTTGACCAGGAAGAAAAGAGGTCAAAAAACCTGAAGCTAAAAGGAGCGGCATCAAATTAACTGGATTAAGATGTAATGGGCGTCGGTTCTTGATATCCAATTAGGGCCTGGATTCTGGATTCGATCTCAATTTCGTCTCCGGGAAGGTAGCCCTGATGCATCCAGCGGATTACACCATCCATATCAAGAAGGATTGTTGTAGGCATCAGTTGGGCATTCAGCCTTTTGGCAATTTTGCCGTTGGGATCCAGGGCAACCATAAAGGAAAATTTTTTCGATTTTAAAACAGACCTTACTTTAGAGATACTTTTTGGAGAATCCTGATTGACGGTGAGAATGGTAAGGCCATAGCCCTCATATTTTTCATGGAACCTTTGTAGGTGCACCATCTCTTTGAGGCATGGCCCACACCATGTAGCCCAAAAATCCAATAAAACCGGGCCTTCGGAAAGCAATTCTTTGAGATTTGTATTTTTGCCACCCAGAATATTCAATTGTTGTGTTTCCATTCCTGCAATTGTTCCAGAAAGAGCTTCTGTGGCGATATCTTTTTCGTAATAAAGGAAGCTTAGCGCAAGAGCGGCCATAATGATTCCACCAAGAATCACTTTGCCTATTTTTTTGTCATTGCGTGGAACTAATAAACGCCTGTCCAGGCCCCCACGTTGGTCTGTACCCTTTCTTCTGGTTGTACCTTTCCGGCGGTCCGAACTTTTACGATTATCTATTTCTACCGGTATATTTGTTTTACGACGATCTTCCCCTAAACGACGATCAATTCCATCACGGCGGTCATTGGAATAACGCCTGTCGGTTCTGTCTCTTCTTTCGTTCCACTCTTGTTGCATTATTTCCTCATTTTTCTCTAAACAAAATTATGATGGATAAACCGGGGTAACGCTACGGCATTACCACGCA
>DCXX01000053.1:9037-15073 GCA_002329125.1 Fidelibacterota bacterium UBA2125 | reverse complement strand
GGTGGTGTAGGACAATTAAAATATGCCCTGGCGGCTGATATGGATCATTCTATTGCCCACTCTTACGGAATTCAATCAGATGGTGGTGATTCCTATTATCCTGCAGGGGTAGCTATGCGTGCCACTTTTGTGATTGATCAAAATGGAATCGTCCGGCATCAAATCGTCAATGATGAACCCTTGGGCCGCAATATGGATGAAGTTGTTCGGATTGTTGAGGCACTTCAGTTTTTCGAAGCGAACGGACAGGTATGTGCGGCCGGTTGGCAAAAAGGTGAAGATGGTATGGTGAATACAGCTGAAGGTGTTGCTGCATACCTGAGTGAAAACGCCGACAAATTGTAAGTACGTCCACCTTATATTCAATGGTGGAATTACCATCATTAACTGCTGACATATATGAGTGATCATCAGGTGGTTTCTTATTGCTAGGTTGGACCTCTCCAGGATGGTGTTGAGGCGATGGTAGCTTACAGTTCTCGCCTTAGGACAAAATAATATCAGGATCAATCTCTGAGAATTAACTGTCGTGGAATGGTTTAAAAGTCTAGAACCCGTTATGCAGGCATTATTTGGAGGTCTGTTTACCTGGGGTTTGACCGCACTGGGAGCCGCGGCAGTTTTCTTTTTTAAAGAGGCAAATCGAAAAGTCATGGATTTAATGTTAGGGTTTACAGGTGGTGTCATGATTGCTGCAAGTTTCTGGTCCCTTTTGGCACCAGCTATTGAAATGTCCGAAGCCATGGGTTCAAGCCCTTGGATAGCGCCAGCTATCGGTTTCATGATTGGAGGGGGAGTTTTGTTTGCCTTGGATAAAATTTTGCCCCATCTACATATTGGTTATCCTCAAGATGCAGCTGAGGGTATGGAAACCACTTGGCATCGAACTACCCTAACTGTTATGGCGATAACACTCCACAACGCCCCCGAAGGGCTAGCTGTGGGAGTTGCTTTCGGTGCTCTAGGGGCTGATATTCCTTCCGCATCCCTAGCGGGTGCCATAGCTCTTACCATGGGAATTGGTATCCAGAATTTTCCTGAAGGGTTTGCAGTAGCTATGCCTTTAAGACGGATAGGAGTTTCGCGGCTAAAGAGTTTTTGGTATGGACAGCTTTCTGCTGTAGTCGAACCAATTGCGGCTGTTATAGGAGCAGTCATTGTTTTGACAGCCCAGGCTATTTTGCCTTATGCCTTGGCCTTCGCTGCCGGTGCCATGATATTTGTTGTTGTGGAAGAGGTGATTCCAGAATCCCAATACGAAGGCAATACGGACTTATCAACCATTGGTTTAATGGCGGGTTTTGCCATCATGATGGCCCTTGATGTAGGGCTTGGTTAGAAGCGAATAACTTTTTGTTTATCTACATTTCAGATTGAATCATGGAAACTCTTTCTGTAAGCACAAGTGAACGTGTGGATCTGGTTGATATCACGTCTCAAGTAGCACATGAGGTGTCAAAAAGCAGTGTCGGTACCGGAACCGTTACCATTTATGTGCCTCACACCACTTGTGGTGTTACTATTAACGAGAGTGCCGATCCTGATGTGGCGCGTGATATCAAAATGCACCTTACTAAGTTGGTTCCACAAGAGGGCGCTTTCCGACATTATGAGGGGAATTCCGACAGCCATATCAAAACCAGTATGATCGGTTCATCTGAAAATATTATTATTGAAAACGGAAAACTTGTTCTAGGGACATGGCAAGGAATTTTTCTTTGCGACTTCGACGGACCCCGGACAAGAAAAGTTTATATCAAGATTGTTGAAGGGTAGGCGCTAAACACTCTTTTTCTGACTGTTCCAGATCTCATCCATCTCTGTTAAATTAGCTTCTTCCAGTTTTTTTCCTCGTCGTTTCAACTCTTTCTCCACTGCCTGAAACCGTCTGGTGAATTTCTGATTTCCCTTTCTCAGAGCATCTTCTGCTGATATATCTAGAAATCGACACAGGTTGACAAGGGCAAAAAAGAGATCACCCACTTCTTCCTCCATGAGTTTTTTTATTCCGGCTGACTCAGCATTTTTCAGCTCTTCCATTTCTTCGTTAACTTTGTTCCACACCTGGTCCGTCTCTTCCCAATCGAAACCAACATAGGCGGCCTTTTGCTGCAATCGCTGAGCTCTGATGAGGGCGGGGAGTGTAACAGGGACCCCATCCAACCTTGAATCTCTTTTCTTCTCAGCCTGTTTGGCTGCTTCCCAGTTTTGCTTAGCGTGGAAAGCACCTTCCGCTTTCTTGTTACCAAATACGTGAGGGTGTCTCCGTACCAGTTTATCATTGATCTGATCAATCACGTCTTGGAGCTTGAATTCACTTTCCTGTTCGGCAATGTCAGATTGAAACAGGACGTGAAGGAGAACGTCACCAAGTTCTTCAGAGAGGGCTTTCCAGTTTTCACTGTCTACTGCTTCCATCACCTCATAGGCTTCTTCTAGAAAATGAGGCAGTAGGGAATCGTGTGTCTGTTCCCTGTCCCATGGGCATCCTTCATCGCTACGGAGTCTTCTCACAATTCCCACGAGTTTTTCAAATCGCTCACCGTTATTCATCCGGTGTCTCCTCTTTTGCAATCTCGATCTTCAGAATCCTATTACCTTCCATGGTCCGAACCTCGAATCTAAAGGCGTTGTGTGTAATGGATGTACCTACCAGTGGAATGTCTCCGAACTGAGAGAAAAAAAATCCGCCCAACGTGTCGAATTCACGCTCTTCCTCAAAAGAGATGGGAAGTTCATCCTCCAGATCATTGATGGGAATCCGAGCATCCACAAGCCAGTTGTCATTTCCCGTAGAGACTATCATGGGCGTTTTCTCATCGAACTCATCATGGATCTCGCCTACGACTTCTTCCACAATATCCTCCACGGTCACCAATCCTGCTGTTCCGCCGTACTCGTCAACAACAATAGCAATATTGTCCCGCCGCCGCTGAAAATCCTTCAGGAGAGAATCGATTTGTTTTGACTCCGGTACGAAGTACGGTTCCCGACAGAGTGATATTATGTCTGGATTTTCGTTGGAGCCGTTCATTTGCGGAAGAACATCTTTGGCATATAGAATCCCCTCGATGGAATCTAGATTGCCGTTGTACACTGGAAACTTGGAAAACTTCGATTCTTTGATGGTTTTGATGGCTTCTTTAAGATTGCTTTCGCGGTCAATGCCTACCATATCGATTCTCGGTACCATGATTTCCCGAACGGCAGTATCCCCGTAGTCAAATACAGACTTGATCATTTTGCTTTCTTCGGGTTCAATTGAGCCGCTCTCGGCACCCATGTCAGCCAGTGTCATAAGTTCATCTTCCGAGTCGAAAAGGGATTCGCTTTTGAAAGGCACGATTTTTGAAAGGAGATGAGTAAAGCCGTAAAGTGGAATTGCTATGGGATATAGAATGTGTGAAAATATCCGGATAGGCAGTGAAACTGTCTTGGCGAACTGTTCGGAATTCCGAATAGCCATTATTTTTGGTGTAATCTCACTGAGTAACACAATGGTGACTGTGATAACTACTGTTTCCACAACCATAAGAAGTGCCACGTTTAGATTAAGCTCGACTGCAATATCGGCAGTGATGAGTGCTGCAAGTATTGCCATAGCTGTATTAACGATAGTGTTGCCGGTAAGGAGCGTAATTAGGAGACGTCTGGGGTTCTCCAGAAGAATCAGTGTTTTCCGATCTGAAAGGCTGGTATTTTTCAGAGTAAAGTAGGCCGCTTCTGCTCCTGAAAAGAGTGCCGACAGGACTAGGAGTATCAGAAAAAGGACAATTTTGCTAAGGATCAATGTATCAGGATTTGTTTGGGAGCAAATTTCTTAAGCAAAAGATCTTCTTCTTTCTTCATAGAGATTTTTTGTTTTTCAGTTTTATCTTTATGGCCTAAGAGATGAAGGCAGCCGTGACAGACAAGCCTCGCAAGCTCCCGCTCCAGCGGTTCGTTGAATTTGGTGCTATTCTCACCAGCCCGTTTTGGTGAAATGTATACTTCTCCTTCAAACAGTTCGTCATTCTCATCCAGCCGAAAGGCGATAACGTCTGTGTAAACGTCTTGTTTGAAATAATGATTCTTTAACTCTCTCAGCAGCTCGTCATGGGTAAAGATGACAGTTAATTGTCCATCTGACTGACCCCCGTGAGAGAGTATGTTTTGAGCGAGAGATTTTACAGCATCAGGGTCGATCTCATATTTATCATCGACCACTTCAACATCTACAATAATCATTCAGAGACGTTTTCTACGTTTTTTTCCTGAAGTTCTTCCTCCTGGTCTGGATATTCGATCCTCAGGTGGTAAATACCGCGGAGAACAGGCATCATACCATATCGGCCATTTACCTCACCTTTAATCTTGTTCAGATCACGCATTGTTAGGGGACATTCATCCAGTTGCTCCTCTTTCAATTTCTTTTCAATGATCTTGTCCGCCATGGATTCAATTTTATTGAGGGTTGGATTTTTTAGAGACCTGACCGCCGCTTCTACAGCTTCGCAAATCATTAGGAGCCCTGTCTCTTTGGTATTGGGTTTTGGGCCAGGATATCTGAAATCTTCCTCGCTCAATGATCCTGTTTCTTCGCTTTGTTGATCCAGGGCTCTGTTATAGAAGTAATCAATACGTGATGTACCGTGGTGCATGGGAATAAAATCGGCTACTGCTGGTGGCAGATGGTACTCTCTGGTAAGTTTAATTCCGTCTTTCACATGGCCCACAATAATCTTGGATGAAAGAGAAGGTGCGAGTGTATCGTGGGGATTTTCGCCACCAAACTGGTTTTCAATGAAGTATTCAGGCCGCGTCAGTTTGCCGATATCGTGATAGTAAGCCCCCACTCGAGAGAGCAGAGGGTTGCCTCCCACAGCATTTGCGCACGATTCGGCCAGATTACCCACCACAACACTATGATTAAAGGTACCGTTAGCTTCCTGGGAAAGTCTTTTGAGCAGGGGATGGTTAAAGTCAGTTAGTTCCAGGAGTGTCAGATCGGAAGTGACTCTGAAAATCACTTCAAAAAGTGCGCTGATACCGTATGTAATGAAAGGCGCCAGTACGCCGCTGATAGTCATGTAGAGCAGATTGTTTCCGATGTCTGTCCAGTGGAGACGTTTGATTATACCAATGGCCGTGAGGGTGACAGCGCCGCTAATAACAATGAATAGAATGGCTGTAAACAGCTGAGATCTTGTCCTCAACTGCCTCACAGCATAGATGGCTGCCATACTGGTAAAGAGTGCAATGATAGCAAAGTCAAGCTTGCCGCCAATGATGAATGATACAAGTACCGCCAGCGCCACAGAAGCAGTCATGGCCAGCCTACCGTCGAACAGGACTGTCAGCACCATAGCACCCACTGTAAACGGGATGAGATATTCAGAAAAATCGAATGTGAGGACGAACAGATAAGACAACGCCACAATGAGCAAAAAGAGAGTGCCGAGCAGGAGAAGGATATTATTCTTATAAAAGAGATCGGGTCGGTATGTTCTCATGGAAGCAAAAAAGAGGGAAAGAATGACAGCCACAAGAACGAGTCGGCCGAGCCACGGAAGCACAGCAGCCAGGCCTCTTTCAGACCGCTCCTGTTGTTCAATGGAGTGTTGATAAGATTGCAATTTTAACAGTGTTTCAGAATTGACACGAGTATTGGCGTCAACGATTCGCTCAAATTCCATGATGATCCCCTGATAACGGGGCACTCTTGCCGTAGCAATACTCTGCCGCTGCTCAGTCAATTCCCTATCGAAGATCACGTTTGGTTTCATGAACTCAACAATGATCCTGTAGCCGATATTCCGGAGCAACTCATCCTCAGGAAAGGCGTCGGTCACCTCTTTTTTTGCTTCCGTCCAAGCTTCTTCTAAATCATTGAAATCTGACTTGTCCATGATTTCAGAAATATCTTTTGATGCAACAGCAATTTCGTTGCTTTCTATCTCATCTTTCGGTATATCAAATATTCCTACAGCCCATCGATTCCTGGCGATATTTAATGTCGCAATTGTGAGCGAATCGAGGTTGATCTCTTTTCCATTC
>DCXX01000053.1:1762-8645 GCA_002329125.1 Fidelibacterota bacterium UBA2125 | reverse complement strand
GCGGATTGTTCCTCCAAGGTGGAAAGGGTGGCACTGTCAGTGACAGCTCGGGTTTTAATTTTTTCTTCCTCCTCGCCATACCGTTTCTCCCAAAGAAGGGTAAGTGTTTTCTGATAGGATGATCTCGCTTTAGACAAATCAGTTATAGCAACCATGAACTGCTCAATTTCTGTTGACTGAGTTTCCACAATTTCCTGTCGCCGCTCGAACCGGAACGATTCTGTTTTGATGGCTTCCGCAAGGTCATTTTCCAGTTGTTGTTCCTGTTTAAGGATGGGGAAATTGAATTCAGCAACAATCTCCTCCCGGGTCACGTCACCCAGTTCATAATTGTATTCCAAGGCTTTGCTGCCAGGGAAGAAGAAGGAGATAGCCACAACAAGGCCTCCCAAGATCAAGACGCGATTTATAGCGTATCTTTTTTCGTCCCTGGACAGTTTTGCTTTTTGTTTTTTTCGTAGAGGAGACATAGGAGCTTAAAATTAAACAGAAATAGCGTTATCAAGTGATTTCAAGATTTCCCGCAGAATAATAATTTTCTGTATCTCACTTGTTCCTTCGCCGATGGTTAACACCTTTGCGTCCCGAAAAAATCGCTCGGCAGGATATTCTTTTATATATCCGTAGCCGCCGAAAACCTGGATTGCTTCTGTGGTTGTTTTCATAGCTGTTTCGGAGGCAAACAGTTTTGCCATAGCGGCTTCCTTAACAACATTATGTCCTTCATCATACTTCTTTGCCGCCTGGTAAACAAGCAACTTTGATGCTTCAATCTCAGTGGCCATATCGGCTAATTTGAACCCAACAGATTGAAACTTGTGGATCGGTTTTCCAAAGGCTTCTCTCTCATGGGAATAGTTGAGGGCGGCTGAGTATGCTCCTTCTGCCGTACCGCAGGAGAGAGCACCCACAGAAATCCGGCCGCCCACAAGTGCCTTCAGGAATGTTCTGAAACCGTCTACCGGCTCGCCAAGGCGCTGTTCATCAGAGACTTGGAGGTCTTCGAAGAAAATTTGCCGCGTGTCGGAGGCGTTCCATCCCATCTTCTTTTCCTTCGGCCCGATTCGCAGGCCCGGGTTGTCAGTCTCGATGATAAAAGCGCCAATCCCTTTTTCTTCATCATCCTCAATCACTTTTGCAGTAATTGAAATGACACCAGCCTCGCCGGCATTTGTGGTGAAAACTTTGCTTCCGTTGATGATCCATTCATCGCCTTTCTTAACGGCAGTTGTCTTGGTAGCGGCTGCGTCGCTACCTGCGCTTGCTTCGGTCAGGCCGAATGCGCCGATCATTTCCCCGGAAGCGAGGGGAGGTATGTATTTCCGTTTTTGCTTTTCACTGCCAACAAGGTATATGGGTGTCATTCCGAGGGATGTGTGTGCAGCCATGGTAATAGCAGTTGAGGCACACACTCTAGCAATTTCATAGACGGCAGTTGCGTAACTCACATAGTCCATACCGGCGCCGCCATACTCTTCCGGGAATGGAACACCCATGAGACCCAGCTTTCCCATTTTTGCGATAATATCAGCAGGAAACTCTCCCTTCTCGTCCAATTTGGCTGCAATAGGGGCAATCTCATTGGCTGTGAAATCGCGAACCATGTCGCGGAGCATCTTCTGCTCTTCAGAAAGGAAAAAATCAATCATGATAAATCGAGGGTCTTATATGATAGTTGAATAATTGCTGTTGCGCTTCTGTTACCAACGAATAGCCGCTGAGCCCCAAGTGAATCCGGCACCAAATGCAGCGAGAATAATGTTGTCACCGGAGCCGAATCTACCTTCAGAAAATGCTTCTGACATGGCGATGGGAATAGAGGCGGCTGTAGTATTGCCTAACTTTTGAATGTTGCTGTAAACCTTGTCCATACCGACTCCTATCCGTTTTGCAACTGCCTGGCTTATCCGCAGGTTGGCCTGATGGGGAATTATGAGTGTCACATCCTCCAAGGATAGGCTGTTATGATCCAATGCCTCCTGAATGACCTCGGGAAACCGGGTGACAGCATTTCTGAAAACTTCGCGCCCATTCATAAAAGGTGTGTGCAAACCGTCATCGATTAGCTTTTTGCTCATAAACGGCCTGTATTTACTTCCTGGGGCAGGAAGCCAGAGGTCTTGAAGATGCTTTCCATCAGAATGAAGATGTGTAGAAAGAACACCGCTCTCATCATCACTTGGCTGGAGAACTGCAGCACCGGCTCCGTCGCCGAAAAGGACTGCCATATCCCTGTGCTCTGTATCGAAATTGAGGGCAACACTTTGAACTTCAGCACCAATGAGAAGCACCGTTTTATGTGCACCTGTGCGGACGAACTGATCAGCCACTGAGAGACCGTAAACAAACCCTGAACAGGCTGCCCGAAGATCGAAAGCACCTATATTTTTCATCCCCATCTTTTCCTGGATTTGTACCGCGCTACCCGGAAAAAAGTAATCTGAAGAAATAGTACAGAAAATGATCAATTCCACATCCTCAGGTTTTACTTTTGCCATTTCTAAAGCATTTCGCGCTGCCTCCACACCGAGATCTGAGGTAGATGTGTCACTGTCAACATGGTGACGTTCCTTAATACCACTTCTTTCTACGATCCATTCATCGGTGGTTTCCATCAGTTTTTCCAGATCTGCATTAGTCACCACCCGGTCGGGGACGGCGTGGCCGATGCCTCTGATTTTTGATCTAATCATGTTTTCTCTACTTGATATCCCTGATATTCAATTGTATTGATGTTCTTCCTTGCCACTCATTTTTTTCCACAACATATGCGATGTCGATGGGCTTTCCCGTAATCAGTTTTTCGTAATGATTACCCATGTTGAATCCGATAGCGTCATAACTTGTTTCACCCTTTTTGGCCCGAAATTTGAGGTGATCTCCGTTCCCCACGAGTCGTGGATTGCCGACAGGAATTACGTGCCTTGTAATGAATTTTGGAGTCATATTTCCGGGACCAAAAGGTGCAAGCTTTTCCAGAAAATCCATAAATCTTCCGTCAATAAGATTTAAGTCCATTTCTCCCTCAATGTCAAGTGAGTTTACCAGATCATCGTCCGCAAGAGTTTCATAAGCAAGATTAGAAAATCGTGTACGGAAATCCTCCAGATTTTTCCGGTCAAGGGTGAGGCCGGCGGCCATGGGGTGCCCGCCATAACCGTCCAGTAATTCCCTGCATTCGGTCAGGTTTTCATAAAGATCGAATCCCTTTACACTCCTGGCTGATCCTTTTCCTGTGCCGTTAGATAAGGAAATAATAACAGCAGGTCGGTGGTATGTTTCTTTAATCTTGGATGCTACAATACCGATGACACCTTCATGCCAGTTGTCATCCCACAGGACAATAGCCTTCTCTTTCTCCAAGTCAACTTCGGCGTTGACCTTCATGATGGCTTCATCCACCATGGACTGCTGAAGATCCTGGCGTTGGCGGTTTTCTTCGTCTAGTTCCCGTGCCAGTTTCAGGGATTCAAGCAAGTTTTCTGTAGTCATAAGTTGTACAGCCCTGTTGGCATCACCCAGCCTCCCGGCGGCGTTAATCCTTGGCGCAGCCCAGAAAAGGAGTCTGCCGACAGTCAGTTCCTTTTCCCCTAGACCGCTCACTTCCAGTAGTGCCCGGAGGCCGGGTCTTTTTGTCTTTGATAAACTTTTAAGACCGTGCTTTACAATGATCCTGTTCTCATCCGTCAGTGGCACAATATCCGCCGCTGTCCCAAGGGTGATGAGATCGATATATTGATGGACTAGATCATCATCCAGCTCAAGTAGTAGTGATACGGCCTGGATCAGTTTAAAGACAACTGCACCACCACAAAGACCTTTGAAAGGATAGGAACAGTCGGGCTGTTTGGGATTCAGGATGGCGTTAGCCTCTGGAAGATTCTCATCAGGCATGTGGTGATCAGTGATGATCACTTCCAGGTTTTGATCGTTAGCGTAAGTCACTTCATCTGTGGCATTGATACCGCAGTCGCAACTGATGAGCAGGTCAGCACCCCAGTCTTTGGCGACATCGATGCCCTCTCTGGATAGACCGTACCCCTCCTTAATCCTGTCTGGGATGTACACTTTGGCATCACACTCTAATGAGGTGAGGAAAAGAAAGAGGGCTGACGATCCGGTGGTACCGTCCACATCATAATCGCCGAAAATGAAAATCCGGCCGCCGCTCTTTACTTTTTCCGCCACCATTCCGGCAGCGATATCCATATCTTTCATGAGAAAGGGATCATGGAGCTGAGAAAGTTTCGGATCAAAGAATGACCTTGATGATTCCAGTGATTCAATATCTCTATTCGCCAGTACGCGACCGATAATCTCGGATGTTTTGAATTCTTCAGTCAGGCGGAAAACGAGGGAGGTGTCCGGAGTCTTTATTTTCCAGGTAGCCATAATCAGTAGAGGAAAAATTTTATCAGAGCCGGTCTATAAGCCGAATTCTGTATCCCGAAAAATCGAGACTGTGGTCATTCATCTGGTCCCGGCCTCGCGGCCGGGATCTCGCGACCAACCCAAGAGTCATAATGAGGCGGACTACCTCGTGCTCTCCTACTTGGTCTTGCACCGGATGGGGTTTACATAGCTCCCAATGTTACCATCGGGACTGGTGGTCTTTTACACCACCGTTTCACCTGTATCCCGAAAACGGGATAGTCTGCTCTCTGTTGCACTTTCCGTACCCCGGTACAGAAGTACCGGAACCCCTCCCGTTAGGAGGCATCCTGTCCTGCGGTGTTCGGACTTTCCTCCCCATCCGCCAATAGGCGGACAAGGTAACCACACGACCGACTCTGATATCAAATAACTGTTAAAAGTTAGGAAGGAACTTCAGCTTTTTCCCAATAGAGAATTCTCCGGCAACTGTTGCACTGTGTCATTTTATCACCGCTTCGAATTTCCGCCTCAAGCTGAGAAGGAATTCTAGAGTGACAGCCGCCACAGGCGTGATTCACTATAGGTACCACAGCAAAACCTTCTCTTGCGCCGCGGACCCGATCGTATAATGCCAGGTTCGGTTTGTCAATATTTTTGACAACCTTCTCCCGGAGTTGAGTAAGTTCGCTGTGTTCTTCTTCAGTTTCAGCAATACGATTCTCAAGTTCTTTTTTCTGAGTACCCAGCTCTTGAGACATCTCTTCATTCTTGGACTTATCGGTTTCAAGTTGTTCCGTGAGTTGGTCTTTTTCCTCACTCAATTCCAGTTCCCGCATTTCCTCCTTATCGAGTTCTTCCTTAAGAAAGTCGATCTCAGTCATGAGAGCGTCATATTCTCTGTTGGTTTTTACAAGATAGAGCTGATCCTGTAGCTTGGCGATCTTGTCTTTTCGCTCTTGTTCGAGAGTCTGCATTTTTCTGATTTCAACTTCGACCTCAGTAAGTCTTGCCTCCGCCGAAGTAATAGCCACTTCCAGTTCTGACATGGTAGTGGTCAGTTCGTCGACTTTTTTGGGCAGGTCACCTTGGAGCTCCTCAATCTCCATGATGGCGGTATCGATTTCCTGAAGCTTGATCAACTGTTCAAGTAGATTCATACTTTTCTCCTCTGGAAATAAAAAACGCACCTGAAAGGTGCGAAAAAAATAATCTCTGTTTGAGAGCCTGGAAACCGAAGTTTTTGCCAAGCTCTCTCATGCTAGGTAGGCTGAACCCTGAAGGTTCGGCAGCCTTGAGTGAATGGGACGGGACAAATGAGCGGCAGATTTGTTTTTGCGTTTAACATGTGTGGGTCCGGCAGGACTTGAACCTGCGGCCTCTGCGATGTGAACGCAGCGCTCTGACCAACTGAGCTACGAACCCAAGATTGACTCTTGGATGGTCTCTATCGAGCAATGCAAATTTAATTGTTGCCAACGCGTGAAACAAGGGAGTGAAACGGTGACCTCCGCCTCATTAGACAAATATGAAATCGTAAACGATCTCCTGGTCATTAAATGGGAGGACGAGGAGGAGTCATATATTCCATTTGAGACGCTCAGGAATAACTGCCCATGTGCTGAATGCAAGGGTGAGACAGATGCTCTTGGCAATCTGTACATGGGACAAGGGAAACCGAAGAGTGAAACCGGTTATAAGCTTCTGAGTGTGGAACCGGTGGGCCATTATGCTCTTCAGCTCAAATGGGGTGACGGCCACGATTCAGGGATCTACCTGTTTGAGCAGCTTAAAGAGTTAGGTAATCTGTCCGGCTAATTTGGCCTCGGGTCCAGGTCTGCATCTCTGTAGACAACAACAATTTTCACCATCTCAGGGAACAGTTCCCAGTCTTGAGGTTCATACATGACATGAATCCAACGGTTGTTGGCGAATTTCCATGAGGATGAAACAAAATTAGTTTTTCTGTACCGTACGCCAATTTCCGTCTTTTCTTGCAAATTCTCAGGGCCGTATCTATCTCTTAGCCGGTTCAGTATTTCCTCCAGTGAGATTCTGTGTGCCTCCATATTGTCATTGTCCGGTTGCTGGTGATCCCACTTGAGAAAAATCTCCTCCTCAATAGCAAAGACTCCTCCTTCTTTCCCGGAAAAAATTCTTAACTGATCTATACGCCGACGGTCACTGATATTCACACTTTTAACGGAGAGAATTTGATAATCTTTCCGTTGGACATCTATGGCGGTCGAATCGCTCATGGATGCCACTGTTGCCGAAACTTCGTTCCGGCTCATGCCAAATTTGAGAGAATATATTTCTATCAGTGAACGTTGATCCTGCGAATGGAGGGTTATTGTCAGCAGGAAAAAGAGTAGGGTGTAGGGACGCAATTGAGTGGGCCCACCAGGATTCGAACCTGGAACCTACGCATTATGAGTGCGGTGCTCTAACCGTTGAGCTATGGGCCCGTAAGGGTCTAAAATTAGTGTCGGAAGACCCCTCTTAGCGAGGG
>DCXX01000053.1:0-1437 GCA_002329125.1 Fidelibacterota bacterium UBA2125 | reverse complement strand
AGCGAGGGGTTTTTCGTTAGTGGCTGGCTTTCTGCTTGACACACACCGCCTTAGAGCCTTATAGTCCAGTATAGTCAGCTTTAATCGTATTAGGGATACGCTTATTAGGGATACACATCCAAAAAACAACATTATGCTTTTCAACCGCACTTTCCAACTTCGAACAGAAAACGACCCGGTGGCACATCAAATAAAAAGAAGCACCCACATCGTAATATAATTTTTTGGTATTTAGGTCAGGCTCATAACCCGATGGATTTGGGTGTACTTTATTTTGAAAAAAAATAGTAACCTTTGCGTTTACATTTCAAAACAACCAAAGGTGGAAGTAAGGCCAACATGAAAATATTAACACGTACATGCTTAACTGTTCTCTTTCTCGTTTCTTTTAACCTGCTGGCACAGGATCAGGAACGTCAGAAGGAACGCAAGAAAAGGAAACAAGGTTGGGAGAAGGAATGGGAAAAGGGTATGGAAGACAGAAAAAGCAAGGTAGAGAAAAAACTAAAAGAACTCCAGGAGGCTGAACAGCACCGTCAGGAAGAAGAAGCTGAACAGCGCCGTCTGGAGGAGGAAGAGAAGGACGAAGACGTGGCGGAAGAGGCGGGCGATGGAGATGAAGGTGGTTTTTCAGATGAACACTACGAAGCAGCTCTCCGTTTTTGCCACGATGTTTTCCAGGCGCTGTACCCCACCGGAAAAGCGATTCTCAACGAGGAAATCGGTGCCGCTGGACTGGAGAAGTGGGGAGTAGATCCGACCAGTGCGGAAAGCATCCTCAGTGGTCTTGCGCTTGCTATACATGAGGTCGGTCACGGGCTCAATGGCAGTCTCAAGAGAGAAAACGGACGCGAGAACTATTACCTTGTGGCCCAGCTAGAGGATGGGACTATCCTTGACTTTGACCCGCCTGGCCTGACAACTCCCAACAGCAGTGACTACTTCCAAGGCATCAGTCGATCGGCAATCCTTCTTGACACTCAAAACCACAAGCGGCCTCCTTATGGTTGTGATGGTTGTATACTGTCGCCTCATGACGGAGTTGGCGAGTGGGGTTCCGATGATTCTTACAGCAATCTCTACCTCAACGGGGCCCCTGAAGAAGGTGTGATCACCCATTACAAAGAGGGCTTCTCGGCATACGACAGCGATTTCACTGCCTCCTCAAACAACAGTTTCGACAGTGGGGATCAAGGTTACGGCATGCTGTTCGAAGAGACGGTGCAGTACAGCCACTCGCTTGCGTGGTTGTACTTAACCCACGATCCAGATGCGGGAGGAGCCAGTTCGGGCAAGCATGCGATGCTTCAGTACTTGTGGTGGAATCAGCGCTACCTCAAGCTGGTAAGAGAGGAGTATCCTGATGAACACGCATTTTTTGTGGAACATTGGGCCGAGACATTTCTAACAGTATGGGGACAGGCGTGGCGGTATCTG
>DCXX01000059.1 GCA_002329125.1 Fidelibacterota bacterium UBA2125 | reverse complement strand
TCTTTTGCGTGAACATTGTTTTCCCATTGTCTGTTCATTGAAAAGATACTGAATTTTCATGAAATATGAGTGTTTGTTGTGAATTCACCGCTCACCTCCCGTAACAGTTCGGCGAATTTCACTGTGGTCAAGTCCAACGTTTAAAAATTGGAAAAATACTCTTAAGCAACTCCGTCAATCTTCAGAAACTGAAAACGGATATTTCATAAGATAGAAACATCATATCATTCTTTTTTAGCATGCCATTCTGCTAGAACTTCAAACTCCCGTTTAGCGGAAATCCCAGCCTTCAGTTCCGCTGTTCTTTCGCCTGGTAGAGATTTATACCATTCTAAAGTGTCAAATGCCGTAACTGCAAGGGGTCGGTAGGTGAGTCCCGCTGCCAGCGGTTTGGAAAGGTCAAATCTCTGAAAGCCTAAGCGATCACCTTCAGCGGGCATCCAACACGGAAATTCACGATAAGGGCGAAGTTCCCTATCCAAAAGAAAACTTGTCTCAACCCAGGTAAAAGAGACATTGGCATTGGTTACAGCCCGACACCCATAGAGAAATTCGGCAAAAGTGAGGGGTGCCTGAGGTCCAAGAGCATTGTAGTTCCCCGTATTACCATTCTCTATAAGACGGATATACCACTCCGCCAAATCTCTCACATCTATAAACATAACACCATTTTCAGGATCCCCTGGTGCCAGTACTTCACCTCCCCTGTCAATTCGCACGGGCCAGTAAGTGAAACGGTCTGTGTTATCTCCGGGGCCTACTATGAGACCCGGCCGAACGATGAGGGTACGGTCGCCAAACGCTTTTCGGGCTTCACGCTCACATAAAACCTTATCCTGGCCGTAGCCGAGACTGCGACGCTCACCTACTGCACTTGGATCAGGATCATACTGAGGGCTGGTTTCGTCCATACCTATCTCAGAATAATCTGCGTAGGTAGAACGGGTAGATGTAAAGAGGTAGCGATCCACAGATTTTTTCAACAATTGGGCTGTATCTCGGACCCACCAAGGTCGGATGGCTGAATTATCGATGACTACATCCCATGTGCGACCCTTAAGTGATTCAAGATCATTCTCTCGATCCCCCTTCAGCTTTTCAACCTCAGGAAAAAGGTGAGTATTTGTTTTCCCACGGTTAAAAAGGGTAATAACATGACCACGGGCCTGTGCGCTTTTCACCATATGAGGTCCGATAAAACCGGTACCCCCCAGGATGAGAATAGAGATGGGTTCCCCAGCTCCGTAGTGAACAGTTTTTGTCTTCCCTTTAGACAGGTTAAGCCCCAAGGTTGTTGCTGCAAAAGTTGCTGCTTTTAGAAATTCTCTTCTGGATTTTTTCATTTTTTACCTATCATTTTATTAAAGACTGTTTGAACTGGTTCAACAGAGCTACGTTGACAACACTTTCAATTAATTTTGGGTGGCTGATTGAAACCGCCACATACTTTTTCAAGCAGTTCCGCGAATTTCACTGTGGTCCGGTCCTCCAAGTAAGGACCTATAATCTGTATTCCCACAGGCATGCCTTCATCAGATAACGCTACAGGTGCTACTGTGGCCGGAAGCTGGGCATTGATAGCCAGTCCTGCCCACACCATCAGTTCAAAATAAGGTCGTGGTTCTCCATTCACTATCAGTTCCCTCTGGAAAAAGTCGGGACTGTGATCGTGTTCAAACGCGGAGGTAACAGTTGTGGGACATAAGAGCACATCGTAGTTGCAGAACAACTCGTGCCACTTCGCCCGGACACGGTGTCGCCGCTCATTGGCTGACAGCCAATCTTTATGAGGAATCAGCGCACCCCGGGCCTGCCGAACAGGCAGAGAATCATCATTTGGCTCGCTGGAATCTAATAGTTTTCTCATGCTATCAATCACATTCGGAGGGAAACCTGTGGCTATAACTGGAGGGACGAGATCCCAGAAGACCTGATCATTCAACTCAAGAGAAATGTCGGGATGCGTTTCTACAATTTTCACACCACACTTTGCCAGCTTCTCTACTACCCCCTGAATGGCGTCAGCAATGGCCCTCTCCACAGGACAGTATGGATCATCCAGCCAGACGGCCACACGATAATCATTCAGCGTTTCATGTCTCGGTGGAGGTAGTTTCAGTTCCCACGCCACGCCGTCCATCATTTTTGGTGCTGCCAGTAATGAAAGAGCAAGTTCAAGGTCCTCTGGTGAACGGGCCAGTGGGCCCGCTACGGAAAGGGTGTCACCATCACTCACACACCCCGGTGGTGGCGGGATGTGTCCCCGCATAGAGATAATACCGTAACTTGGTTTATGGCCGTATACGCCGCAAAAATGGGCCGGCGTCCGGATAGAACCACCAATGTCACTGCCAATTTCCAACGGTGTCATTCCTGCAGCCAGCGCTGCCGCTGCGCCTCCCGAAGAACCACCAGGTGTTTTGGTGACGTCCCACGGATTGTTTGTAATCCCGTAAACATCGTTAAAAGTTTGAAAATCGACCGACAGCAGTGGCACATTTGTCTTCCCAAATACAATAGCACCAGCATCCACGAAACGCTGAACGGCATCAGCGTTCCTCACTGGGATGTGATCCTTCCATTTAGGTGATCCGCCGGTAGAAGTTAACCCTTCTACCTCAAAGGCATCCTTAACGGTCATGGGGAGACCGTGTAGAGGACCCCACAATTCATCACGGGTGAGTGCTTCATCAGCTGCCTTGGCTCGCTCCGTGGCCTGTTCAGCGTTTGTTACTACAACTGCATTGATCTCTTGATTTATCTCCTCGATTTTTTGAAGATGAATTTCAAGCAGCTCCAGAGCGGATATATCCTTCTTCCGGATTTTTTCAAGCAGCCCAGTAGCAGTTTGATACAGATCGATGTTCAAAAGATCAGTTTTCTATGGTGAAGTCTCTGACCAGCCGGGCATTATAATCAAATCCTTCGGCTTTCCCTTGCCGGCGGCCCACGAAAAAGAGGACGCTCCCCACAGCCAGCCATAAGATTGTCCAGATAAAGACTGCTTTCAAAATAGACGTCATGAATATGAGCATGACGGCCGCTGAGAAAAGTCCTATGCCGATAACAATTAAAGGTGGCGGCTTGAATTGAGCCGACTCATAGAGTGACCGGTTGACTTTCGGCAATACCATGAGCGACACCCCCTGGAGAAAATAGACGATGAAAATTCCGATGAGTCCTGTATTCAAAAGAAATTGTGATGATTGCGTCCATACAAGAACAATACAGATGGCAGCACTGATGATGAGACTAACGTGGGGTGTGCGCCATTTGGGGTGGACCGCCGAAAGGAAACCTGGCATGAGACGGTCTTCACTGAACACAAAAAACATCCGTGAGGGAACAAGAATCGAACCGTTAATACTGGTCAAAAAAGCACTCATGCCTCCGAGAGCCACTATGCCAGCGCCCCAGGGCGGAAGATACACCGCTGCTGCATCAGCCATGGCAGATTTGGATTGAGCCAATACTTCAGCGGGAAGAACCCCAAACGCCACAAAAGACATGAGAAAAAAGATGACCACTGACGCAAGAACACCTCTCACAAATATGACAGGCAACGTCCGTGTGGCGTCCTTGGTTTCTCCCGCCGTCTGGGCCAGCGTCTCAAAGCCGGCATAGCTGAAAAAGAGCATGGGCATGGCTGACAGTAGGCCACTCCAACCTTTGGGCAGAATTGGGTCGTAATAGCTGAGGTCAACAGCTGCCAGTCCAGGTACCACAAGCAACACAATGCTGATCATAAGCACAATCAGCATGCCAATCTGAACCCTACCGTAATATTTGATCCCAAAAATGTTGATTCCATAAAAAACCAGCAGCACGATCACTGCCCAAAAGCGCGGATCCTGCCCAGGGATGAAGAAATTCATATATTCACCGAAACTGGTAGACATGAAAGAAATGGCTCCAACAAACGCTACCAGTTTCATCCACATAGCCACGAATCCGATGTAATAATTCCCGAACGTTCTGGAAATATGTAGATACGCACCGCCGGGTCGATTGCCAAGAGGCGTTGAAGAAAAAACACTGTACGCAAAAGCTGTGGCAAGAACAATTGGAGCAAATAGTAGATAGGCAAAGGGAACTGAACTCCCCGCCACAGCACCCGCCTCCCCTGTCACACGAAAAATCCCAGCGCCCACCAGAATACCAACGATGGTGGCGTAGCCGGAGAGAGAACCGAGATCACGACGGAGGGTTGAATCACTCATAGGGAAAGTAAGTGTCGAAACTACCTTCCCGTCAGACGAAAGTCAAGACAGGGAGACAGATTGGAGCGGAAACATCGCATATCTAATTTATGCCTGTCATGCTCAGAGATCCTGGCAATCTGTTATTAAGGAGTCAGCGGATATGAAAGTTCTCATCATCGACCGTCAGCAGATAAAAGAGTTGTTGCCCATGCGAGCTTGTATGGACGTACTAGCTAACACATTTCGGGCTTATTCCCGCGGCGAGTCTGTCCAGCCCCTTAGAACCATGATGAAAGTGCCGGGGAGTGGTGGTATCCTGGCCCCCATGCCGGGCTATGATGGTGCCTCAAAAGCACTGGCTGGTAAACTTATCACCGTTTTTCACAATGAAAGTGAAACAAAGTTTGATTCTCATCAAGGGTTGGTGGTTCTCTTTTCTGCCAAACACGGTAATCCACTGGCCATCATGGACGCCATAGAGATAACAGCCATCCGGACAGCTGCTGCCAGTGGCGTTGCAACGGAAACGCTGGCCAGGAAAGAAGCAGCCACACTGGCCATCCTCGGCTCCGGCGTTCAGGCCCGGTCTCATTTTACTGCCATGACAGAAGCGAGAAATATTCAGTCTGTCCGTATTTGGAGCCAGACAAGCAAAAATGCCCAGAAACTTGCAGAAGAGCTTTCAGACCTGTCTTCAACAGATATAACTGTCTCAAATGATGTGCAAACCGCTGTGGACAATGCTCATATCGTTTGCACCGTCACCACGGCCGCTGAGCCGATCCTAGAAGGGGCGTGGCTATCTCCGGGCGCCCACATCAACGCTGTGGGCTCCAGCATGGCAAAGAGACGGGAGCTTGATAGTGAGGCGGTGGTTAATTCAAAGCTCTATGTGGACAGTCGTGAATCGGCCACCAATGAGGCTGGTGACTTTCTCATCCCTCTTTCTGAGGGTGCAGTTTCTCATGATCATATTCTGGGAGAAATAGGAGAGGTACTAGAAGGAGGTGCTGACGGACGGCAGTCATCGGACGAGATCACCCTGTTCAAATCGCTGGGAATGGCCGTTGAAGATGTGGCGGCGGCACAATATATCTACAGTCAGGCAAAGGAAAAAGGGGGCGGTGTTTGGGTCGATATGTGAAGATCTAAATCTAGGACTTCACCGCCACCATCATAATTTCAACGAGAGCATCCCGTGGAATCCGGGCCGCCTCTACTACGGCACGGGCAGGCTTGCTTGCACTGAAGTAGGTGGCATAGATATCATTCATGGCTTTATAATCATTCAGATCCGCCAGATACGCCTGGACCTGCACCACATCTGAATAGTCAAAACTAGCTGCCTTAAGCACCGCACCGAGGTTCTTTAGCACCCGGTGGGTCTGGGCTTCGATATCCCCTCCCACCAATTTTCCCGTAGCAGGATCAAGAGCAATCTGGCCCGCAAGGTAAAGTGTGTTCCCTACACGTATACCCTGGGAATAAGGACCGATGGCAGCCGGGGCGTCAGGTGTGGAAATAACCTCCCTGTTTCCACCTCCGCCAGCACAGGCCGAAAAGACCAGTGCGGTAATCAATACAGCTGTCTGTCGCACTAAGACTTACTGACGCCGTTTTTCACAATATCTGTCATGGCATCTGTAAAGCGGTCAATCTCTTCAATTGTGGTATAGACGTGAGGTGTTACTCTGCACCCCTCAAATTCAGCGTGTTTGATGGGAACAACAAAAATCCGGTACTTGTCCCAGAGATGGGATGCCACATCTGAAGTATCAAGCCCTTCAATCTGCACTGTGGCAATGCCGCACGCTTTTCCAGGTTTAAGGCTGGTATGTAGTTTAACCCTATCATTTTCCAGCAACGGTTTTGCCCATCTGTTTCTAAGATAAACCATCCTGGCTTCTTTGTTCTTACTACCGATTCCCTGGTGAAAAGTGAGGGCGTCACCTATGGCCAGATAGTTTGCCGCCGGGTGGGTTCCTATCTCTTCAAACTTGCGGATATCATCGTGTTCGCACTGCCCAGGCGCCTGCATTGGCCAAAGATCGGCGATCTTGTCCCTCTTAACATAGAGTAAGCCGGTACCGTGAGGAGCACAAAGCCACTTATGAAGACTGGTGGCATAATAGTCACAGTCCAAGTCCGCGGCATTAAAGTCAAAATGGGCAAAAGTGTGGGCACCGTCTACAATTACCGGGATTCCTTTCTTTCTGGCCATTCTCGTAATCTTCTTAACAGGAAGAATCTGCCCCGTAATGTTGATCATATGGCACATGAGAATCAGTTTGGTTTTGGAAGTGATTCCCTTTTTAAAAAGTCGAACAACTTCATCGTCATCTTCCGCCGGAATAGGAATCTGGAACTGTTTCATAACAATGCCATCTCTACATTCCCTCTGTTTGAAAGTATTGATCATTCGCCCATAATCCTGGGTCGTGGTGAGCACTTCATCACCGGGCTCAAAGTCAAAGCCATTCTGGCAGATCTGAAGGCCTTCTGAAGCGTTCCGGGTGAGAGCAATCTCTTCCGTGTCACAGCCGTGAAAACGAGCCAGACGTCGCCGAACAGGTTCACGCTGAGGTTCCAGAATGCGCCACATGGAATAAGCCGGTGATGTGTTGGAAAAATCGAGGTGGCGTTTCATCGCTTCCTGAACAACAGCCGGAGATGGGCTGACGCCACCATTGTTAAGATTGATCATACCACGATCAGCGGTATACGCCTGCTGAATCTCAAACCAGAATGATTCATCCTTTGCAATGTCAGATGGGTCTCCTTTAATCCCCCTTACAGACGCCAGAGCCCGGTTCATGAGGGCCGGCTCTATGGCAGCAACCGCAGCTGCAGCAGCCATCGGTTTCCCAATCGTTCCCATAAATGATCTTCGATCCATCGTTTTCATTAGAATCTCCTATAAATTTTATTTCCTTGGAGTGTACAACTGAGAAACCACTTTTTCAAGAACATCAAATCCGATTACATGGGACTATCCGGCTTCAGATATTTAGCCAGAAATTTCCAGATCTTCAGTCTTATCTCCCTCGCTTGGCCAAAATCCATTCTATCAAAGGAGTGTCCCCCGGGAATGTCTTTAAAAATTTCGTACTCAAAACCTTTTTTTCCGTTTGCCTCAAGAGCCTGAATAAGACGTTCGACCTCAAGAACATTTACGTCGGCGTCGTTAGTGTTGGTGTGGATAAGTAACGGTGTACCATCATATTTCTCCGTGTTCCAGGAAGGTGACCGCTTTTTATACTCCTCCACATCCTCATAGGCTGATTTCCCGATATGGTAATCCACAGAGTAGAGATCGCGATACCGTTGTGTCTTATATCCCATGCGGGCAATGAGGTCGCTCACAGGTACACCTGCATAAGCAACGGTATAATCATTGCCATGTTCGAAAATATTCATCAAAGCGTGGAGGCCACCATGACTCCAACCGACAATGCCGACCCGTTTCGGATCGAGAAAATTGTAGCGCTCAAGCATATAATTCCTTGCAGCGTAGGTGTCTTCTATCTCCAGTCCGCCGTAATCAATAGCTTCATATGTTCCACGGCCGTAACCTGTGCTCCCCCGGTACTCCGGTGCCACGATGGTATAACCTTGTGTCAGCAGTTCACGCAAGATATTGGTGAACCCTGAGGAGAAATTGCTGTGAACACCGCCATGAGGCAGAACAACGAGAGGCTGTTTTTTACTTTTGTTCAGATTTTTTGGAATGAATACATAAGCGCGAAAACGCCATGGATTGTTAGCACCCTGTGCTGTAGGGTTAGGCTGATGCTTCAAAGGTGGGCCAGTAATACTGGCCAAATCAATCTCAGAAATATCTCCCAGGCTATGGAAAAACATGAGATCATCTACCTGGCGGGAGATTTGATCGAGTTTGTGGTGAAGATATTCATTCTGTTTCTCAAGTTGAGATTTAATATCATTGAGATTTGGTGGTGTTTTTTCCTGCGCCATCGTCGGGATTACACAAATCATTACAGCAACAGCAATCAACAATCGAAAGAAATGGATGATATGATTCATTTTCTCCTCCTTGGTTTAATCGGTTTAACTCTGTATCCGATCAGCCATCCACCTGTTCAGCCACAAAAGAACAGCCAGAACAGTACCCCATTGAACAAGGCATGTCATAACACTATATGGCGATAAGGGATTATACCAATCATCCGGTGCATAGACTGTAGCTGAGAGAGATAGCCACCAAATAAGGAGTGCTATGCCGAGCATTGGGACAACAAATTTTATGTTTTTGTCCCACCACGCACCCAAATCCCAGTCATTTTTATTCTGCAACACCTCTTTTTCCCGCAGGACTGTAACTCCGTACCGCATAACTGCCACAGCAACAAAAATTCCGGATATCATGAGTGCCACTCCCCATACAAAATCCTGATTCCCGAACAAATCAAGATTTTTTGCAGAGGGGATACCCATGATATAACTGACACCCGCCACACAAGCGATAGCCATTTTCCTTTTCAAACCAAGATCAATAAGATTGCGGCTGGTGAGCTCCATCATTGAGATGAGTGAAGAAAAACCGGCAAATGAGAGTCCCAGAAAAAAGAGAATGGCCAGCAGTTTCCCCATGGGCATTTTGGCAAAAAGCTGTGGCATCCAGATGAAAGTGAGACCGGTAGCGGCGGGACCGCTTTCTTTCATGACACCAAGTATTTCACCGCTGGTCTTTCCTTCCATTCCGAGGATGGAAAAGACAGTACCGAACACCATAAGGGCTGCAAGAAGTGACACCATATTGTTACCGATAGCTGTGACAAATGCATTTTTTACGATGCCGTATCGGCGCCTGATATAGATGGCATAGGTGAGGAATAGTCCCCATCCAGCACCGGTGTCCCAAGCGTTTTGGGTCAAAGCTTCCAGCCATAGCTTGGGATTGCTAAGCTGGCTCCATTGGGGCGTAAAAAGGTAAGCCACTCCATTCCAAGCACCTGGCAAGGTTAAAGCACGAATTACGGAAAGAACAACTATCGCTAACAGTGTTGGAATAAGCACCTTGTTGACCTTTTCAATAGATGAAACACCCCGCCAGATGGCCAGCGCTCCTACTGCCATAGCCATGCCATGAAAAAACAAGGGTAAAGCGCTTGCTTGGTAATTGTTCCACAGCGACCAGGATGCTTCAGTCGTTTCAGGGAGCGGCTGGGACAACATCTGAATGAAGTAGTAGATACACCATCCCACCACTACAGAATAGTAGAACGTGATGGCAGTGGTGACCAAACCAACAAATCCACCCATCCAGGCAAACTTTCCTCCCACAAGGGAAACAAAAGCACCCACTGTCCCTTTTCGGGATTTTCTCCCCATGATATACTCAGCTATGATGAGAGGAATACTCCAAAGGAAAAGGAAGATGACCCACGCCACAAGAAATGCACCAGCTCCTTCATCACCGCCGTTTGTGGCGGCAATCCGTGGGAACCGCCAGATATTGCCTGTTCCCACGGCGATCCCCAGTGCACTCATAAGAAATGCTAACCTTGACGAAAAACGTTGTTCAGATTCTCGCTGTTCCAAACTGCCCCCTCTCTATTTAGTTAGAATTCAACTGTTTGACGTGTACCGAATCCCGGCCCCAGGAGAATAGCATTAAGCAGCATTCGCTCACCACCGTAGAAATATGCCCTGAAGTTGGGGTCCGTGGCAAAAAGAATCACCTGCCCCTTGCCCACGGATTCACGTGCACAGTAGACAGAATTTGCCCATCGTTCTCGCGCTTCTGGCCAGAGAATCCCGGAGATTTTAACATTATTATAATTAGCGAATCGACCAGCCACATCACTATTGTCTTTCGAAACATAACTGTATGAGTTGTCCACCATAATGGGGACATCGGATCCCAAACCGAACGAAAGCCAGTGTTCTTCATCCAGATCAATACGCATAATGACCCCTTGCGGTGACAGCTGTCTGGCTAGTTTATCCGCTTTCTTGGCGGTTTTTGAATCAAACTTTTCTGTAGATTCTTCTTTTCTTTTTTCAGGTCGTTTCCCCTCCCACACGGCCAGGCTATCCACAGTAGGGGATGCGGCCTGTCGGTACATTGAAAGGGCACTGGTGTATTCATCCAGTTTGTTTAGAACCTGCCGTTTCTGTCGGACTGACACCAGTGAAACAGAGCTGTCGGCCACAAAAGCGGCCGCGGCGCCGACGGCAATGAGGGTACCACCGTCTTCAACCCATTCCCGGAGATGTGTCACCCCACCTTCAGAAAGAAGCCTTTTGTAGGTTCTCGGTCCACCGTAGGTAGATGGAAGGATCAGCACATTATATTTATCTAGATCAGTCCCCGCTAATGATGTGGAACTTAGTGTCGATGTTTTCATATTCATTCTGGCGTCCAGCGTGTGCCAGATGTTGCCAAAACTGTATGGTGATGTGGTCTCTCCACCCACCAGGGCGATCTTGGGACGGGTTAGCAATTCAAACTCACCGCCGCCGAGGTCTGATCCCACTGAAGCCAGACCAAAATTGACCGCTGTCAAA
>DCXX01000128.1 GCA_002329125.1 Fidelibacterota bacterium UBA2125 | reverse complement strand
GTAACGCTACGGCATTACCACGCAGATGACGTAATTGACCTTTTTTCAGGGGTTTTATGGAGCGCTGTTACTGGGAAAAAATATAGATCATTGAATGATTATTTTCATTTTTCCAAGTTATCACCCTTTCAATAATTAAATATATGTTCTAAATCACACAATTTATTGAATATGTAAACCACGCAAATTACGTGGTAGTGCGATTATATGCGTAGTAATGCCGTAGATATAATTGATGGTATTCATGTTAAAATTATTAGAGGAATGGAAGAATTATGTTCGTCAAATCAGCATATTATTTAAACAATAATTGATTGTGCAAATGTGGAAATCTAAGTTTTTCATTCAATTTCTTTTGTTATTTCAACTAGCAATCTCCCAGGACATTACAGACCGGAGAATTGCTGTTATCTCCGGCGGCTCTTCAGGTATGGTTGGTATTGAGGAAGATGCAATCACATTAATGATAGAGGAAGAGTTGATTGCTATGGAACTGTATAACATTAACAGGAAGGCTTCAGGTAAACTGTCGTATAACTATAAAAGTAGTGCGGGATCAGGTGTTGGAAGAATTGCTACAAATCTTTGGCGATCAGCTGTAGATACTCTTTCTTCAGAGAGTGGTGTTCATGTACAGGATTCTGATGTTCTGTTATGGAATATCAATAGATCAGACATGACTTATATTTTTGATTTCAGACTGTATAGAGTTGAGGTGGATTACAAAAATATCTATTCCAACTTAAACCAGAAAATCAATAAGCGTTATCTTAAAGCAAAGAACAGAACAACCCTAAAATTGACTGGAACTCCCGAAGATGTCGCCCAGGCAACGCGTGTTTTGACCTGGCATGTTGTGGGTTCCAAATTACCCAGAGATCGTTTTGATAGAGGGTTTGTATCGGATTTATCCAAAGATATAAAAAACTCCCTTTTCTTTTTCCTGGACTCCGGATTTGAATCAATATTCATACTTGCCGGCTTCTTATTAGTTGGGGGAGGTCTTTATGCCTGGACTGCCGAACAAGACCTGGGTTATCCGCCTGATTATCCGGAGGTACCGTAATAGCAGAAAACAGATGAATTACCGGTTTTTAAATCTGATTTTGGGTATCTTAGTTATTTTGCCCTCAATTTTAACGGCACAGATGAAGTTTAAAAAACATGACATTGATGTCGGGAATGGGGGAAATGTGTATGATCTCGTACTTGAAGATATTAATGCTGATGGGAAAATGGATATTGTTACAGGCCACGATCAAAGGGTTCTATGGTTTAAAAACGATGGGTCTGGGAATTTTACACGCTACGAGGTTACACAAAGCAATGATGTTAGCGGTACCAGAAAAGTTTTTGCCATTGATATTAATGGCGATAATGATATTGATATCCTTTCTGCATCGCAAAGTAACGACAGGATTAACTGGTATGAAAGCTCAGGCGGAGCCTCCCCCACCTGGACTACTCATATGATCAGCGATAGTGCTGATTATGCTAAATCTGTACATGCTGCCGATATGGACGCAGATGGAGATATAGATGTATTCTCCGCATCTACCTCGGACGGAAAGATCGCGTGGTATGAGAACGCAGGTGGAACCTCCCCCACCTGGACGGAACATCAAGTTGTTTTGGGTTCCAGTGCTGATGAAGCGGTTTTTGCCGCTAAGCTTACAAGTGATAATCTCGTAGATATTGCGTCCGGAAACGGTGACTTAATTATTTTTGAAAAGGGAGCTTCCGGTCCGACAGATTTTTCTACACACGTAATCCAAACAGGAACCACATGGATTCAAAATATGACCGGGATTGATTTTGATGGTGATTTAGATATAGATATCATTTCAGCAAACAACTACAATCAAATATATATATGGGAGAACCAAGGATTCCCAACTAATACTGTTCATCAAATCTCATTAACCGGAGGAGGATGGTATGTTAAAGCTTTCCATCCTTATGATATAGATCAGCAGGGTGGAATAGATTTTATTGTTGGACCTCAGTTTCATGGTAACAAAATAGCAATTTTGTTGAACAAGGGCTCTTACAATTTCGATCAAATCACAATATGGACTTCCCCGGTGGAACACCCATATATACATGCAGTAAAGGCGGCAAATTTAGATCCGGATAATGGTGGGGATATAGATATAGATATTGTAGCTGGCTCACAAGAATCAACACATCGCCTGTTTTGGCTTGAGCAACAAATAGATAATACGACTCCCACTGTAAAATTTATCAGCTCTGAACAACTGAACGGTACTTATGGTGTGGGTGAAATTATTCCTGTCGAGGTTCATTTTAGTAGGTCTCCCATCGATGAGACAGGAACACCTCAATTAACATTAAATGTGGGAGGTGCAGCAACTAAAACCATAAATAGAACCTCAATTAAAGATTCCATTATGACATTCCATTATACTGTGGAAGCTGGACATAACAGTCCTGGTCTTGATATAGCCTCTACAACAGCTCTTACTGGCACCATAAAATCCTTTGGTTCGGAAGTAGATCTAACGCTTCCAGCTCCTGGCCATGCTAATTCCCTGGCTGGCAAGAAAGCCTTGGTGATCGATACGACGGTTCCTGCGGTGACTAATGTTTCATCTACAAAGTTAGATGGTACCTATGGGCCGGGAGAATTGATCCCTGTTACGGTAGAATTCGACAATAATGTCACCGTTATGGGACCATTAACTCTGGATGCAAACTGGACAACTAACTCTGGCCATGTAAGTGGTACCACCCATTGGCAATCATTTACAGCTGAGAATAGTGGAAAAATAAAAATAATTGATCTGGAGTTGCAATCCCCTCTTGGAAATAACCAAGCATATAGTCGTTCAGCTACCGGTACACTGAAGATCTATCAAGGGGAAGGCAATAGCGGCACCGAACTCCACAGTCAGTCGGTAACATTTTTGAATAAAGACAACACCTGGAAAACATATGTGCTCAGTTCTCCAGTCACTGTCACTTCGGGACAACAGTATACATGGGAGGTCAGTACTGCCGAAAGTGAACGTTCATGGGTAAGGTATTTTAACTCTAACGCCTATGCGGGAGGAAGATCATCAAGCAGTAATAATCGAGAATTTTTGTTCAAAGTTTATGTTGAAGAAACTGCTCCAGATTTGAAGCTTACCTTAGAGACCGGAACCACTCCAAATGCTGTAATAGACTACGCAAGCGGGACTGGTACGAATACCCTAACCTTCAATTATACGGTAGCAGCGGATCATTCTTCCAGTGATTTGGATTATGAAAACTCTTCGTCTCTTGTTCTTAATAGTGGAACAGTTAAAGATGCTGGTGAAAACGACGCCTCTTTCGTTCTGGCCAATCCGGGCGACCCCGAATCCCTGGGCGCAAACAAGAATATCAATCTTGATACGGATCCTCCCACTGTAGTCATCGACCCGTCGGACGGCGACACAAATGTTCCTCAGGATCATACGGTACTAATAACGTTCAGTGATGACGTCAGGAAGCTGGACGACAATTCTATATTGGATGACAACAAAGTTTTTAACATGATTGAGTTGAAAATAGACGACGCCAATGGCGCCGATGCGGCAACTGGCATTTCTACTGAATGGGATGCGACCAATAACCGAATTAGTATTAAACACACCGGTCTTTTCGCCAGTTTGCAAGTGGTCTATGCTGCCTTAAAGGCGAATATGGTGAAAGACCTTTACAACAATCCGGTGGCAGCCGCAAATGTAACCTTTACTGTTAAAGATGCGGCGGCGCCTTCGGTCACTTTTAACCCCGCACATGATGAAACAGGTGTTTCTCTAGCTTCTGACATAACCATTACTTTTAACGAGGCTGTCCGTGATACGGCTGACAGTGAATTGGATGACACCAATGTAGGCGTATTGATCACTTTAAAAAAAGATGACGCCAATGGGGATGACCTTGCATTTGGCGCAACCATTGATGCTGATAAGAAAGTCATCACCGTAGATCCAAACACCGACTTTGAAGGAGAAAAGAAAATTTATGCGTGTATTGATCCTGTGGAAGACGACAGTGATAATGCCATTTCTCAAACTTGTGTCACTTTCTCAACTGAAGATGTAACTCCGCCCATTGTCACTCTAAGCCCGTCTGATGGACAAACTGATGTACCCATCGCATCAGGTATTACTATCCAGTTCAATGAACCTGTCCGAAATATAAGTGACGATGCCAATGGTGACCCGATTGCTCTGGATGATACCAATGTGGACAATCTTATCACTCTTAAGATAGGTGATGCTAATGGAGTTACTCTTGGATTTGAGGCAGAGGTGAAATTATCACGGCAGAAAATAACTGTCGATCCTGATATCAATTTTACCAGTGAACAGGTTATTTATTATTGTATTGATCCTGTAGAAGACTACAGCGATAATGCAACCTCACAAGCGTGTGCTACCTTTACTGCGGAGGATATTGCGGCACCTACCATAACCATCGATCCAGCTGATTTGGCAATAGATGTACCTGTAGAGAAAATAATTAAGCTTACTTCTTCAGAAGCGTTAAGAAGGGTTGATGATGATCCTTTAGATGATACCAACATTGATAATTTTATCACCTTAAAAGAAAACAGCAGTAGCGGTCCTAATATTTTATTTGATGCAACCATCCATGCCAACGAGGATACTATCTATGTAGACCCCACTAACAACCTCAAAAGTAAATCGCAAGTTTATGTTGCTATCTGGGCCGGTGTGGAAGATTACGACGACAACGCAATTAATCCGGAAAATTCCACCTTTACCACTGCCGATGCAGAATCCCCCACGGTAACCTTCGATCCCGCTGACGGTGTAACAGACGTAGTGGTGAGCAAGACGATTAAACTAACTTTCAGCGAAGCTATACGCGATACGGCTGACACGGCACTTACAGATACCAATGTGGACGGTCATATTACATTGAAAAAGAATGATGCAAGCGGAGCTGATATTCTCTTTGATGCAACTATTGATGCTGCTCAGAAAGTCATCACCGTAGACCCCACCAACGACTTTGATAGTGAACAGAAAGTTTACGTTGCCATTAATGATAAGGTAGTGGAAGATGATGCTAATAACGCAGTTGATCTGGCCTCAGCCATATTCACTGTTGAAGACATCCTAGGACCTTCTGTAACATTTTTTCCTGTAGATAATGCACCAAATGTTCCTATTAATACGGTTCCAACGATGACATTCAGTGAGCCAGTGCTCAAAACTGATGCTACAGCTGTGACCAATGCTAATGTTGAGGATCTTATCACGTTTAAGGAAGGCACAGATGCGACTGGTGCTGACATTGCTTTGGGAAGTGTAACAATAAATGCTGCAAAAACAGTCATAACACTGCAACCAGATGCAAATTTTGCCAGCGAAATAGATGTTTTCATGTGCGTTGATCCTGTGGAAGATGAACACGGAAACGAATCAATCCAGCAATGTGCGACTTTTAAAACATCGGATGTGATTGCTCCGGTTGTAACCTGGGATCCTGTTAATGGATCTACAGATGTTGCTATTGCAAAAACTATATCACTTGCGTTTGATGACCCAGTTCGAAATGTGGATAACACAGAACTTACAAGTACTAATGTCGACTCTTTAATTACATTGAAGTTAAATGATGCTAATGGAGTGACTGTCCCTTTTGGCGCCACTGTCAGTGCCACCATGGATACAATCTATGTAGATCCAACGGCCTTACTAGGAAGTAAGACGACATATTATGCTGCCATTGGTGCAACCGTTGAAGATAATAAAAACAATGCCATTCTTGCATCGAGCAGTACGTTCATAACTGTTGATTCGGAAGCACCTGCAGTTGCCTTTAGTCCAATAGATGGAGCAACAAACATCACTGTGGATACTACAATTGTATTGACTTTTAGCGAACCTGTTCGATTGGTTAATGATGATGCCATGACCAATGCCAATATTGAGCCCCTTATTGCACTAGAAAAAGTTTTAGCATCGGGGCTGGAGAAAGTAACGTTTGATGCTGCCGTAAGTACGGATAACATAAAGGTGACACTTACTCCTCAGGCTGTTTTACTAAGCGAGCAGTTGTATAAAATTTCTATTGGTGCAACCGTTGAAGATTTTTCAGATAATGCGATTGCCGCGGCCAGCGCACAATTCACCACCGAAGATGCCAAACCACCAACCGTCACTTTCAATCCGGCTGATGGAGATACCGGGGTTAGTGTCACAACCGATATAATAATAACCTTTGATGAATCTGTCCGGCTTTTGGATGGTTCAGATTTGACCAATGATAATGTTGACACGCTTATTGTGCTCAAAGATACTGACCTTAATGGAGCCGATATTCCTTTTGATGCAACGGTAAACACCCCCAAGACTGAGATTACGGTTAATCCTAATTCTAATTTCTCGACCAGGCAGACAGTTTATGTTGGGATTAAAGCCAAAGTGGAGGATGATGTCGACAATGCTATTAATACAGCCAGTGCAATATTTTCTATGGAGGAAACGCCGGAGATTATTATTTCACAACCGTCTGTTGCATATACCACTGAAGCAGGTGGAAAGACAACTTTTACACTTATGCTGGGCAAGGAGCCGACCTCCAACGTTATTGTTGATATAAAGAGTAAAGATGAGTCGGAAGGCATAGCCTCTGAGTCAAAAGTTACGTTCAGTACCACATTTTGGGATGACGAAAAGGAGGTTGAAGTTCTTGGTCAGAATGATGACATTGATGACGGTGATGTGACTTATGAAATCGAGGTCTCTGGAGTGGTCTCTGATGATAGCCGCTATAACGGAACAGATCCGGATGATGTTCAGCTAGTAAATAAAGATGATGCTGACGAGGCTGGTTTCACAATTACCCCGGCGGGGGGCCTTGTGACAACGGAGGCAGGGGAAAAAGATACATTCAGCCTTAAACTTAATTCTGAGCCTATAGCCAAACTCACAATTCCTCTAGTAAAGTCGAAAGAAAAGGAAGGGATCCTCTCAGCTGATTCAATTGTTTTTACTCCCGCAAATTGGAGCACATTCCAAAAAGTGATTGTCACCGGCGTGAATGATTCAATTATTGATGGTGACAGAACATATAAGATAATAACTCGAGTACCTTCATCAGATGATTCACTGTATGCTTCCCTGAATCCAGATGATATTGTTGTAACCAATCGTGCTCGTGAGCCCATAATGTTCGTTACTGTTGATACTCTTGACTATGGCCGCGTTTTCAGGGATAGCTATAGTGTGAAAGGCTTTGATGTAATCAATGCGGGAACAGACACCCTTCGTTTTACTAATGGTAAGACAGATACAACTGCATTTATTACCGGTGCTACTGATTTTAAAGTTGCACCCAAAGACACTTTCCGTGCAGGGATTCAGTTCGTTCCTGAAAAGCCTTTTGTATATGAAGGGGAGTACACAGCAAAGCATAATGACTTTAGTAAGGGTGATCTTAATATAAAATTGAAGGGTGAAGCGCTTAAGCCTACCATAGCAATAGTTGACTCAATCATTGATTTTGGAAATGTACATGTCTTTTTTGATGAGTTGATGAAGCTACATATTTATAATAAAGGTAACAGTGATTTGAGAATAGATTCTCTGATTGTAACGGGGGAACAGTTTTCTACTCCCCTGTTTGAATCGACTTACCTTAAACCTGCTGATACCTCCAAGGTAATTGTTAGGTTTTCATCGCCTGATACTGGTAAGGCCATTGGAAATGTGCGGATCTTTTCCAGTGATCAAGATAACCCCCGGCTGGACATTCCTATTCAGGCAACCATCCTTCCACCGGATACATTGGGGCCCTCATTTGATGAGATCATTATGACGCCCGAAAAGCTGAGGTTAAGGGAGGTTGTTACCATTGATGCTACACTAGGTGATGCAACAAGGGTTGATGAAGTGATGTTCCATATTTTAGAAGGGGGGCAAACAACCTTTAAAGCGTACACCATGATTACTGAAGACGAAAGGAATTTTGTATTTGTATCCCAGCCAGGGGATGTGAACCTTAATGGTGTAGCTTTTTTTATGTCGGCAACAGATATCAGAGGAAATGTTGCTATTAGTGATACCCTCTCGCCGCCAGTGAAATTCCTTGGCGGTTCACTCCAAACAACCCAGTCCACCAGTGCTTATGGTGATGGTCTGCCGAAGAAGAAATGGAGACTTATCTCTGTGCCCGCCGAACTGGAAGATCCCAATGTTGAGAATATACTATCCGATGATTTTGGTGGACATTCGAAATCAAACACTTGGCTTATCTTTGAGCCAAACCAAGGTAGTGGAGGTTCAAAATGGAAGAAACCAAAGCAATTTTCTTCTGGAAAAGGATACTGGCTAATTCAGACAGTCAAAAAAAATGCAGCCTTTTCCACTGGTTCAGGGGAAACCATCTCTTTAAAAGGATTCAATTTGACTTTGGACCCGGGTTGGAATATGATCAGCTCACCATATGCATTTCCCGTGACACCAAATCTAGATGCAACTGATTTTTACGGCCCCTTGACCTATGGAAAAGAAAATGAAGGTTGGTCCGAGGAAATGACCATGTTGCCGTTTGGCGGTTATCTTATATATAACCGTCTTAACTCAGCCAAGACTGTCCGGTTGGAGCCGTTGGATTTTTCACCGATGACAAACACCAGAACCCTGGCCAGGGAAAGTTCTGACGGAGAGTGGAAGCTTCAATTAAACGCTGAAGGCGAGAATTATTCAGATACAGGCAATATCATTGGAAGATTATCGGATGCGGAAGAAGGGATTGATCATTTTGACAACCCGGAACCTCCTTATTTGGACAAGTATGTGTCAGTGACATTTGAAATTGATAATCCGTCCAACAAATTACATTCCATGAACTCAGACATTCGTTCAATCTTTGAAAGGGACGGAGTTTGGGATGTAGCCGTGCAGGCCAAGGGTGAAAAAGGCTCAATTACCCTTTCTTATGATCTCGAGGGTCATTTTCCCGCAGAAGATGCTATGGTTATGCTAGATATGTCATCACGAGAGCAATACAATCTTTTGGATGACCTAATAATTGAAATTACAGAATACTCTGAAAATTTTCCCTACCGGTTCAAGATCTTTGCCGGTTCTCCGGAGTATGTGGCCTCAGCTATGGCAGATGCACTGTCACTCCTTCCTGATGAGTTTACGCTTCGTCAGAACTATCCCAATCCGTTCAATCCCTCTACCACCATTGAGTTCACACTTCCCCAGCCTACGGAGATCTCACTGGTCATCTACAATCTTATGGGGCAGGAGGTACGTACATTGAAGCGGGGGATGACGGATACTGGCCATCATTCCATTCTCTGGCACGGTAAGGATAACCGGGGCCAGTTGGTGAGTAGCGGTGTTTACCTGGTAAGATTTTATTCACCGGAATTCACGGCTTCTCACAAAATGGTACTGATGAAATAAAATGAATTATTGTGATGAGTAAAAACATATTAGTAAAAGGTTTGGCCTTGCCTTTGGCAATAATTCTGATTTTTATTTTATTGTTTGAGCGAAGGGATATAAACCTGAATCAACCAAGATCAAATCCTATAGCTCGTGCTGAATATGAATTCACGAAGATAAAAAGCCCAATTTCCGGAGGCATACCGGAAGACATACGTCAGAAGGAATTAACATTTGCCCTAACCCTGCCTACTCGCAAAGAGATTAATGAGAAAAGACTCTATCGTGGACAGCCCATAGCTACACTGAACTGGCAAAATCGTGGTCCTTATAATCAAGGTGGAAGAACAAGGGCTTTGGCATTTGATCTTGATGACGAAAATATAATTCTTGCTGGGGGGGCTTCCGGCGGGATGTGGCGGTCCACGGATGCCGGTAATAGCTGGTCCCTTACGACAAAAGTTGAAGATCTTCAGAGTGTTACAACTGTAGCCCAGGATCCTCGTACAGGAGAAAGAAGTACATGGTACTATGGATCAGGTGAATATGATGGTGCTTCAGCTGGGGTGTTCTGGAAAAACAATCCTTATAAGGGTGATGGAATCTTTAAATCTACCGATGGAGGACTGAACTGGACATTGCTTGCTTCGACTTCAACAGCTTCACCTCATATCTGGAATAATGATTTCAATCACATCCATCGGTTAAAAGTCAGTCCCACAAACGGTTATCTCTATGTTGCAACTGCTCGGACAGGAAAACTCAAATTAAGTAAAGATGGCGGTTCAACCTGGTCTGATTTGCTCAAGGCAACTGATGATGACCCTGCATACGTTGATGTTGACATAACATCGGATGGAACAGTTTATGCGATAGTAGGAGGCGATTGGGCAAATGGTACTTTAACGAACAAATCAGGTGTTTTCAGGTCTACTGATGATGGAACAACTTGGGCGGATATTACGCCAGCAAACTTCTCTGCAAACTATGGAAGAGTTCTAATTGATATTTCGGAGTCTAATGAAAAGGTAGTCTATTTCCTTATGAATAAGGCTTACTTCGAGGATCCTGGAATAACTTATTTATGGAAATACACTTATGTTTCAGGAGACGGATCGGGTGCTGGAGGTACCTGGGAAGATCGTAGTTCTAATCTACCGACTATTAACTCCCAAAGAGGTTATTGCATGGTTCTGGCGGTCAAACCCGACAATGAAAATCATGTGGTATTTGGCGGGTCAAATCTTTGGTTTTCAAATGATGGTTTAAGTACTAATGGGAGTAGCAGGCTTATCGGTGGTTATGTGTCTTTAAATTCTTTCGGGCAATATATTAACCATCATCCCGATCAGCACTCAGCGGCTTTTTTGCCTTCAGATCCGAAAGTGATGATTTCCGGGCATGATGGAGGAGTGTCGCGTACTGATGATATAACTGCAAACCAGGTCAATTGGTCTATTTTTAATCAAGGATATATTACTTCTCAATTTTATCATCTGTCCATTGATGCATCTGGTACTGAACCAGATATGATTGTTGGGGGATTGCAGGACAACAGCACTTTTAAGGTAAACTCAGCAAATTCTAGTGCAATCTGGGAAGATATTGGTAGTGGAGATGGTGCTTATTCAGCAATTGGAAACAATGGGAAAGTTATTGTCATCTCATGGCAATTGGGTGGTATGTGGATTTGGAATCCTGATACGCACGTTGGTAGGAGAAAAATATATTTACCCAATAGGCCCAATAACGGGGAACAGTTTATTAACCCTCTTGCCATGGACCCTTCTAACTACAAAAAAATGTATGTCTTAGGGGGGAATTTTATTTGGAGAAATAATGATATTACTGTGGGGACATCCGAGTATGAAAAATTGACAAATACCAACATGGGCTCAAAAATTACAAACTTTGGTGTCTCCACTACAAATCCTTCTAGTCTCCTGTACTACGCCACGAGTTCTGGTAACGTTTATAAGCTTGCTAATGCTAATACATCAACTACCGCGCCAGTAGATATTAGTCCTGGTACTCTTCCATCATCATGCTGGGTTTCAAGCATTGGAGTTAACCCTGAGGATGGAAATGAGGTCATTCTAACAGTTTCAAATTATGAGGTGGTTAGCGTCTGGTACACTGCGGATGGAGGTGTTTCCTGGGAGAATATAAGTGGTAACTTGGAAGAAAATCCTGATGGTACTGGGAATGGACCATCAGTAAGATGGGGAATCATCCTTCCACATGCTTCGCAGAAAAACTATTTAGTAGCTACAAGTGTGGGAGTTTGGTCAACAAGTGTTCTCAATGGACCGAGCACCGTATGGGGGCTTGAAGGGCAAAACTCAATTGGGAATTTAGTTGTGGATGCTCTTGTTGGAAGACCATCAGATGGTATAGTGATAGCAGCTACCCACGGAAGGGGTGTTTACAGCGCTTCCTTTGCTAACCCAGCAGCTGACGTTACTGCTCCCGTTGTCCAAACCTTGTCCCCAGCGGATGATGCCACTGGTGTAGGCGCCAACGACGACCTTGTGATCACTATGGATGAAAACCTTGTCAAAGGAACTGGAAACATCACAATTTATAATTCTGATCAATCGGTCTTTGAACAGATTGATATTACCGGTTCTACAGTCACTGTATCTAATACGGTTGTAACAATCAATCCGGATGGTACGTTTCAGTCGCCGGGTTCTTATTATGTGAAGGTTGCTTCTTCAGCCATTCAGGATGCGAGCGGTAACGCCTATGCCGGTATCCAGAACACGACATCCTGGAATTTTGCCACCGTTGATGCCGTAGCGCCAACAGTGGCTACATTAAATCCTGCCGATGATGCCACGGACGTAGCGGTCAATGTCTCCCTTGTCATGACGCTGGATGAAAATGTAAGTAGTGGATCAGGGGATATAATTATTTACAATCCCGATGATACTGTTTTTGAGACCATCCCTATCACTGATGCCAAAGTTACCATCGCGAATGACCAAGTAACCGTGGATCCCACATCGGATCTGGCCGAAAATACAGTCTACTATGTCCAGGTGGCTGCAACGGCTCTGACTGACGCATCGGCTAACGCCTATGCGGGAATACAGGACAAGACAACATGGAATTTTACCACCATAGACCCACCAGCAACACCCAACACAGCACCAGTACTGGCGGCGGTAGCTGACACCACTATTGATGAAGACAAAACTGTTGAGGTAACACTATCGGCTACTGATGCAGAGGATGACCCTCTTACATATTCAGCGACATCTACGAAGACGGAGGTGACCATCTCAATTTCTTCTGATAAACTGATCTTAACACCACAATCTGGATGGAACGGTGAAGCACATATTACTGCATCAGCATCTGATGGAAATCTTCAGGATTCAAAGACTTTCAAGCTGACGGTATCAGGTGTGAATGATCCCCCGGTTATTGTCAATCCCATCAACATAACGATCAATGAAGATGATTCTACCACCATTAAATTGTTTGCTACCGATCCTGAAGGGGATCCGATTACTTTTACCAGCAATCCAGACACATTTAGCGTTCAAACATTTTTGTCTAATGACACCTTAAAAATTATACCTGTGGCTAACTGGAATGGCACATCGGAGATTTCTGTGAATGCCACCGATGGCACTCTCAGCGATTTTGAGTCTTTCACTCTCACGGTGACACCAGTCAATGATCTGCCCACAGCTGTTAATCTTTACGCTCCGTCCAACGATTTATCTATGATCATTAATGACAACACTTATTCTGATTCTCTCATTTTTTCATGGAGCGAATCGTATGATGCTGATGGTGATACCCTTATTTATTCATGGGTTGGAACGGGAGGATTGGAACAACTTGATATACCCGACACTACTGCTCACGAAATGACTATTGCTTACTCTGATATCTATAATATGATCGACCAGAGCCACCTATCCCACTGGTCGGAATCTTCACAGATTTCTGGTACCTGGACAATTGTTGTAATGGATAAAGAAGCCAATATTCAGGCGGTGAACGGCCCGTTTAATATGACTATCCTTGAGAATGTACTGGCTCTTGATGGGCGGGATATGCTGCCTGATATTTTTGCCCTTCATGAGAATTATCCGAATCCGTTCAATCCTGTCACCACTATTACCTATGATTTACCCGAAAGAATTATGGTTAGGCTCACTGTATTCGACATCACCGGGAGGCGGATCAGACAGTTAGTTAACGGCTATCAAGAGGCGGGTTTTCAATCTGCTTTATGGGAAGGAACCGATGATAGAGGACAGCCTGTAAGTGGGGGACTATATTTCTATCAGCTCAAGGCAGGAGAATTTGTAGAAACTCGAAAAATGCTTCTTATCAAATAAAACAGGTATTTATTAATTCATGAGTGATAATTATTATACTCAAAAACATAAAATGATGAAATATTTCAAAATCTTTTTCTTGATATTATTACTGATAGACTTTGCTCATACTGAAAAGAAGCGTGCTTTTCTTGAGATGGTTTCTACCGAATCATGTCCCTATTGCATTACGGCAAGTAGTTTCTTGCACGATTGGAAAAAACCTGGAAGTCAGTCCTATGTAGGTCACGACATGGCCCGTAACTGGATTGTTATTCACTTCCACAGGGATGATCATCTGTCTGGGCTGATGGCTAATCAAAACAGTCAGGTAGATCCGGTAGAATATCGCTTCAACAGTGGCAATGGTTTACCTTACAGTGATCCACTTTCGTGGTATCCATGGTTTGTATTTGGTGGGCAAGTTGAACAGTTGACACTCTTTGAAGACTTAGTGACCTATGCGGAAAATATGAGGGAGGAGGAGACAGCTTTAAACCTAGATCTTGATGGTACCCTTTTCAGTGATTATGATGCTCTTGTTAAACTTACTCTGACTAGTGATGAAGATTTGTCATCAAAGGATTTGCGTCTCTTTGTAGCTGTAACTATGGATTCGGTCATGCATGTGATTGAAGATCAGGTTTCCCCTGATTACCATAATGATATCTTTCTCAGTTGGGTTGGTAATTCAGGGCAGGGTGCAGATTGCGGTGATGGATGTGAGGACGGTCAGTCTATCTCCCTTGGGAAGGACGAAACTGTAGTAAAAACCTATTCCTGGACTCTTGATGAAAACCCACCTGTAAATGCGGACCCTTATGTAAATCCTATTACATGGGATAAGAAAAACATGAAGATAGTTGCTTTTGTTCAAGATTTTGGCACATCCGAAGTATTGCAGGCGGCAACCATTGCCAGGACGGGAGGGATTCACACAGGAATAAATGATGAATTGGTATTACCCGACGGCTTTAATTTGGAACAAAACTATCCCAACCCGTTCAATCCTTCCACCAGAATTAGCTATGACCTACCAGAACAGGCTCAAATCACTCTGGGCATCTACGATCTACTGGGGAAGAAGATAAAGACTCTTGTGAACCAGTCACAAGAAGCTGGGAAAAAAATAGCTGTATGGGACGGTACTGATAATTTGGGCAGACAAGTTAGTGCTGGAGTCTACCTGTACCGAATACAGGCTGGAGAGTTCACTCAGACCCGGAAGATGTTGCTGTTGAAATAAATCAGCTTTCTCAACCACTTCCTGAGAAATATATAAAACAAGTAATTAGATTATGGATTCTGAATTACGAAAAAATGCTGTCAAAGATTTTTTACAACGTTGTCTCGATTATGCCCATGAAACAATCGCTACAAAAACTGAATCAGGCGATGACTCCGAAGGGTTAGAAAAATGGATTGCTTACAGAGATTATACTCAAATCGCTCTAGATGAAGTAGAAAAGGGGGATTTAGATCACTGGTTTACCAATGAATAATCAATTTTCATTTATTAGTAAACCACCGATCAACCCATTCCCGTTTGTATAGGTTTTATCTATCTTGCCTCTATCCGTTCAACAATTGGTAAGAGCTCTTACCGTTCCATAGCGGACACACCTCCATTTGAATACAAGGGTTTGCGAAGAGTTACTTAAATTTTTTATGTAAAAAGTTTCACAGAACGTACACACTATCTCCTCGGTACCAATTTCAGATGGGGAGCGTTTCTTGTTTTTGTCGTCAGTAAATTACTTTTAGCCCGGGTGGTGGAATTTGGTAGACACTATGGACTTAAAATCCATTGGCCATTGCGGCCGTGCCGGTTCAAGTCCGGCCCCGGGTACTGATTGATCATTCCGACGATTTCTTCTACGGAATTCTTTTCATTAGATTAATACTAAATGCAACCTATGCAATTCTTCATTTGCAGTTATGGCGGCTGTGCCAGCTGGACTGTAGCGCGATTCTTGAGGAGATATGGTACCATTCATCATATCCATTCCCGAAAACCACCCGAGTATCTCACATTACCTGTTTCGCAGAAAATCTTGCATCGTTGGTTCGGCGGCGGGGCGAAGGAGCACTTCAGTAATTCTCCCAGTGACAGAATTCAGGACACTTCTACCTGTAGCGTCCTTTATCTTTATGTAAAGCCTGTATACTCTATATTCTCAAAGAAAGCGTTCAGTGTCCGTCACCTCAAGAGCATCGACGTCTCAGGAACCAACTTGCGAAGAATAAGTAGAATGTCGAGATCTGATTATCTTCGAGGAGGGGTTGATCTTATCAGCTATGAACAGTTCTTCGATAACTACGTATCACAGGACATTAACAGGAATTACAACATCGTCGCGGTAAATGTCCACAAGCTGTGGAATCACCTCCCTGAATTATTCGAAATCTTGAATCTCCCCCAAACCGATATTGAATCATTCCCTCACGAAAGAAGTCGCGAGCGAGAAAAAGAGATTCAAGAGCACCTGGACGACATTTATGCACATTTCAATCAAAGAATTGATAATATGAAACCAATAGTGGTTGTCCATGCTAAAAAGGTATAGAGAAATCATATGCTGTGATCACTTCTCATTCATAATTAAGGCATACAGAGTGTAACTTTACCCGGTATGACAAATAAAAGCTTAAGAAGAATTTTTTCATATTTCTCAATATTCCTTCTAACGACAGGAATTATGGCCCAGATAGAAGCACCTGTCACAGTTGAAGCGAGAATCGAACAGGAACAGATTCGGGCAGGAGAGGTGCTTACTGTTTTAATCACAGCCACATCTGAACCCGATTTTAAAATTTATGCTGTCAACGATATAGCGGAGGGGCCCATTCCTTCTGAAGTTATCATTGAAGGTTATATGGTGGACGCTGTGGGTGAGACCCGGGAGCCACCGCCTACTAACAAGTACGATGAAGGATTCATGAGGGAAACCTATTTCCACGATGGCACCGTCACCTTTGAGACCGATGTAAGGATAAAGGCAAATCTTGACCCCGGTGACTACACACTCTCCGCCGGGTTACTCTTTCAGGCCTGTGATCCCACCATCTGTTTTCCGCCTACTACCAAAACGTTTGATCTAACATTCATGGTGGTTGATGGGCCTGCAAGGCCGGACAGGAGCGAAATTGTAGTGGCGAAGACCAAATCATTGGTGCTTCCGAGTGATGATGACAATATAGACCTCGATAATATTATTTCCGCCGGACTTGGCTCGTTCCTCTTACTCTCCATAAGCATGGGGCTTCTAGCCCTTTTGACGCCATGTGTTTTTCCTATGATCCCTATTACCGTTTCCTATTTCACAAAACTGGGAGAGACCGAAGGCAAGAGTCCATTGAAGCAGTCATTGGTCTATTCAATCGGTATTATCGTCGCATATACTGTTCTGGGTCTTATTTTGGCAGCTACCTTGGGCGCCTCGGGTGCCAATCAATTGGCTTCGAATCCGTGGGTTAACCTTTTCATAGCGAGTCTTTTCGTTTATTTTGCGCTCTCACTTTTTGGAATGTATGAAATTGAACTACCTGCCTCTCTTCGACAGTTCTCACTAAAACAAGAGGGAAGAGGGGGCTATGTTGGCACTCTTTTTATGGCGCTTACTTTCACTTTAACATCTTTCACGTGTACCGTTCAGTTTGTGGGGCTATTACTGGTTCGAGCGATTCAGGGCGACTGGATCTGGCCGTTTATCGGCATGCTGTTTTTCTCAGCTGCTTTTGCGCTTCCATTCTTTTTCCTTGCGCTATTCCCTCAATATCTTTCAAAATTGCCGAAAAGTGGTGGATGGCTGAATTCAGTGAAAGTCAGCATGGGTTTTCTTGAATTGGCGGCGGCATTCAAATTTTTCAGCAATACTGACTTGGTCTGGGGATGGGATGTATTTACAAGACCGTTTGTTTTGGCTACGTGGGTTGTGATTGTGTTCCTCACTGGGCTATACCTTATTGGTAAGATCCGTCTGCCGCATGATTCAGAGTTGGCTACTGTTGGTGTGCCGAGGCTTATGCTTAGTATTATGCTCTTTTCATTTGCCCTCTATATGGGGCGCGGACTCTTTGGCCAACCCATTCACGGCCTTATAGATTCCTATCTTCCACCAGCGGCCAGAGCGGAATCCCGCTCTATTGCGGAAGAGGGTTCACAACATGGTGGTCTTGAATGGATACTTGATTTCGATGAAGGGATAGCCATGTCAGAAATGACCGGGAAACCCATGTTTGTCAATTTTACAGGCTACACCTGTACAAACTGCAGGTGGATGGAGACAAATGTCCTAGTTCTGTCAGATGTTGTATCACGGCTTGAGAACTATATTCTTATTGAACTCTTTACTGATGGCGGACCTCGTCATATGGAGTACCAACAGATGGAAATTGACCGGTTTGGTACTGCAGCTCTGCCGTTCTACGTTATTCTCAGTCCGGACAGTGAGGAGATAGCCCGTTTCCCCGGTCTTACGCGGGATACCCGCAAGTTCATCCAATTCCTTGATAAGGGGCTCACCGGACCGCAAAGATTATCCGCAGCAAACTGAGAGGACTCTTTTGAAGAGATTCCTAACCTTTTTAATCCTCATTCTTTCGCTGCTTAATGCTCAATTCGGCACCGCTCCACCCTTGAAGTTTAAATTGATGAACGGGCAGTCAGTAATGCTGAAGGATCTTATTGAGGAGGGACCTGTCCTTATCGATTACTGGGCGCTCTGGTGCGGACCGTGTCTGAAAGAGATGCCGCACCTGGAAAAGCTCCAGGATGAGTTCGGTGATGAAGGTTTCCGCATTATCGCCGTAAATCTTGATACGGAGCGGAGCGTCTCCAAAGTGAAGAGTTATGTTCGAACAAAAGGTTACCGCTTGGGAATAGCGCTCGATCCAGCAAAGGAGACCTACCGCAGGCTGAATGGCACGGTTATGCCATTATTGCCTTATTCCATTCTGGTGGACCGCACCGGCAAGACCGTCTATCGGCACAGTGGATATGCACCGGGAGATGAGAAAATTTTGCGGAAAAAAGTGGAAGCACTGTTGCACGCTTCGTCCGACAATTTCTGATTCAATATATCCAATGAAGTTGCGCATTTTCTTTACACTTGCTTTCTGTTCACTGCTTACGGGCCAGAAGAGCCAGTTCTCCATCGGTATATCATCGTATTACGGGAAGGGAGTGACCCCCATCCAGCAGTTCGGTCAGAGCCAGTTTTATGATTATAAATACAGTGAGCATTTTATTGATGTGACGGGGTGGCGTGGTGATTGGACACTCTGGACAAGTCTGGAATTGAGTTCGCCTCCCAGGATCGGTACCAGTTTTGCCGGTTTACGAAAATTAAGACTTTCCCGGGAAAGTGGTCCCTATACCATAATGGTGGGAGATCTGTACGGGCAGATTGGCCGGGGGTTAGGTTTGAATCTGTGGGAGAATCAGGCAATGGACTGGGATTCTTCACTTCGTGGTGCATGGGTCAGTGGAAGACCTCGAGAAAAGGTTAAGATAGATCTCATTGCGGGAAAGGCCACCGGGGGGAGACACTTGGGTGCCGGACCGGGCATCGATCCCAGAATACGTGATTTTGAAGAGGATGAAACAGTGGCAGCGTTGTCCGGTAGAATGGAACAGCTTTTGCCGGGAGTGAATCTTGGTGCTTATTTTATGTTCATTAACGGTAACCGACAGTGGTTTTCCGTCCGGCGAGGTGAGGACCTGGATACAGTTAAGGTGGCATCATTCAAACCGGGTGTCATTGCTGAAATGTCCGGTGGCAATTTTGATCTCTTTTTCGAAGCTGCAGTCCGGTCGAATACCATCAAAGATGTGGATAGTCTCTATTCCGTTACGGCTTCTAAATGGTATCCCTACGAATCAGAACAGTTCGGGCGGGGTCTCTATTTTTCGGGCTCCTACTTCCCCGGTCAGTGGGGAGTTACAGTGGAGTTGAAGGATTACTTTTTCGACACCAGTTCACCGGAGAAAAGAGTTCATCTTCCTTTCAGATTGGGGAGGAGTAGTCTTGTTTACGGGCCACCAAGCGGCTTCAAAGAGCATTCATCAACACTCCTTTCCCGGACGCCCCATATCATGGATGCGGATGATGAAGTCGGTTTTCAAATTGAGTTTAACCGCCAGGTAAACGAAGAACTTTTTCTCGTTGTCAACTATGCCCGGAGCAGCAGGCACAGCGCTTTTGAAAAAGAGGTAGATGAACAGTACGGCAGTACCTGGAAACAGAATGATCACATTCAACTGTTTGTCCCCACAACTGATTATGGTTTTTATCCGTTCCAAGAAGGGTACGCCGAAGTTAACTACAGGTATGGCCAGGTTATGTTTACCTCGGGGCTGTCCCATTCCAGTGAAGTAATGCTTTACAGCGCTCAGAACGCCTATCGGGCTGGGTCGTCCGGCTGGGAATCTGAACATTCCAAACTGTCCGAATTCTTTGAGAGGCGAAACCTTATTTCCATACCGTCAGAACTGACCCTGGGTTTACCGCGAGGTTTCAATATCACTCTGGATGTGGAGCATCAGTGGGAAGCACTCGAACTGGGGACTCGGGTTTCCTACACACCACACGGTGAAAGCAGCTCTGACAGTGTGAAGGCGGTAGATCTGGAGGCCGTTCCGTACTATTATCGCTACGTGGCGCTCAATGTTGGAAAGGCATCACTGTTTAACGTCGGCTTTCTTTTTGATCATGCATCCAAAACGAAGACCGGCGATCTGTTCAATTTTGACCCAAAAGAAGACAACTGGTTGGAAGAGACCTTGCGAAATAATGAAGTTGACATCACCAATAAATGGTTCGGAGTGCAGGGATCCTTCTATGTGACGCCTTCTACTGTTCTGTCTATGTTCTACGGCTCCATTCAGGGCGGGTTAAAGTGCGACAGCGGCATCTGCGTCTATGTGCCGGGGATTGATGATGCTTTCACTCTGTCCTTTACAGCAAACTTCTGATTTAATCTATTTCATCTGTTTTACTTTTGAGTAAAATAGATGCTGCCACCAACTGATTATCATAAATTAAACGGGGTACATTTCAATTTATAACAGAATAATAATGAAGGAGATTGATCATGGCAAAATACGAATGCTGCGACTGCGGCATGGGGGTGGAGGGTCTGACCTGTTCCATTTGTAGTGCTGCTCTTATCCACAAAACTCTTACTAAGGAAGATGGATCAACTGTGGAAGTGAGTGAATGCCCAGAAGGCCATGGAAAGATTAAGTCACCCATGTGCTGTGGTCACGATATGGATGTAGCGGAAGCTTAGTTTCCGATCACAAAACAGAAGTAATACCACTTATTAAAGGGCGGTTAATATCGCCCTTATTGACACAGGATCGAAAAAATATCCGCTAGGAGCTGATTATCTGACCCGAATTGAGCTGTCCATCTTGAACTGGCACTTTCTCAATGAAAGGACTATATTCACTTAATGTCAATGTCATTAAAAGAAATTGGAGGGAAAGGATGAGAAGTATGAAAAGATTACAAATTATTGCTTGTGTTGTTGTGCTCTTTGTTATGGGATGTGCTGGAGGTGGTGGTGTATCGGATACGGGTCCGCGTAAACAGAGAAATCTCATCACTCAGGATGAAATTGCTACTAAAGATTTTAGAAATGCTCATGAAGTCATTCAGGTTTTAAGGCCTCAGATGCTTCGGGTGAGAGGAAGTATTGGTATTGCCGTATTTGTAAACGGTATTAAAATGTCGAACGGAACGCAATCTTTGTATGATATTTCTCCCACATCTATAGGTGAAATCCGTTTTCTCAATTCATTTGACGCAACGGCGCGTTTCGGCACTGATAATGCTGACGGTGCTATCTCGATTACTACTAAGTAAAGAGATACTCAGATTATTTGAATAAATAGTCGCCTTACCCCAATGGATAACGGATGAGGATTTATAAGAATTTCATAAATAATGACTGGGTTGGTGCCATTTCAGGAAAAACTTTCCCAGTAGACAACCCAGCCACGGAAGAGGTCTTTGCGGAGGTTTCTCGTTCCGGTACCAGAGATATTGATGCAGCTGTTGTTGCAGCAGGTTCGGCGTTCAACGGCTGGCGTCTCACAGACCCCGGGAGCAGACGGGAGATTCTTAAAGAAATAGCTAAGAAGACGGTTGAGCATGGTGATGAAGTAGCAAAACTGATCACACAGGAGTGCGGGAAACCGTTTGTAGAAGCCCAGGATGAGATCGATGTCATTGCGTCAAACTTTGAATATTATGCGGAACTGGGCCGCGACCAGATCGGAAGGATCGTTGCTCCTACTTCAAGCCGATCCATGTCTTTGGTAAAATATGAACCCTATGGTGTGGTAGGTTGCATTATTCCATGGAACTTCCCAATGGCCCTCATGGCATGGAAGGTGGCACCTGCTCTTGCAGCGGGGAATACAGTGGTACTGAAGCCATCGGAAGTGACACCCGTTTCCATTCTGAAGTGGGCGGAAATGACCTGCGATTCCTTACCCTCCGGTGTGCTAAATATTGTGAATGGCTATGGTAAAGAGGCAGGTTCGCCTCTGGTGGAACATCCCGATGTTCCTGTTGTGGCTTTTACGGGCTCAATAGCCACTGGCACCATCATTTCACAACTGGCTGCAAAAAATCTAAAAAAAGTTTCTCTTGAACTGGGTGGAAAAGATCCAGTCATCATCTGTGCCGACTGTGATATAGAAGTGGCTGCCAAAGGAGCAGCTTGGGGCGGCTTTATGAATGCGGGACAAGTGTGTACCTCCGTGGAACGGGTTTATGTATTCGATGAAGTTGCCGACTCTTTTACCGAAGCGCTGGTGGAAGAGGCGAAGAAGGTGAATATTGGTGATCCTATGGATGCCAACACAGATATGGGTCCTATGGCATCAAGTGTGCAGTATGAAAAAGCTCATGAAAAGGTGGGCCTTGCTGTGGAACAGGGGGCGCGGTTATTGACGGGAGGAGGACGACCGGAAGTATTCGATAAAGGATATTTCTATGCACCCACCGTCTTTGATAACATGACAGCCGAAATGGAACTGATGAACGAAGAGGCTTTCAGTCCCGTTGTTCCTATCCAGAAAGTGAAATCACTTGAGGAAGCCATTGAATTTTCCAACGCCACCAAGTACGGTCTCGGCTGTTCCATCTATACAAAAGACATCGAACTGGCTATGACGGCGGCCGATGATATCAAGGCAGGAAGTTTTTGGATCAACAATCCTCTTTCTGAGAATAATGCTGCTCCGTTCGGGGGCATGAAAATGTCAGGTCAGGGTAGAGAACTGGGCATTGAGGGACTGGATGAATTTCGGGAGCCGAAGCATATCCTCATTGACTACCGCCAGGAAAAGAAAGATTGGTGGTTTCCCTACGGTTCTGACGGCGAGTAGACTTCGCTTATAATTATGCGTTTCCCTTTAATTCTTGCACTCATTCTTACGTTTTTAAGAGCGGATGATATGCCGATTCAGACAACCGTAAGCTATGGTCCTGTTCAGTTCACTGCTGTAAAGAATGGAGAATCAAACCGCCGGTATATCTGGCTTCATGGAGATGAGAAGACAGCGGAGATGGCGCTTAAGTATCATATTAAACATTATAGAGGGACAGCGTTTTTCATTCATAGCGATGACCGTATTGTTCTGGCGGACGGTTTAAAGCTAGACCCGAACCGGATCTTTTCTACAAAAGGGACGCAGAAAACATTGCTGAAGTATCACCCGGAAGTGTCAAAGAATAAGAAAAAGGAAATTGTTGAGGCACTGGACAAGGAGAGAGAGACATTTCTGGAACAACTGCTGTCGCCAAAAGGGAGTTTGGTGGTGGCATTGCACAATAACTTTCGCGGTTACTCCATCGATTCAGAAATAGAGAATGCAGTTACCTATTCCGTCAAGCCGGGACAGAGGCGTCAGGACTTTTTTCTTTGCACCGATCAGGCTGATTATGAAATATTGTCCAAGTCACCCTACAACGTAGTGCTTCAATCAAATGATGATGAGCTGGATGACGGCTCCCTATCCAGGTTCATGGGACGAAAAGGGGTACGCTATGTGAATATTGAGGTAAAACTGGGGTGGCTCAGTCAGCAGAAAAAAATGCTCAAATATCTGGAGAATAACCTCCCTTAGTAGCTATAAATAAGGTTTATAAGACAAACTATTAAAGTATAACATTAGAATATAACTTGGCTTTACAGTTGGCATTACTCGGTTACTTTTCAAAATCGGTCGATGACTGTAACTCCTAAGTTCTCGAAATTTTCCATCCCTACCAGCACATCGATCGATTCTTCCAGGGATACGGTCCTGCTCACAAGGCTTTTTAAATCGATCTTTTTTTCTCGAATCCATTTGAGCATATCTTTGTATCGGAACGCCTGAATGCCGTGGCTTCCTACGATCTCCAGCTCCC
>DCXX01000130.1 GCA_002329125.1 Fidelibacterota bacterium UBA2125 | reverse complement strand
GCGCTGTCTTTACTTCTTTTTCTTTTTCTTCTTTTTCCTACTGAAAAAACCTTTCTTCTTTGGTTTCTCCTCTTCCTCTTCTTCATCACCTTTTGGAGCAGGCTCAGTTTCGCCGTCGGCATCACTGGCCTTGGTTTCAAGTCGTTTTTCCCAATCGCTCATTTCTGATTCGGCTGCTGATACATCACCATTAACAGCAGAAGGTTCAGCTTCGGAATCATCCCCACGCTCCATCATCTCTTTAAGTTTCTCATCTCTTTCGGCAGAGCGGACCTTGAGAGACTCAAGTAAATCCGACACTTCCTCATTAAACTCGGAAACTGTTTTTTCCAGGCGCCCCATAAGCTCTTCGAGAAAAGCTTCCCCGTAACCTGGGGCAATTCCATCGGTTAATTCATTGATCTTGGCCATAAGATACTGTTTTTGGGTATCTATATCTTGGGCCTGTTCTTCAGCCATGCTTATTCCTCCGTCTCAAAAAATGATTACTCTTAGAATGTAGAGGTTTCATTTCATTTTTGCCAATTCTTCCTGTGTCAGTGCAATATACCTGGTTGGAGAGGTCAATACGGATACAGCCTCAAACATTTCCATTCCTAAAAGAAGACCTACGCCCATCCCTGTAAAGCGGTTATGCCACACCGTATCAATCCGGGGCGACTGTTGTTCGTTCCACACTTCTGCCAGAGCCACACCGCCCAGAGATCCCATGGCGAAGGCCAGAAACTTCTTCCACGGCTGGCCGTCATCAATGAATGGTCGGTAAGCAATTGATTCAAGATCCTCTATTGGAAATCGGATCCTTTGGGTCAATGACTGAAGCGTGACCGTTCTTTCATCGTAACCAATATAGGTTCCCTTAAAACGATGACCCCTGGCATTCTTCAGGGTACAAAATGTGTTAGGCGGGATGTCATCCAGAATATTATGCGCACGGAGATAGGTGAGATAATCCATCTGCTGCTCACGCTGTTCATCTGTGATTTCAGGATGACTACCGGCAAGATACTTTAATCTCTGAAACTGTTTCCATGAATAGTGACGTTTCTTTAACCGTCGACGAGACCTATCCATAAAGACGATCTTAGCCATGTATCTATTGTCAGATATCTTATAGAACTGGGCACTCTCAAATCCCTTGATATCAGGAAAGAGTCCCATAAGGATATTTTCAGCTGCATCTATGGAAGATCCCACTTTGATGGAAAGAACGACGACTTCAGGCTCCTGATCAGCCAGTAAAAACTGACAGAACAGAAAGACTGTCAAAATAGTTTTAACCGGATTCAATCAGATTCATGACTTCCCCATCATCAGGGAAGCGGTCCAGACTCTTTTTGGAAAAGATAAGATCACCATTCTTAATAACTTCAAACACGCCTCCTCCTGAGGGGATTAAATTAAGTTCTTTCACATCGGTACCATATTTTTCGAGTATTTCGTTCGCCAAACTGGCGGCTCTGGGAAGATAGTTTCACATACTACAATATTCGATAGATATGTTCATGTTGCCTCCAATCTAAAAAATGAATAAATCCAGAACGCACCTAACACAGCAATCATCCCAGCCAAAATCAGTAGAATAAAAATCGCCTTGTCAAACCCTTTCCTGCCGGAATCAAACTTTAATACTGTCTTCATGTCCATAAAATTACTATAAGTAACGAATTTAAAAGTCAAAAACGGTTTCGATGGTGGTCTGCTTCACCGGCTCAAGCCCTGTCCCCATGTCTCGGTAAAATTGCCGGAAATTCCAAACCAGGCTGACACCTTTCGCCACTTCGTACCCAACCCGGTAACCCAGTACCGTATTTATCGTCGGGTTTTCAAAATCGAATGGATTTTCGTCATTGTTTCTCTGGTAGAATATTTGCGCCTCGCTCAGTTTTGGAATATTCTCAGCATTAACCGTTAATAATGCACTAAAACTTCTGAATTTTGTGGTATCGGCAACCATGTTGGCATAGGAGGTGCTCAGACTTGCTATATTCAAAAGATCGAACCCCAGGGATCCATAATACCCTTTTGTGTTGATTGCTGTGGTAGAATCAGCAAATACCAGCATATCTTTTGTAAAGACCACCGTCCCCGTGTCAGAGTAAACAGGAAGGATCCTGTTTAGATCGTAAGCCTGATCAAAAAATTGCGGAAGGAAATAATCATTCTTGATCCTGTACTCCACACTCAGATTTATAAAGCCAAACATGCTGGCCCTTAGTCCCGGTATGGTAATCCCCGTACCACCTCGTTCAATTCTAGAAAACTGTTCCGTTTCCACAGCCGGAAAACTGAGCCTATTCAATTCAGAATAGACCACAAGGTTAAAGGACTCACCCTGCACAACTGGATATCCTACATCAAGCGTGAATCCATTGGCAACACTCTTATTTTCCTCAATACTGAACGGCGTTGGCTTCAGAGAAAGAGAGTCGTCCAGCGCATCGTAAATGTTGTCGCCGTCGGCATCAATGTCCCACCGAGAACTGTCGAGCCCGTCATGGGGATCAGGTATACCGTCGCGGTCCGTGTCATTCCAAAGATTTGTACTGTCAGGAAAATCATCAAAGATATCCGGATAAGAATCGTCATCTATATCTTTCAGCCCGGAGAACTGGTTCATGTCTGTCACATAGCTTACACCCAGCTTCAGGGGAAGGTTCTCAGAAACGGTGAAAGTACCCCTCAGGCCCATAAGTGTACCGCCGCGTGTAAAGTCCTTCACATTGGAGAAGAAAAGTTCAGTGCCGAAATTGCCAAAATTGCCTCCAGTATTCAGGCCCACCCGTCGGATTGAGGGAAACTCCATCATGTTGGAATAGCCGGATAGGAGACCACCGTAACCCAGTGTTACTCCTTCCAGGGAACCCACCTTGAACCAGAACGGATCAGACTTATCGCCCCAGCGAATGTAGAGGAACTTATCGACAAAATCGCTCGCCTCATCCCACTCGTCCTTTCTGACATTTCCTTCATTGTCAACGTAGAGGACAAGATCGAGACCGATGCCCAAGTTACCCAGTTTAAACTCGGGTCTCAGAGCAATCTGATTGTAAATCTCACCATCTATTGTAGCTGAACCTACGCCGAGCCCCATATTGAACGGCTTCTCCGGTGGAGTAGGAGGCTCTTTTTCTTCTTCAGGACTTTCTTCTACCTCTGATTCTTCTTCCGGTGCCTCTTCCTCTTCAAAAATGTCCTCTGGTTCCTCTTCCTCCTGGAAAAGATCTTCCTGAGGTTCTTCAACTTCTTCAGGCACCTCCTCAGACTCCTGTTCGGTTTCAGGTTCCTGAGGTTCTTCTTCCGGTTCAGGTTCCTGTTCAATCTCTTCCTCAGGATCTTCAGGCACCTCTTCAGGATCGGCGGGAGATGTAAGGACTTGTCCGGTGGCTGTGGAAAGTGTCATTTCACCGGGACCGAGAGCAACAGACTGTCCACTGACAGCGTTGAAGACATCTACCATCCCCTCCAGACCGTAGAACTTGTCAAAGCCCATCCGGTTAATAACAGACCAAAATTGCGTCCCCTTCACACTAGCAACAGATACAGGCGTCTCTACGCGAAAATCCTTCTTTTTATCTTTTTTCACATCAGAGAGGATCTTTCCGAACTCAATGCCCAATGTCCGTGTATTTTCCGTGTCAATAAATTGGAACTGTGTATCCTCCCGAATCTTCAGCACACTTTTATCATCGAGAAAAATGACCATACAGAAACTTTCTTTTCCAACATTGATCACATCACCGGAAATAACGGGTGCTCCCGGCTTGGCCGGAGAGAAAGTTGCTTTATTGAGATTCTTGAGACGGACATCACCCCGCATCTTAGTAACACGAGCAATGGTTTCCTGGGCAGACAGTTGGCCCGTCAGACCTAGACATAAAAAGAATAAGATAACCCTTCTCGGCATTGTTCTGTTAAGAGATTGGTTAGACTAGTCGCTGTCTGACTGAAGAATCACAGGAGGATTAGCCTCCTGGAGAATGGACTTAAGCTCAGCCAGCACCTCTCTTGCTGGTGGCCAGAGATCTTCTTCCATATCACCGCCGCCCTGCTCGAAAGCTTTAATCCTTTCAGCAACTTTATTGAGTATTTCTGTGTGATTTTCCATTGATAGTTACCAAACCTATTCCAAATCCTAATTTAATCAAAAATAACTTACTTCTGTTTGACATGGATCACGCGGCGAAAATGAATTGATTTACCCCGTCAGTAGCAACTAAATTAGTGCTAAATAAGTCATCATCGCTCTGTATTTTTCCTATCAAATTTGTAACTGATTATAATCTGAATCTCAGACAATGGCAGACTTTTTCGATAAACTTATAGAACAAGAACCTTACACCCAGTACACCCTGGATATGTTTTCCAGGAGCGCCGGGAAGGATCACGCTGAAATCGACCAGTTTGATAAATGGCGTCAAATGGTCACAGGCGCCAACAAGTACACTTTTGAAGTCTCTCATCTAGCGGCTCAGCGGCCGGAGATCTTGGTTCGTCGGGAGAGCGGCGATGAGTATAATCTCATCAGCTTTGCCAGTTACAACTATCTTGGTTATTCTTATCATCCCGATGTAATTGATGCCGCAAAAAAAGCACTGGATCTTTACGGATTGGGTGCCACCGGTTCACCCCTACTGAATGGCACTTTTGAAATCCACAATGAACTTGAGGATAAGATTGTACAATTCTTTGGACAAAAGGATTATGGTGTATCTCTCTTTTCTTCAGGTTATGGAGCAAATCTGGGCGTCATCTCAGCTTTCATTCATAAGGGAGACCATGTGGTTCTTGACCGCTCCTCGCATGCCTCTCTTATTGATGGTGCTATTCTCTCACAGGGGAAAATCTCTCTCTTCCGTCACAACGACGCCGAATTCCTGGAAAAGGTACTGAAGCGGATCGATTACAAAAATTCTCGAATATTGGTCTGTTGTGAGGGGGTCTACAGCACGGATGGAGACTACGGAACACTGAAGGATATTATTGAAGTATCCAAGAAATACGGTGCCGCTGTGCTCGTTGATGAAGCACATTCTCTTCTTGTGGCAGGAGAAAACGGACGGGGTGTCTGCGAAGAACAGAATGTTTTGGCAGAAACTGATATGATCATTGCCACATTCAGTAAATCTTTCGGCGGAGTAGGTGGTTGCGTCTATGCAAAAAAGAAAATTACCAACTACATGAATTACTATGCCAGATCTCGCATGTTCTCCTGTGCTCTGGATCCAGGCGTGACAGGAGGCCTCATCAAATCCATTGAACTCGCCGGCGGCACCGATGGAAGAGTAAGAAGAAAACGGATTATCGACAATGCAGACTACCTTAGATCCAAGCTGAAGGGACATGTTGACATTGGCACCTCATCCAGCTGGATTATTCCGATTATTTACGGAGATGAAAGACTAACCCTCCCCCTGAGTGATTACCTTCAGCGAGAAGGGATCGATATTTCACTCATGATGTTCCCGGCGGTGCCGAAAAACCGGTCAAGAATTAGGGCTTTTGTTACATCCGAGCACACAAATGAACAACTGGACAAGGGTGCTGATATTATTCTCCGTGCTGCTGATAAATACAACTTTTTGATAGGATAATAGGCCATGAAACATACCCCCGGTGAAAACCTTCTTGTTTGGGAATTCGATTTTGCACTGACCACTTTCTTCGAAGTGGAGACCGATCTGTTTCAGCAGCATATCCCTTCTCGGCTCAGTCTTATGGAAGTATCTCCGGGTGTAGGTCTGGTAAATATTACCGCCTTCAATTTCCCTGAGGGTGCTCTTGGTGAACTTCCCGAGTTCCAGGAGCTTATTTTCAGTGCCATCGTTTCGCCTGATCTTTCTCGGGGTGTACCGAAGTTTGCTATGTATGTACTTTCACTCGGTAGCACCTGCCAGGAACATTTAGATCACAGTGCTGATTATTACCAGCTTCCCATACATGGACTGCTTACCGACACTAAAATCGATTCAGAAGCAATCGCTATTGATTACTCAGACAGTGACGGTCAGATCCTGGCCATGAACAACTGCTCACCCACTACCAATTTCAGGGATGAGGAAAGATACTTTCAGGCGTTTACCTCAGATGGTGACAATCTCACTATTGCAGACTGTTATATCGAAGCTCAACTCTTTGAGCATCAGTTGACCGAGGATGCAGGAAAATTGAATGTACACCCTTTCCTGAAGAATATTGATTTTGATCTTGGGGATCCCCTCCCTTATCTGCAGATGATTGGTCAACCGGGAAAAACCGGAAAACAGTTCTACTACCGTCCCACCTCTTTCTAAATAACTCCCAATTGGTCAATTTAGTCTTAATTGCTTCAGGCCATAGTATTAGATGAACAATATAATCGATCATAAGAAAAATGCTCTTAATGCAATAGGAAACACCCCTCTTGTCCGATTAGAAAAGGTTGTTCCCAGTCACTCAGCTGAGGTTTGGGTAAAACTCGAAGGGGGTAATCCCACCGGTTCATACAAAGATCGTATGGCATTATCCGTCCTTACTAATGCTATTGAAAGAGGAGAATTATCTCCGGGCAATACTGTAATTGAATACACTGGAGGAAGTACCGGGACAGCATTGGCCTTTGTCTCAGCTGTTCTTGGTCTAAAATTTATTGCGGTATTTTCTGATGCATTTTCAAAAAGCAAACAACGGGCAATGGAAGCTTTTGGTGCCGAGGTTATTGTCATAAAAAGTCAAGATGGAGTTATCACACCAGACTTGATCCAACGAATGAAATTACGGGCTTATGAAATGGCGGAAAAACCTAACACTTACTATGCAGACCAATTTGGATCTCCTGAAGTTCGGTCTGGATACAAGCCTCTGGGTACGGAAATAGCACAGAAACTTAATGGAGAACTTGATCTTTTTTGTTCAGCGGTAGGAACTGGGGCTGCCTTGATGGGATCTTATGACGGTCTGGTAAAATCACAAGTACAAGTAGACTTAGTAGCATTTGAGCCTTTGCAATCCCCTTTTCTTACAACAGGGAAAGGCGGACCCCATCTTGTTGAGGGAATTGGTGTAGGATTTGAACCTCCATTTCTAGACCGATCTAAGCTAAAAGAAATTAGAGCAATTGATCAGGAACAAGCTTTCAAAATGTGCCAACGTCTTGCCAGAAAAGAAGGAATATTTTGTGGAGGATCAACTGGCTTGAATGTTGTAGCGGCAATCGAGCTTGCAAAAGAAATTGGACCCGACAAACGGATAGTCACTATTGGCTGCGACAATGGGATGAAATATCTCGGTAGCCATATATATACGTGAAGATGCAATTCGAGTAGCATCAAGTCAACCAGGAGGATCTAGAAACAAAAAACCCCGCTACTTGGCGGGGCTCTTTGCTACTGTATAGCTTAGTGATCGGTTCCCAACTCAGTCAAGAACGGTATTAAATGCGATCATTTTAGAACCACCTGCTTGCTTTGCGACCAAGTATGGATCTTCCCATTTTTGACATAGTACCATTCATAAAAGACCTCCTCCTTTTTCTTTGGGTCCGATTCCGGAAACTCGACCCTAAAAGCAGCATTCACCCAATCACCGCCTTCACCGGGTGCCAGATCAACGGCAAAGGCATAATCCGTGGTCCAAGTGTTCCCTGCCTCCGCCTGTTTTTTCACTTGACCGATAAACCCATCAAATGAATTGAATTGTTCCCCTTCAGCAAATGAGAAACTGGCGGTGTCCGAAAAAAATGTTCTCATTTTATCGTAATCCCGTGCAGCCCAAACTTTATCTAGTTCCATCACCAGGTCGACGGAGGATTGCCCGCTGATATGCCACGAATACTCTTCCGTGGTCCGGACGAATCCATTGGACTTCTGTGCTGTTTCACATCCGCCCAGCATCAAAATCAATATTGTGGGGGCAATAAGATGTTTCATAATTGACTCCTTTCCGTTTAGGTGGATGAAAATTACTAAATATATAAAGGATATAATATAAAAAGCCCCCGTGAGGAGGCTATTTGAGCCAGAGGCGTTTCATTCTTTCATCCCGACCGTCCCCCCGTCATTAACAGGTTGAGATTGGGAAAGTGGTTAAGAGAACTGATGTGAAAGTATAATGGGGGAACTACCTCTTTGGAATCAAACTAAGGAGAGCTGGCGGGAAATTTAATTGCATAAAGAATCGAAAACTGAATTACGAATGTCATTAAGGTATCGCATTGATAAAGAAATCCCTTTTTTCTTCAATGCTCCATCCGTCCATATATACCATTTCTTTGTTTTTTTCTCTTACAATACGATGAGTTGTTTTATATGCAAAGATTCCAGATAAAGCAACCGTGCCTAGACCTATCATTAATCCCAAAGGCCCTTCTGCCACAGAACTCCCAAGTAGGCTTGCAAATATAAACCCTGGGCAAAAACCAAGATACCCACAGGCTGCACCTGAAAGAATAGGTAATCCCTGAAGTGGTCCGAACGCCATTACTGCATTTACATCATCAATCAATATAACTATTCCCGTATCTAAAGTTATTTCTGTTTGACCCACATCAGTCAAAGTTGGATAATGAATTGTATCTGAACTAGTTATGATGTTAATAAATGTAGGGCTCGATGCAAATAAATCAGAATTAAGTGTAATAAAATAAACCAATAGTACTAGAAATTGCTTCATATTTTCAAATTAGAATAGAATCAACAAAATGATTATACCAATAATCACAACCATTCCATTTTGTGAACGCAGGAATGGAACGATATAGTTATCAACTATTATTAAATAATTCTTGAACAGGTCTTTAATTAAATCATCCATATATATCTCCTGTATCGAAAAATTATATCACGATGTAGGTGCTACTCATATCCCCGAAGCCGCCCCGTCATTTTCCAGGTTGAGGCGTTTCATCAAACCTGTTTG
>DCXX01000150.1:50999-68705 GCA_002329125.1 Fidelibacterota bacterium UBA2125 | reverse complement strand
ATTTTTTCCACCCCTGGAATCAGCACTGGAATTAAAATTGCCGTTCAGGCCGGCAAACTTGTTTTCCTTCAAAACTATGTTAATGATACCGGCCATCCCTTCCGGATCATACTTGGCACCGGGATTGGTCATCACTTCTACGTCAGCAATGTTTGCAGCGGGAATGCTCCGCAAAAGCGATTTTACATCACCGCCGGCAATGGTGGACGGTTTTCCATCAATCATGAGGTTCACCTGGGAACTCCCCCTTAAGCTCACATTGTCATCCATGTCCACTTCTACACCGGGAACCTGGCGCAGAACATCAATGGCTGATCCTCCTGTTGAGAGGGTATTCTCTTCCGCAGAAAAGATCCGCTTCTGGGCAGTCTGGATAAACATGGGACGTTCACCCATCACCTGAACTTCTCCCATCTCCAAAACTTTCTGCACCATTGGAATGGTCTCCAGGTTGTGAGTGGTCTTGTTATCCCCGAAGGGTAAAAAGGTGAGGGGACCCAGCTCTTTTTTTGCGTAACCAATATATTCCACAACAATCATATACCGCCCCAACGGAATTTCCGTAATGTGAAATTCACCTGTCTCTTTGGTAATGCCACCTGTAACAATGGTTCCGCCCCGCTGGTTGATGACATAAACGGACGCATAAGGAACCGGAAGACCTGATGCGGAATCCACAACTGTTCCATAAACGACGCCTATTTTAGGAGCATCCTTCATCTGCTGTCGCTGCATACCCTGGCCCCGCCGACCATGGGGTTGGGCTGATAAAACTGTTAATAAAAGAATTGACGCTATTATTGCTATCCTACGCACTTATTTATTCCTCATGATCTCAAGTTTTCAAGATTAATCATTATCTCTCTTTTACTACTGTGAAATTTAATGTATTGCTTACATAAGCAGTAATTTTCTAGGACCATCTTCAATTTCTGAGTTTTGGAACATCTCGATCCGTTTTTTCCCTCTAAAATAAAAATTGCATTAATCTATTCAAATCTTACCAGCGACGAGGCTCATTCCACTTCTTTTGTCGCTTCATATCTTTTTTCCAGTCACCAGGTATTCTAGGCGGCCCCATTTTCACTCTTTCTTCCAATCCCCGGCGGAGTTCATCCTTAAACCACAGTTCAAAACCGAGGTACCTGGCACGCTGGTTTGGGGAAAGAAATTCATCCAGGTCTTCAAAAAACTTCAGTTTTTTCTCTATTTTCTGTTGCTCCAGTTCGGATACTTTTTTGGTAATTCTTTCCAGTTCTTTATCGGTGACCTCTTTGTCCTCACCCATCATTTTTCTCATTTCACGAAATAATTCCTTTTGCTCCGTACCAAGTTCTATAAGTTCTTTCTCAAGGACATTGTACCTCGGAAAAAATTTACTGGCCTGTTCTTCAGTCAGTGCCAGCCTTTCCGTAAGCTGCCACATTTTCATCATCTCCAGCCGACTGCCGCGATGACGATCCTGGAGCGGTGTCATGGGACTTCCAGGTCGGGGCTGGGCTGTCAACAAACAACTGAGGGCTACAAATGCTATTATGGTTCTTTTCATGACCGTTCCTCCTGAGATATCTTTTCTCCTGTTTCCAGGTAACTATAAAGTGAAAGGTCTTCAATAATTGACCAACCGGTACTTATCAATTCTGTACCACCAATGAGATAATCCATTGATGCCACAATGAATTCTTCATCATCAAAAACGGTGATTGAGTCTGGCTGGTCACTCAGATCAATAATTATCTCAGACATATCTACTGTGGAAAAGGTTGAATCGGCAGCGGGATTGTTGATATATATTCCTACACCCATAGCAAGTGCCACGACCAGACCCGAAACAGAATTTATAATGTTCTGCCGACGGCGGTCCCGTTGAATTATCTCACCTTTCAGATTAGTCAGGAAAGATTCGGCATCACCCGGTTCATGAGAACTACCCTTCAGGGAATTGATCCGTCTCTCGATCGACATTACTCTTTCTCTCCTAATCTTTCCTTAAGTCGCTGAATGGCGTGGTGATAATTCACCTTTGCACTGTTTTCACTCATATTCAAAATGCTGGCGACCTCTTTAAAGGGAAGTTCCTGAAATATTCTCAATGTTAATACCATTTTTTGTTTCTGTGGCAAGTTGTGAATGGCATCCCACATTTCCGGGTCCAATTCACGGGGTTCCGTAGATTCATCAACTGCCATAGTCTCAGGATCATTCCCAAATGATAATAATTGTCTGACCTTTTCTTTTCGGTGGTGGCTGTTGGCCACATTGACGGCAATTCTGTATAGCCATGTTGAAAATTGTGACTGGGCTTTGAATTTCCTGAGACTTCGGTAGACCCGAATGAACGTCTCCTGGCAAAGATCATCGGCGTCCATGCTATTGCCTGAAAGCCGGACAAGTAAATTGTGGGTTGTTGAATAATGTCTTTTAACCAGTTCATCAAATGCTTGTTCTTCTCCATTTTGAAACCGTATTACAAGATCGCCGTCCTTCATCTATCATTTGCTCCTTTGACGGAGCAATAAGGTAAAAGGTTAAAAAGGAATTTCACCCATTTCCAATGGATAGTAAGAACAGTTGTAATTCGGATCAGGTTTACAATAAAGCAAAAAGGACTGCCTAAAACACCTCTTCCAAGAAAAAGAGGTTTTTCTGGACTACATAGTTCTCATCCCGTTAAGGGAAACTGGCAGACTCTGTATCCTCTGTCCTGTAAGGGCAAATATTGCATTTGTAACAGCGGGAGCAGCAGGTGGTACGGCCGGCTCACCTGCCCCACCTGGTTCTTCCTGACTGTCCACCAAGTGGACATCGACCTCAGGCATTTCATGTATACCAAGAAGAGGATAATCATCAAAATTGCTCTGGGCCACCCTACCTTTATTAATGATGATCTCGCCATAGAGGGCAGCGGACAGTCCATACACCACAGAGCCGACAGTTTGTGATTCCACGATTCCCGGATGGATCACCTGACCACAATCAAGAGCACAGGTGACACGGTGAATTTTCACTTGACTCTTTTCAATAGAGATTTCTGCAACCTGTGCACAAATGCTTCCCTTATCTTCCACTATGGCTATCCCCCTTGCGAGGCCCTTGGGAAGTTTCCCACCCCAGCCGGATTTTTCTGCGGCCAGTTCCAGAACATTTCGGAGTCTTGGCTGGTTTTTCAGCAGCTTTCTTCTGTATTCAAACGGATCTTTTCCGGCGGCAAAGGCGACTTCATCGATAAAACTCTCCGTAATAAACGTATTCTGTGAAGGACCCACCGAGCGCCAGTGGCCGACGGGGACAGGTATATCAGACCGACAATAGTCCACAAAGATATTGGAGATATCGTAGGGCAGGTTGGACGCACCATCAACAGAAGAACGATCCAAGCTGTTGGGGCCTCCCCTTCTGCCGATAGGTGGTGCCACCACACGGTGATTCCAAGCTACAGGTTCCCCCGCTTTATCGAGTCCTGCTTCAAAGAGATTGTAGGTAGCAGGCCGGTAGTAATCGTGCTGCATATCCTCTTCTCTTGTCCAGACGACCTGCACCGGGGCGTCGACCTTCATGGCTGTTTCAACGGCATCCTGGATAAAATCAGTTCTGCTTCTCCGGCCAAAGCCGCACCCCAACTGGGTCACATGCACTGTGACCTGATCATTGGAAAAACCTGTGAGCTGGGCTGCCGTCCGCTGAGATCCCTGGGGATTCTGTGTGGGAACCCATAGTTCGCAGCGACCTTGCTTCACATGGGCCGTGCAGTTCATAGGCTCCATAGTGGCGTGAGCCAGATAGGGTACCTCATAGACCGCTTCCAGACGACTGTCAACTTTCTTCATGGCCTTTTCAGCATTTCCGTCATTTCGGGCAACTACACCCTTTTTTCTGGCCAGGTCCCGGAAGCTTTTTGAAATGTCCTTTGAATCCATGGAAAAATCACCATTATCCCATTTAATCTGGAGTGCCCTGGCACCCTTAAAGGCGGCCCAGGTACTTTTGGCCACCACCGCTACACCCAAAGAAACCTGAAACACTTTTTTTACACCCGCAATGTTTTTTGCTTCCCGATCATCAATACTTTTTACAGCTGCACCGAAAACTGGCGGATGAATAACGGTTGCATAAAGCATGCCTTGGAGCCGCACATCCAGTCCAAAAACAGTTTTCCCGCTTACTTTGTCCGGGGTATCAATCTGGGGTATGGATTTGCCAATGTACCTAAACTGGGAAGGGTCTTTCAGCTGCGGTTTCTTGGGGACTTTTAGCCCTGATGCATAGGTAGTCAGTTTGCCGTAGGTCAGAGATCTGTTTGATGCATCGTGATAAACGGAGCTGTTATCTGTCCGGCAGGATGCAGGGTCAACCCCCCATTGCTTTGCGGCGGCGGAGACAAGCATCTCACGGGCAGTGGCCCCTGTCTCCCGGAGTCGCATCCAGGCACCGCCTCTTACACTTCTGCTCCCAACAGTCATCATTCCGCCATATTTGTCAGGGTGGGCATCGGCCTGAACTACTTCTACATTTTGCCAGTCCGCATCCAATTCGTCTGCCACAATCATGGGCAAAGCTGTCTTGACTCCCTGGCCCATCTCTGACTTCGCCAGAGTGATGGTAACCTTATTATCCGGTGAAATTTTGATCCAGACGTTAGGTTCAAAACTGTCCGAGGCTGCAGATTTGAAACGGGGTTTTCCAGGAAGGTAAACACCCATCATCAGTCCGGCACCTGCTGATGATGTCACTTTGAGAAAATCTCTTCTGGAAACAGAGTTGCTCATTTCATCTCATCTGCAGCCCGGTGTATGGCTTTCTTGATTCGCTGATAAGTTCCACAACGGCAAAGATTCATTTTCATCCCCATATCAATATCCTGATCGGAAGGATTGGGATTGCGTTCCAGTAAGGCAGCGGCGGCCATGACCTGTCCAGATTGACAATAGCCGCACTGGGGAACCTCCTCAGCAATCCACGCTTCCTGAATGAAATGAGTGACGTCAGGCGAAAGGCCTTCGATGGTGGTAATATCGTTTCCTTCGGCGTAATCGACAGTGGACATGCATGAACGGGTTGACTCGCCATTCAAATGAACCGTACACGAACCGCACAGGCCCCGCCCACATCCAAACTTCGTTCCGGTCAGACCAAGCTCATCGCGAAGAACCCAGAGCAAGGGAGTATCTTCATCCACCGACACCTTCCGGTCCCGACCATTTATATTTAAAGTATACCGAGGCAAGAGTATATCCTCTGACGGGAAATTATCTCTCAACCGGTTGAATATCAATCTGAAACTTCATTATTGACATTCCTTCTACGGGGCTGTGTCTGTAACTTTTGACGTGAGTAACCATCCAACCTTCCAGCAGCGTCAGGCCATAGAACATTCTCCTTCTCCTCTCATGATCATGGCCGGTGCAGGCACTGGTAAGACCTTCACTCTTGTGAAGCGCATAGTGCATCTCATCGAGAACAAAAGTATCGATCCATTCCATATTCTCATGATTACTTACACGGAACGGGCGGCGCGAGAACTGAAAGAGAAGGTAGTTTCTGAAGTTGGGCATCCAGCCGAAAAGATAACAGTGGGAACCTTCCACAGCGTTTGCTACCAGACCGTTAAAGAGTTCGGCAATGTTTCTCCAACACCTCGCTTGCTGGACGAGAGTGAGGCGATCTACATGCTTTTGGATAGATTTGACGATCTGGGCCCATTCGAGTCAACGGAATTTTCTCTGGAGCCTGAAAAAGCGGTGGTGAAGAGCTTCCTCCCTTTCTTCAGCCGGTGCCGGGACGAACTGCTGGACCCGGCGGCCATGCCCGATCCTCAAAATGAAACTGACACAGAGGTGCTGGCACAGATCCGTGATTTGAGACAAATCTATGGTCACTACCAGGCGATGAAAAAGGATCTGGATACTGTGGATTACGGTGATATGATCCTCCAGGCGCATGAGCTGTTGCAATCTGATGAAAAAGCTCTGAAAGCGTGTAGGGACCGCTTCCGCCACATTATTGTGGACGAATTCCAGGATAACAATTTTGCCCTGAACAAAATCGTTGGTCTCTTGGCCCACAAAAGGCAGAGCGTTACTGTAGTAGGCGATGATGATCAGGTGATCTACAGCTTCCGCGGCGCCTCCGCGTACAACATTAAAGCATTTGAAAAGAGTTACGGCTCCCACAAAGATTTCCTCGCCACGCCGCTGGAAACGAATTTCCGCTCCCACCAGCAAATCCTTGATCTTGCCAATGATATCATAAAACATAATGATGACAGACAGGCCAAGTTTCTCGAGTCTGAAGGCGGGCGTAAAGGACCTCGCCCTAAACTCATCTGGGCAACCAAAATAGAGCAGCCGACAATCATCATTGACCAGATTTATGAGTTGCTCTCTGAGGGATTCTCTTTTGAAGATATTGCTGTCCTTTGCAGAACACGCAATCAGGCCAAATCTCTGGCTGACAGTTTCCTGGGCGCCAACATTCCGACTCAGGCTGATTTCCGGCATTTCTTCGAGATTCCTGAAATCAAAACACTTGTGGCGTGGTGCCAGGTGGTTGGTGAAGGTAAGCACAAAGAGACCGCTCTTTACCGGCTCCTTCGTAAAGCGTCCAATGATGAAACTGCCTATGAACTCTTCAGCCGTTTTGACACTCGGGATCTAACGCCCAGAATCCAACTTCTACATTCTCTCAACGGAACTTTTCCGCAAGAGGCAAGAGCACTTTTCAAGCAAGTTGAAGAATTGCAGAAACTTTCCAAGAAAAAGAATGCCGGTGAGATGCTGTGGGAGATTTGCGAAAGGACAGCACTGTTGCGGCCTTTGGCTAAAAGACACAACTATGAAGATCAACTGGCTCTCATCAATATTGGGAATCTTTTGAATAAAGCTCAGGAGTTCAGCCGTGACAGAGAAAACGAGCGGGGATTGCACCGTTTCAATCTATATCTGGAATCTATGATGACGGCCGGCAACCGGCCGGCCCACCTGCCCCCTTCAGTAAACAGTAATGCGGTTACCGTTCAGACCATTCACGGTGCGAAAGGGGGAGAATTCCCAGTTGTATTCGTCCCATTCAACCGGTCCGGGAGTTTTCCTCTCTCTTTCAGGCAGGAAGCACTGGTGATCCGCCCGCCCGATGAGTGGATCCAGTATGCCAAACACAGCACCCTCTCTGACCGGGATCACCACCTCCAGGAAGAACGCCGCCTCATGTATGTTGCTGTCACCCGAGCTCAAGAACAACTTTTTCTACTGGCACCGTCAAAAGCAACCTCACTGTTTGTTAAGGAGCTGGACAAATCACTGGTTCATGAAATCGATTCGGAGATTGCAGTAACAAAGGACAAAATCTAAATGACGTTAGACCTGAAAAAGAAGTACCAGGACAGGCTCCAGCGAGCGGTGGCTCAAAATGACTACACCAACGCTGCAAAGATGATCAAGGCACTGGATGCCCTCCACAAGCTTCACGCCGGAGAAACTATAGAGTGGGGTAACGAACCGTGGGAAAAAGAGTTGCGAAATGAACTCAGTGACAACTTTGTCCCCTCTCCAGGAGAAGCCCTGTCACTCTCCGCAAGTACCGTTGAAACCTATCTGGAGTGCCCTCTGAAATACAGGTTTAAACAGATAGACAAGATCCCCGAATCAGCCAGCCGACCACAGCTCACATTTGGGAATATTATTCATAAGGTGCTGGAACGCTTCCACGGTTCCGAAGGAAATATAACCGAAGATCAAATTCTTCAGATTCTCGATGAAGAGTGGAAAAGTGGGGAATTTACTTACATGCAACGTGAAGAAAAGCTGAAGGAACAAGCGGTGGAAATGCTGAAACGATATGTCCATAATACCAAACAGGAACCGCCAGATGTTCTGGATACGGAATTAAAATTTTCCTTCGACCTTGATGGCATCCGTATCGTTGGCATGATCGATCGTATAGACAATTCCTCAAACGGGAACAAGGTGGTCGACTACAAAACCAGCAAGCGATCCACACCAGCCAAAAACTCTGTCCAGCTCGGTATTTACAGCCTATATCTTCAGCAGGCTGAAGATGAAAAGCTGGCAGGCATCCCGGAAACGGCAACACTCTACTTCCTTCGCGATGAGGAACAGCCTGAGCACAGCCACGCTTTCACGGAAAAAGACCTCGATGCCATACGGGAAAAGATTACCGATGTAGCCCGGGGTATCCGCGCCAGACAATTTGAGCCCTGTAGCGGGTACCACTGCGACTGGTGCGATTACAAAAATCTTGCCTGCCCGGCGTGGGAATCATAACTCACTTTTGTATATTGTTCTTTCAAATCTTCAAATGAAAAGGGGTTAATCATGAATAACAGAAAAATAAGCATATGGTTCGTCTTGCAACTTTTTTCCGTCTCACTCTACGGCGCTGATTTTCCCTCCATCCAGGAAAAAACAAAAGGGATGAAGCAATTTAAAGGTTTCATGGATTCCTATTGGAATGATGCCACCGGTGAGATGTTTGTGAAAATCGATAAGTTCGATTCTGAATTGCTCTACATCAGATCACTGTCCGCTGGTATCGGCTCAAACGATATCGGTCTGGATAGAGCACAACTGGGCGGAAGTCATCTGGTACTGTTTGAACGGATTGGTCCCAAAGTACTCATGGTGGAACAGAATTATGGTTATCGAGCCGTCTCCGAAGATGAAGCTGAAAGAAAAGCTGTAGAGGATGCCTTCGCCCGGTCCACCCACTGGGGTTTCAAAGTTGAGGCGGAGACAGGCAATACGGTTCTTGTAAACGCCACCAAATTCTTCCTTCGAGATGCCCATAATGTGGCAGGAAGATTGAAACAGTCACGACAGGGTAGCTATAAAATGGACGAGTCCCGGTCTGCTTTTTACCTACCCAGGACAGAGAACTTCCCCAAGAATTCTGAATTCGAGGTAACTCTCACATTTGTGGGGACTCCCGAAGGGCGCTACATCCGGGACGTCTCCCCTACCGCCTCGGCTGTCACAGTCCGACAACACCATGCATTTGTTGAACTTCCCGAGGCTGGATATGAAACACGGAAGTTTGATCCCCGTGCCGGTATGAATGGTCTGACCTACATGGACTACGCCACACCATTGGATGAGCGCATTGTAAAGAAAGTGATCAGCCGTCACCGGCTCAATCGAAAAAATCCCTCTGGTCGGCGCGGAGAACCGGTGGAACCCATTGTTTACTACATCGATCCCGGTATGCCGGAGCCAGTTCGGTCTGCCGCTTTTGACGGAGCCCGGTGGTGGAACCAGGCTTTTGATGCAGCAGGATATAAAGATGGGTTTGTGGTCAAACTGCTTCCGAAAGACGTCAGCCCCATGGATATCCGATATAATGTTGTTAACTGGGTCCACCGGGCCACAAGAGGCTGGTCCTATGGCAGTTCTGTCCGTGATCCCAGGACAGGGGAAATTCTCAAAGGGCACGTAGTACTAGGGTCCCTCAGACTAAGGCAGGATTACCTCATTGCCGAGGGCCTTATGGCACCTTACGAAAATGGCACTAAGGTTCCTGATGACATGAGAGAATTGGCTCTAGCCCGTCTTCGCCAGCTTGTAGCTCATGAAATTGGTCACACTTTAGGACTTCCTCACAACTACATCTCAAGTGCCCAAGGCCGGGCTTCTGTCATGGACTATCCGCATCCAATGATGAAAATACGCAGCAACGGCACTCTGGACTGGTCCCATGCTTACGATACGGATATCGGTGAATGGGATAAGGTAGCTGTGGAGTACGCTTACAGGGACTTTTCTAAAGGAACCAATGAAGATAGCGAACTGGAAAAAGTTCTAAGTAATGCCTGGAATCGGGGCCTCTGGTTCATCACGGATCAAGATGCCCGGCCGCTGGGAAGCGCCCACCCCCAGGCACATCTTTGGGACAACGGTGAAAATGCTGTTGATCAGCTGAACCACCTCATGAAGGTGAGAGGCATCGCCCTGTCCAACTTTGGTGAAGCCAACATTAGAGAGGGAGCACCCTACTCATCTCTGGAAGAGGTATTGGTACCTCTTTACCTACATCACCGCTATCAGCTAGAGGCTGCCTCGAAAGTGGTGGGTGGTCTGGAATTTCGTTACGCTGTTCGGGGAGACGGTCAGCCAATAGTAAAGATTATCGATCCAAAGGAACAGCGGAGAGCTCTGGATGCCCTTATGAATACAGTAATGCCTAAGGCACTGGCCATTCCGGCAGATGTGCTCGATCTAATCCCTCCCCGAGCTTTCGGTTATCCGAGAACAAGGGAAACATTCAACGTTCACACCGGTGTTGCTTTCGACGCCCTCGCGGCAGCGGAAACAGCAGCCGGGTTGACCATGCAGATGGTCCTTCATCACCAAAGAGCAGCCCGACTTGTGGAATACCATGCCAGAGATTCAAATAATCCTGGCCTTGACGAAGTGATTAACACCGTTTTCAAAAACACCTGGTATGCCAGCCGTAAAAACGGTCTTGACGGGGAGATCCAGAAAGTGGTGGACATGGTGACCCTCCATTACCTTATGGGGCTTGCCAGTCACCGGTCAGCTTCCCATCAAGCAAAGGCCGTGGCTATGATGAAAATTGGTGAATTGAATGAATGGTTAAAAAGTCAGGAAAGGCGGGAACGGAATGAAGGGCTAAAAGCACATTACGGTTATGCTGTCCATCTAATCCAGAAGTTTATGGATGATCCGTCTTCAATCTCTGTACCAAAACCGGTGGATCCGCCGGCAGGTTCACCCATCGGCATGGACGGTGATGATTGGTGCGGCTGGAGTGGAAACTAAAGAAAATCCCGTCTAATACTTTGCCGGTACATTCTTGCCTGGAATCGTTTTTTGAATGAATTCCCTGATGTCCTCATTTGATGTTTCAAGGTCTTCCCGACGCAGATACATCATGTGTCCACTTCGGTACCCCTTAAAGCTAAGGCGCTCCTTCATCCTGCCGCTGGGATCCAGCCGCCACATAGTATATTTGGCATCAAAGTACCGGGTGGCACCGTCATAGTAGCCTGACTGAATCATAGTGTGCAGATAAGGATTCTGTGCCATTGCCTGCCTCAGATTTTCCCCTGTATTATCTTTATCCCAGTCCCACGGATGGACGGAACCGAACATGTTATACTTCACATCTGTCTCAAACTTCAGAACGTTCTTGAAATAATAGTTTATAGCGGGAGTAAAGGAGTGGAGCCAGGAAGTGAGTTCTGAGTTGAAATCGGGACTCTCCCCAGCATCTGCCTTGTCGATCCCCTTGTAGCGGGAATCGAGTCTGCCCACCGTATATCCTTCTTCCCTCAAAAGTTCTTTCCAGAAAAAGGAAGTAGGAATATCCAGATTGTGCTGGAGAATGACTTTTTCTGAAATCCCGGAATAGCGGGCCATCTTCCTGGCCGCTTCCTTCCTCTCGCTCTCCTGAACAAAACCTCCCTTGGCAATGACGGCGATCAATTCGTTGATGGCATAATCTTCCACTTCCGGGAGAATTTGCGCCAGATCCTGCTGCTGCAAGTCCAGAGGAAGTTTCTTGTGGTACCACGCAGCGGCAGTAAAGTAGGGAACTTTGAGGGCGGCGCCTACAGGTCCGCTTCTTCCGATAGAGCCATCGATGCCCAGCCCTGTAGGGGAAACCAGTATAACTCCGTTCAAATACATCCACTGACGACCCTGCAGTGCCAGCGAAAGCCCGGAGACCCTAGTGGTACCGTAGCTTTCCCCGATAAGATACTTGGGTGACTCCCACCTGTTATAACGCTGAACAAAAGTATTAATCCACTCCGCCAGATACTCAATATCACTATTCACACCGAAAAATTTCTCTCTTTTCACCTCTTCATCTACGATTCTCGAGTAACCTGTATTCACAGGATTCACGTAGACAATATCGGCAACATCCAGTACCGAATAGGGATTCTCTCTCACGCCATAGGGCTGAACTGGATAACCCTCATCATCAATTTTAAGGATCGTAGGACCTGTGTAGGCCAAGTGCATCCAGACCGAGCCCGAACCGGGGCCGCCGTTAAAAGAGATCATCAGCGGCCGGGAAGCGCGATCTTTAACATTTGACCTCTCATAGTATGTGTAGTGGCAATACGCAACAGGCTTCCCATTCTCATCCCAGACGGGTTGAGTGCCGGTAGTTGCTTTATAGTTGAAACGATCACCCTTCACCGTGATACTGTGTGAAGAAACGATGGTGGTGTCCGGTGGTAAAGAACGATCCTTGCCATAAATAAAAGAACTTGTAACGATAGCCAAGATCATTAGTAATGACTTTTTCATCATTTACTCCTTGTTGTTTTTAGTTGTATCCCCACTCAAAACTTTTTCCCAGATCGCTGACTGCGGAAATTACGAATCTTTTTATCCTTGATGGTGATTTTCATTCGGATAAAATTCTACCTGTTATTCTCTTGCTTTCGGCTTATGGCCATTAAGGTCTGTTACAACAATCGAAACAGAGAAATCAATAGTGCGAGGTAATTTTGATCATACTGGTGAAAAGATGAAATCAGAATAAATGAAACTAAAAAATAAAATAGCAATTGTAACCGGAGGTGCCTCCGGTCTGGGTGAAGCAACGGTTCGAAAACTGGTTGAGATGGACAACAAGGCAGTGATTTTTGACCTCAATAAGGAGCGAGGAGACACTCTTGTTGAAGAATTAGGTGAAGCTGTCTTATTTCAGGAGGTTAACGTAGCGGATGATGTCTCAGTACAGGCCGGTATCACCACCACAATGAAACAATTAAAAGCTGTGCATATTCTGGTCAACTGTGCCGGGATTGGTCCACCGGTTAAAACCTTAGGTAAACAGGGCCCCCACCCCTTGGATACATTCAAGGAAGTGATCGATATCAATCTCAATGGAACATTCAATGTATTACGACTTGTAGCTGAACAGATGGCAATGAACGAGCCAAATCAGGATGAGGAGCGCGGCGTAATTATCAATACCGCATCTGTCGCTGCATTTGAAGGGCAAAAAGGACAAGCCGCGTATGCAGCTTCCAAAGGTGGTATTGTGGGCATGACATTACCTGTTGCACGGGATCTTGCCTGGTATGGAATTCGGGTTTGCACCATTGCACCAGGAATATTCCACACTCCTCTTTTTCAAGGACTTGGAGAAGAGGTTGTTACAGGCCTTTCCAAACAGGTACTTTTTCCCAAGCGCCTAGGCAAGCCGTCAGAATATGCGGAAATGGTATCAACCATTGTTCAAAACTCATATATGAACGGAGAAACAATTCGACTTGACGGCGGTATTCGCATGCAATAAACATGCGATTGAGTTACCCTTTACACGACTATTACAAACAGTTTATCTTCCAATTGAAATATCACTGTTGGAATCAATAAAGATTTGATTAACAAACTCTAATAAGCGTCTACTTTACGGTAGGCCTCGATGACAGCCATCTCCCCCGCTTTCCCGGGCTTGGAATTTCCGTGCTCCATACCAAGGACACCTCTATACCCTTTGCTGTGAATGTGCCTGAAAACATTCAGATAATTGATTTCTCCTGTAGTCGGTTCTTTCCGCCCGGGATTATCACCGATCTGGAAATAAGCGATCTCACTCCAAGACTTGTCAATATTGGGGATGAGATTCCCTTCGGTGATCTGCTGATGGTAGATATCGAACAGAATCTTGCATGATGGAGAGTCCACCGCCCGGCAGATTTCATAAGCCTGGGGAATCCCGGTGAGAAATTGACCCGCATGGTTGGTCCACCAGTTCAGTGGTTCTAACACCATGACAAGACCGTGGGATTCCAGTAGATCACTAGCTCTCCGAAGGGCTTCCACCACATTGGCTGTCTGATAAGCCATTTCCAGGCCCAAGTCCACATAGCCGGGGACCACGGTCATCCACTTGGCGTTCACCCGCTTAGCCACTTCCACCGAATCTTTCACATTCTGAACAAACTCATCCTGAAGGACCTTGTCGCCGCTGGCAAGGTTCGGTTCCTGCCAATATATCTTGTGTGCTACGAAAACACCCATGGTCATGCCGAGGCGACTCATTTTTTTCGCAATACTGCTCTGATCCGATCGTGACCGATCCTTCATTCCGTTGTCTTCCATTGAGCGGAATCCCTGGTCATACATAAACTGGATCTGATCCAATAGATCCTCACCAGCACTCTGTTTAAACATGCCGAAATGAGGTGCGTAATTGAGGTTGAATATTTTTTCCTTCTTTTTCGCACCATTGTCAGACTTGGCCAGAGATACGGTGCCAGCAAATGGCAGTGCGGCTGTAGCTGCCCCCTTTTTGATAAATTCTCTTCGTTTCATCTTTTCTACCTTCAGTTTAGATGAATCTGGTTTTACCTGGAACAGGCACGGGATAGTTCCCATTTTCATCCGGTAAAATCGGGGCGGTATCATTAAAGGAGTGCAGTTCGGGGACCAGCTTATGATTTGAAGCCATGGCTTCGTCCCAGGTAATAACCTGCCCAGAGTAGGTAGCCATGCGGCCAAGGATAGCAGTCATAGTGCTGTGGGCACCCCTCTCTACATCATTGTACTTGTACTTTCCAGCTTTGATAGCGGCAAAAAGCTCATTGTGTTCCTGTTGATATGGGTCAATATCATTTTCATCCTGATGTTTGTAGATATTTCTTCCTTTACCTGAAGTAACTAAACCATAATTTCCACTGTGGACATGAACATTCCCTTTGGTTCCTTGAAACACCTCTTCCACCCGGTTCATGCACCCTTTCTGGTGGCGGCACTGGCTGGCTATTACCTGCCCGTCAGGATAAGTGAATTCCACAAAATGATGATCGAAAATCTGGCCGTGATCGGGACCTTTTCTCACCTCGCGGCCCCCCATTCCCTGGGCAGAGGCTGGCACAGAACCGATAAACCAATTGGCCACATCGATGTTGTGGATATGCTGTTCTACAATATGGTCACCGCAGACCCAGTTGAAGTAGTACCAGTTCCGCATCTGATATTCCAGTTCGGTCTGTTCAGGTTTTCTGGGCCTCACCCACACTCCGCCGCTGTTCCAATAGACTTGGCCAGAAACAATTTCTCCAATCCTGTTTCTGTCTAACAGTTTCTTCACTTCCCGGTAGTTTTTCTGGTAATGGCGCTGAAGTCCTACAATCACATTGAGTTTTTTTGCGGAAGCCTGTTTACCCGCATCAAGTATTCGCTTAATGCCTGACACGTCAGTCGCCACAGGTTTCTCCATGAAAATTTGCTTATTCTTTTCGACAGCATATTCAAAATGTTGTGGCCTGAAGCCTGGAGGCGTAGTAAGGATAACCACATCAGCCATGTCAATAGCTTTTTGATAGCCATCGAAACCGATAAAGGTGGTCTCCGGACTCGCTTTCACCTTACCAGAATCGCCAAATCTATCTATAAGATTCTGGTAACACCGCACGGCCTGATCTTCAAATACATCGGCCATAGCCACAAGACGAACGTCTTCGTCCGCCAGGATGGCTTGAGCAGCGGCACCCGTGCCGCGGCCTCCACACCCCACCAAGGCCACTTTAATTTCACCTTCGTGAGAAATCTGTTTCCGTGTTGAGGCCGGCAATCGATTCATAAGAATACCGGCAGCTGCTAATTTGGCTGACTGTTCCATAAATGTTCGCCGGTTAATCTGGCTGGTTTTGGGATTTTTCTTCATAACTCAATATTCCTTTATGGGCTTGATCCAATATTTTTCCATTTGATCTCTGAAAGGTACGGATTTTGGTCTTACGATACGAAAACCTATATGGGGAGCATCCGTATGCCACCATAGACTTTTAGGTGATTGTGGATCTTGTTTTTTCCACGCTTTTTCTGAAAATCCTCTCGCAGCTGAACGAAGTCTTTCCGGCACATCCTTGAAAGAACCACCTCGGACCACCTTGGGATAGAGTTTCGTTCCCCTTGTAAATGTCAGGTTAGATGAATAACCGTCAGGATTATAGTGATCCAAAACCCATTCCGCCACGTTTCCATGCATGTCGAATAAGCTAAAGCCGTTGGGCTTTTTGAGCCCACTTTTGTGGTAATGATCGTCACTGTTTCCCTTATACCACGCTATATCATCCAGGAAAAGATCATCCTTGGTAAATGAATAAGCGCCTTGTGTTCCGGCGCGGCAGGCATACTCCCATTCGGCTTCTGTGGGAAGACGGTAGTAATAACCTGTCTTGGCCGTGAGCCACTTGCAGAATTGGGAGGCAGCATACTGTGTAATATTGACAACCGGATAACCCGGTTTGTTGATGTTAACATAGGGCATAGTAGCGCCGGAAATACCATCTATTTCCAAGTCGACATTCCCTTTGGATTGAGAAATATTGTCTATCTCCCGGTAGAGAAAAAGCTCATAGACATCCCATGAAATTTCCATTTGGCTCATCCAGAAGTCACGGACTTCCACGTTCCGGACGGGGGCCTCATCGGTGCTCCTACCCGGTTCATCAGGTGGGCTGCCCATTTGGTAAACACCCCCTTCTATGGGTATCATGGCTAAGGAATAATCAGAGCCCCCCATAGCCTGAGAGTAGGGTCGGAACGAATCAGGTGAAAACTGAAAAGCTGTAAATAATAAAAAAACTGAGAAGAATAGAATATATCTCAAAATGCGTCTCAGGAAGATATCTTAACTCTCTTTGTTTTCTCCAGATGTCTCCTCAATAAGTGAACTCCCATCCTGACCCAGCTTGAGATCCTGGATTTTGGTCAGTGACCGCTCCAGTTGGCGGGTCCGTGTAGTAGTCAGATTTTCGAACTCTTTCTTGGCATCATCGATCCGGCGGCCCATTTTTTCCATGACCTCAACATAGAGCTGCCACTGTTTTTCGAATTCCTTAAGCAGTGACAACACTTCACCTGCCGCCTTTTCCATGGCAAAACTTTCCACCGCTTGATGAATGAGAGAAAGGACAGCATAAAGTGTGATAGGTGAGCAAAGAATGATCCGCTTGCTGAGAGCAAAATCCAGCAGTTCAGGATCATTTTCATGAAGAAAGGAATAGATGGACTCATTTGGGATAAAGACAAGAACGTAGTCCACCGTCCCCGCTTCCGGATCAATGTACCCCCGGCCGGCCACATCCTTTACATGCCCTTTCACATCTTTCAAGAACGCCTTCTTTTCATTCTCACGTTCTGATTCACTATCTGCGGAGACGTATTGTTCGTAATGGGCCAGTGGAAATTTGACATCCATGTTCAATTTTTTGTCTTTTGGAAGGTTGAATGTGTAATCCGGTTTCTCCCCTGACTCCAAAGACTTTTGTGAAACGTAATTCACATTCTCCACAAGACCCATAAGCTCCAGAATGTCCTTTACCATTCGCTCGCCCCATTGCCCTCTCGCCTGTGAACTGGAAAGAACGTTCCTAAGGTCTTCTGCTGTAGAGCGAAGTTTGCCTGTCTCTTTCTGGCTTTCACCCAGTTGAGTGGCAAGAGCGGTTGACTGCTTTTTCAGTTCCTCTAAAGTTTTTGAGACTGTCCCCAGATTGCTATCGATAAGCTTCTTTTTTTCCTCTAAGGTCGCTTCACCCTTTTCCAGCTGGTTTTTCAATGTTTCTGAGGCAAGCGCATTGAACTTTTCAAGTGCTTCGAAAGAAAGGGAAGAAAAGGCGTTCTTCATTTCCTCACTGGACGTTTGACCGCTACTCTTCATCTGAGATAAAACAAGAAATACGACCACACCACCCACGAGAGC
>DCXX01000150.1:0-50613 GCA_002329125.1 Fidelibacterota bacterium UBA2125 | reverse complement strand
GTGTGATTTGCCGATGGATAATTCGCTGAGAAATCACTAACAGACAAAGCAATTCTTATTTGGTAGAAACCTTGCGTCATCTTGGTGAATCACTTTACGCAAGCTCTTTTCTCTTTACACTTTGTCATGTACTTTCATTTATGCTCCCTACCGTTTCTCCCTTCTCCAACGAATGGATAACATCTGTCGTCTTCCTCCTAGGGATCTTCGGACTCATTGGCCTGAGTGAACTGGCACGGGTCAAACTCAACTGGACTCCGGAACTAAGCAGGAAATTTGTCCACGTTCTGGTGGGATTGTTTGTCCTTATGTCTCCTTTCCTTTTCGTTAGTAACGGACCTCCGGTAGCCCTCGCAATCATTTTTATTATCGTAAATCTTGTGGCCATCAAATCGAAAAAGTTTGAAGGGATGCACGCCACAAAAAGAATATCCTACGGCACTATCTATTTCCCTCTGGCCTATTTCATCCTATGCCTCTTTTGGTGGGAACGTCAGATTACATTTCAGATTTCCCTCCTGCTCCTCACCTTTGCTGACACAGCAGCGGCCATTGTTGGAGAAGGGGTACGAAATCCCGAATCGTACCGCCCGTGGCGTGACCAGAAAACCATTCAGGGAACAATTGTGATGGCGCTGACTTCGGCACTGCTTACAGGTCTTGGAACAACATTATTCAGGAGTATTGCCGGCATGGAACCCCTTGAACTCCAGCTGTTAGTGCCACTGTCTCTTTTTGTGGCTGCTATGGCAACCATAGCCGAAGCTGTTTCCGATTCGGGATCAGATAATCTCTCTATACCAATCGTTACCGCCGTCACCTATGATCTTTTTTTTGAAAGCGTTGGAAACGGCAGTGTAGCAGTTTTGATCATGTGGATATTACTCTCTTTCATCATGGCTCAAGGAGCCTTCTCACTTCGAGTTCTCACTTCGGATGGTGCCCTGGCTGCTTTTATCCTCGGTGTTTTTGTTTTCGGAATAGGCGGGTGGAAATTCATGATTCCTCTTGCTGTCTTCTTTGTGCTCTCTTCATTGCTGTCAAGGATAGGTAAGAAATCGAAAAAGGATCAGCGGCAATCTTTTGGGAAGGGATCCGAGCGAGATATGGTTCAAGTTTATGCCAATGGGGGCATTCCGCTCATCCTGACCATCTGGTGGCTCTACAATCCCTCTGACATTATCTACTTCGCCTACCTCTCCAGTGTGGTAGCGGCTACAGCCGATACATGGGCTACGGAGATCGGCTTCTTTTCCCCATATGTACCGAGAGATATTGTTACTTTCAGAAAAATAGACTCGGGCGCGTCGGGGGGCGTCACGTTTCTTGGATCTGTTGGAGGATTGCTAGGAGCTACCGTTATAGCAGCCTCGGCTTGGTTCTTTATTCTGGATGTAAAGGTGTTGTATTTGGTGGTAGCGGTCGGTTTTGCTGCGAATGTGTTCGACTCTATCCTGGGTGCCACAGTTCAGGCATCATACACTTGTGGCGGATGCAGCAAAAGAGTTGAAGTAGCCCATCACTGTGACGAACCCGCAACCCTCATATCCGGGTCCAGGTTCATCAACAACGATACGGTGAACCTGTTCTGTACCCTATCCGGCGGTGCTATTATTCTGTTGGTGGGGTAGCGTCAGTTTCCCGAATCTCTTCTATCCAGTCTTTGATTCTTTCGACTGTTGTAATACTTACCTTGTAGATGCGAGGACGAGAACTGGAAACCGCATAACGGTCATTGTCTACATCAGAGTCACCAATGCTATAACCTATCGAGGAACCGGCAGTATCAGTCAAAACAACTTCAAGAAAAGGTTCTTTTAGGCCATAGCTAGACAAATCTTTACTATTTTCTGAAACCAACTCCGTGGCTGTAACGCCTCCAATAGCTGAGAACAGACGATTCATATCCGATTTCTCCAACTTGATAGTGGTATCACCGGAAACATACCACCCCAACGTGTCTTGAGGGATCAGAGTAATCTGATAGGCACCAGATATACGAATCTCACTCAGAGCATCCTCATTATATTGTGCCAACTTTTTGTCCTGAAAGTAAAAAGGATCGCGAGCCACATTGTTTTTGTTTGACTCGCGAACGGTAAAAACAGGGGCTCGTCCAGATTCGTAAGCAAAAAAATTAGTGTCGTCCCCATCTTTTACGGCTTTACCGATGACTAACTCTTTGGTGGCCTTTTCTTCGCCAAGACTGAGTGTCAGCTTAGCCTCCGGTGCATCGAAGCCGTATTGGGATGGATTGTCAAACTCCTCCGCCACAAACTCTTTTGCTGAATAGTTCGTGAGGGAATTGAGATAGCTGTTGACACGGCTCACCTCCACTGGCAAATCGGGAGAAGTCATGGACCATTCCTCACCCGATTTTTCAATGATGATAGTATCATCTTTAGTTGCCAGTTCGATCCTGTTCACCTTATCCTTATCGTAGTGTGCTATCTTTTTATCCCTAAGATTAAAGAGTGTTTTTTCTACTTCTGTTTTCAGATTGTCGGATGTAATAAAGACACTGTTAGAATCACGGAATGAAATAAAAAGATCACCACGGGTAGCCGCTTCATCACCTATGAGAAGTTCTACTTTATTGCCATCTATTGATTCTATAATTACTTCCCCATGAGCTGGTTCAAGGCCGAAATTTTTTAGTTTGTCAGAAGTTGTATTGAGCCGGCGCTTAATTTTTGCGTTGGCAAATGCCGAGTAGTTTCCGTTGACAACAGACTCCTCAACAGAAGTTCGAACAGGCTCTGTTATTTCCCAATCATCGCCTGTCCGCTCATATTTTATGATTTCGCCTTCCTCCTGAATCAAAGTAATTGATTGAATATCTTCACGTTCTATCTTTATGAGTGATGCTTCAAACTGTTCAGCTTTCTCTCTCTTTTTACTCCCTTCTATCTCATAAAAATAGACGAATGCGCCTAGTCCACCAGCAATACCAGCAAGAATTAGAATCTTTTTCATCCGACCCTAGAGCCTCAAGAACGTTTTATATATATGTGGATTCCCATTCTTACAGCCACAATGGGTAGTAGAATAATGAGAAAAAAGAGGGTCAGCTTCTGTTGACGCATGGTCATGGTGAGAGATCTGTTTTCAGGTTCTTTGGGACGCACAGAGATCAGGTCCTCTTCTTCAGAGAGCCAACTCACAATATTAAGAAAAAAGTCCATATTCCCTGGTGCCTGCCCTACATAAACATCCGAAGCAAAATCAGAATCACCCACAACGACCAAACGAGTTTTGACTGAGTCATCCTTTTCCACTGCCATTGCCAAGGTCGTAGGTCCTTCTGAATCCCCTTCATCCTGTTCCGCCTGCTTTTCTTCGTACAATCGTTTCAAATCCATTTCACCCCAACTGTTAGAACTAGTATAGACAAGGTCTGTTACTTCAGTATCAGAATCTTCCTCATCAACGACGCTCAGAGACTGGGACTGAACAAAGGTAGTTGCAAAACGAAAATTCTTCGTGATCATATGATCACCATACTCAGCGGCTGAAGGTGCAGCACTTACACTACTCTGCCGGTTCAAACCGGATGAGGTAAGAACAAAACTCGAATGAGACTCAAGTACCAAATCTCTATTTAGCTTTACATTCCACTCATTAATCAACTCTTCGAGGCCACTTTCTATTTCAGGATCCAGCATAGCAAGAACGTTCCCCCCACTGGAAAGAAAATTACTTAGTGCTTCTACTTCATTGGAGGCCAGCATCTTCACAGGTCCGGCCACGACTAAAACATCGGCATCCTCCGGAACACTATTTTCCTGAAAAAGATTCAGAGCATCCACTTGAAAATGCTGTTTCTCCAGTTCATCCTTCACAAACTGTGCACTGGCCATTCCTGGCTCATCGGGAAAAATGGTCTTTTCACCGTGCCCCTGGACAAAGTAGACCTTCCGGCTCTCATCTCTGGTCACCTTAATAAGTGCATTTGTAATCTCTTCCTCTCCTGTACTGTTAATTTCTTCATCTTTGAGCTCCGTTTTCAATACTACCGTTGGGAGATCAAGATACTGTTTATCGGGGCCGAAGAATTCTCTTACCCGTTCCGGCTCCTTGATCGGATCAATTATCTCATAATTAAACTTTCCTGAGTAATGGGTGTACTCAATCATTCTGTCTTCCATTTGGCGCATTTCCGAATCACTAACAAATGCCGCCAGTGTCACTTCTCTATCCAGATTCCGGAGTATGCTGACAGTCTGTTCCGAGAGAGAAAATTCCCGCTGTGAGGTGGTATCCACCCGCCAGGAATGACGGATTGTTAGGTAGTCAAGCAAACCTACTATCAATAGAACCAAAACAATGATAACAAGTGCATTTGCACCAATTTGGGTTCGGCGAGATTTTATGGTGTTAAATACTTTCTGGTAGTTGGTAGCTAAAGGGAACAGGAGTAAAACTCCACCCAAAACAATAAGGCTCCACGCGACCCAGTCAAACTTCACAATAGATACACCATAAAGCCATCCCAAGAACAAAATTCCCAGTCCGTCAAAAGTTGCTCCACGCCAAAGTTTCAAAGCTTTCATTACGACCTCCACCTCAAGCTTTCAATGGATTGATGTGCAAGGAACAAAGTAATACCGCAAAGAGAGAGGTAATACATGAGATGCCCCGTATCGAAGATTCCTTTAGCAAAATCGTCAAAATGTTCAACAATGGAAAGATATTGGAAAAAGCCTCCTATTGCTCCCGAAGAAAAATTGGCAAACCACCCCACAAGCCAGAGGAAAAGCAGCACCACAAACGTCCCCATAGCTGAAATGATCTGGTTTTCAGTCATGGATGAAATCCATACGCCGATACCCACCGACGCAGCCCCCATACCAAGGATGCCGATGTACGAAATAGCAACAGGCATCACATCGGGATCACCAAAGAAGACAATCACAAGCGGATAAACCCATGTTAACAGAGCCATGATGACATAAAGGGAAAAGGCAGCAAGGAACTTCCCAGCAACAATTTGAGCCGTGGTTACTGGTGATGTTAACAGAAGTTCCAGTGTTCCTGTCTTTTTGTCATCAGAAAAACTTCTCATGGTGATCATGGGCACCACAAAGAGCGTAATGACACTGATGTTTGAAAAAAGAGGCCGGATAATCATATGGTTCACATTCACCGGAGGCGCAGGCTGGCGCATTCTCGCCGCCTGCCACTGAAGGTTTGCCGAGTACTGAAGGAACGAGGACATCAGCAAATAAAAGAATACACCCGTAAGAACCAGAAACAGGCCTATGACCACATAAGCAATGGGCGAAGAAAAGTAGGACCGGAATTCTCTGTTGAATATGGTGATTACATTTTTCATGCTTCCTCCTCCTCAGAACTGGACATCATATGGATGAACACATCCTCTAGTGTCGACTCTTTAACTTTCATTTCCAGCAAACTCCACCCTTTCTTTGAAAAAACATTCGATAGTGATTTTCTTACATGAAATTTGAAATCACACTCCAAAACCAGTGAACAGTGACCATTTTCTGCCGTTGATTCAAGAATTGAATTGACGCCTTCAGTGGCGGAGGCTACCGAAGAAACTTCCTCGGTAGGACCTTCTACAACAACGGTCAATCTTTCTGCACCCTTCATGGATTTTGAAAGACCGTCCGGGGTATCTTTCGCAATAATCTTACCATTCTGTATAATCACCACTTCATCGCAAATCATATCGACTTCAGGCAAAATGTGTGTGGAAAGGATGATGGTATGCTCTCCTGCAAGAGATCTGATAAGTTCTCTTACTTCTCGAATCTGGATAGGATCCAGACCGATGGTCGGCTCATCAAGGATGAGCACTTCGGGATCGTGGATGATAGCCTGCGCAAGTCCCACCCGCTGCTTATAACCCTTTGACAAAGCCTTAATCACTTTACCTAGCACGTTATTGAGATCTACTTTTGCGCAAGCCAATTCCATGGCACCTTTGACCTCTTTCGCAGGAATCTGCTTTAACCGAGCTGCAAAGTTAAGGTATTCTTCTACAGTCATATCAACGTAGAGAGGCGGCGTTTCAGGCATATAGCCAATCCGTCTTTTAACGTCGAGAGGATTTTCCACAACATCGAATCCCGACACAATCGCCGTCCCTTTTGTGGGCGGCATGAAACCGGTAACAATACGCATGGTGGTTGTTTTACCGGCACCGTTAGGTCCCAGAAAGCCGAGGATCTTTCCCTTTTCCACTTCAAAGGTGATATCATCCACAGCCAGAAAAGAGCCGTAGCGCTTTGTCAGATTTCTGATCTCAATCATACAACCTCCATCAGTTTAACACCATTTTTTACAGTTGTCCACGATAGTCTGGTGGACTTGAGGAAATCCTCAATCATTTTCAAATCTTCTTTGGATTGACTCAAATTCGGTTGAAAGCGGGCGAATTTTGCAAGGTCTGCTCTTTTCAAGACCGTGATTACATCGTGAAGCTTCTCCTGATCCGTAGGAACAAGATAACGGGCGTCCTCGATCTCGGAAGTTGTCATTTCAATAGCCCTAACAAAATACTGGAATTCCAGATACTCGCGGACCAGATAAGAAAGAACAGCATAGAAATTTTTGATCTGATCGGGACCTGTGGGGGTCTGTTGTTTGAGTTGGTCCAGTTTTTCCATAGCGATTTCATAAGGAGGCCGAGAAGGAATAAAAACTTCCTCCTTTTCTACCTGCTCTTCTTTGACACGTTTCCGCCACATCCAAAACAGGATCGCCATAGACAGCCCAATACCCAGTAGAGAAAGGATGATCTTCCAGGGAACGATGGTAGGTATGGGCACCGGCGGTTTAATATCACGTAGTGTAGGCTGTGCTTCTGAAATAAGTGAATGGACTGTTACAGTGACAGGGTCGGTGGGAATTGCATAATCAACTTCTTTTCCATCTTCGGTAAGAATCTGAACTACGTAAGGTGGAATATCGTATGCGCCCGTATCCCAGAAGGTCAACTGAAATTCAATGCCCTTATCCCCTTCGTTTTTTGCGGTAAGATTTTGGCCTTCACCCACTAATATATTGGCATTATCCACTTCAAGCCGCGGAAATTCAATATTTCTTTCACCGGACCCCATAGCCCACACCTGAAAGCGGGCTATATCTCCAATGGCTACGTCTGCTGTGTCCAGGTTGCTATATACATGGAAGGACTTGGAGGCTATTTTCCCCTCGCCACATCCCATAAGCACGACTGCAATAATTAGCGCAACGGCAGCGAATCGGGTGTTCTTTATCAAAATCTTCTCTCCCTAGAACGAAAGTAAGCCATGAGAGGCTCCACATAATCTGCCTCTGTGGAGATGGGTATGAGATCGAAGTTCATCTTTCGGCACTTATTCTGGAATTCGATATCCTTTTGCTTGACCATGTCACGGTATTCCTTGCGTGCCCGGGAGGATGTGGAGTCCAGCCAGAATGTTTCCTCAGTTTCTGCATCGTGCACCTTAACAAGCCCTACGTCAGGAACATCCTGTTCGCTGGGATCGTAAATCTGTATACCCACCATATCGTGTTTCTGATTCGCAACTTTCAAAGTCTGGTCAAACTTGCTGTCCATAAAATCTGAGATGAGGAAAACGACACTCCGGCGATTCGTTACTCTCAAGAGATAGCTCATGGCTGCCTCTATATTTGTTCCCCTTGCCTGGGGTTCATGATAGATCAGTTCCCTCACAACACGTAGCACATGGGAAGATCCTTTTTTAGGCGGGATAAAACGCTCTATGTCTTCCGTGAAAATCAGAAGCCCCACTTTGTCATTATTTTTGATGGCGGAAAAACCGAGGACAGCACCAATCTCTGCCGCCATTTCAGACTTGAATTGCGATCGTGTTCCAAAATGTCCTGAGCGGCTGGCATCGTAAACAATTAAAACGGTAAGCTCTCGCTCTTCTTCAAAAACTTTCACAAAAGGAGCGTTATAGCGGGCCGTGACGTTCCAGTCAATAAGACGGATATCATCTCCCGGCTGGTATTCTCGAACCTCTGAAAAGGTCATGCCTCGACCTTTGAAAACACTGTGATATTCGCCACCGAATAGATCGTTGACTAGGTTCCGGGTCCGAATCTCTATGTGTCGAACTTTTTTTAGGATTTCTTTGGGAATCATACTTCTGAATTACGGCACTTCAATGGTATCAAAGAGTCGTTGTATCAGATCCTCTGAGGAGACTTCTTCGGCTTCTGCTTCGTAAGTCGGTATGATTCTGTGACGCAAAATGTCGAAACCGACATACCTTACGTCTTCCGGCACCACGTAACCCCGGCCTTCGAGAAATGCTCGTGCACGGGATGCCAAAACGAGAAAAATCGTTGCGCGAGGTGAACCGCCATAAGCTATTAAGTCTGCAATTTCACCCAACTCATAGTCGTTCGGATCCCTTGTTGCCAAGATTAGATCCACCACATACTTTTCTATCTTTTCATCCACATAAATGTCACTAACCACCTGTCTTGCCTCTTTTATGGCTGACGGATGAACAACAGGCGTTAGTTCAGTTTCCCCGTTTATCACAGCCATTTTTCGTAGAATTTCCAGCTCCTCATCTTTTGAGGGATAATCAACTTTGAGTTTCATCATGAATCTGTCTACCTGTGCTTCAGGGAGCGGATATGTACCCTCTTGTTCAATGGGATTTTGAGTAGCAAAAACAAGGAACGGATCATCCAGAAGAAAAGTCTTTTCTCCAATAGTGATCTGCCGTTCCTGCATTGCCTCAAGAAGTGCACTTTGCACTTTCGCCGGGGACCGATTGATCTCGTCAGCGAGAATAATATTGGCAAAAATAGGACCCTGTTTTGTTTCGAAACCTCCTGTTTTCTGATTATAAATCAAGGTGCCAATCAGATCAGCGGGGAGCATATCAGGCGTAAACTGGATCCTTTGAAATTTGGTGTCAATGAGCTGTGCCACTGTCTTCACAATGGTTGTTTTCGCCAGTCCCGGCACACCTTCCAGGAGGATGTGTCCATTTGACAATAGACCAATGAGAATTTTTGTAACGACTTCATTTTGTCCGACTATGACCTTACCGATCTCATCCATGAGCGGCTTCACAAAAGCTGATTCTTTAGATATCTTATCGTTGAGTTCTGTTAGGCTAAAATCGGTCATGGTTGATTCTTGAAAAAAGTTATGAGGAAATATGTTTGAGCTGAGGAATTTCGTTTAAATCTCTTCCCAAATTCTCAAGCTCAAACTTCACGGATTGAACTAGGCCACTATCAGCTTCAGTAGAGTAAAGCTCCAGAAATCGTTCATACTCCATCCTGGCCTGCTTGTAGTCACCCACAAAATTAGCAAGTACATAACCTATCATAAATTGAGCATTGATGGCGAAGCGGGTCTCTGGATAATTCTGAACCACTACATGATACTCATTTAGCGCTTGCTCGAAATTTTTGTTGAAAGCAATGTATGTATCACCAAGCATGTATTGACCTTCGGCAGCTTGCTCTGCTTCGGGATACTTATCCATCAACTGACGCAACAGGGTAATTGCGTCAGAATATTTTTTTTCCTGAATTAAGGTTTTGCTTTGTGAGAGAAGATCGGCAGGAGATTCTTTAGCACAACCGCCCACAAGAAACCCTACCGAAAGGCAGGTGAGAAATACTCTTCTCAAAGTTCTATTCGTATCAGTTCTCATAGTGAAAAAGAGGGGGAATTTAACTTTTTACTTTTATCTCCACAAACTGAAACCAAGGAAAATTATTTGAAGATACGAGGCGGTTCTGAAAAAGTTCCAATCGTTAAAATGCGTATGGGACACCAAGGTTGATGACTGCTTTTCCAGGTTCGGTAAAAGGTATTGCATAATAGAGTCGAATGGGGCCCAACGGTGTGCTTACTGTTAGTTCGGCACCGTAATTCCACCCCGCACCTTCTTTCCATGCCTCGACCTGATTTGCTAGCTCACTCAAAGAAACTGCAAGAATGCCACCATCCACAAACAGATCAACACCAAAAATACCCCCGATGGGAATCCTTAATTCACTGTTGAAAAGGACCTTAATCAAGCTACCTACGGGACGTACCACACCGTCACTTTTCGATGTTAGATAACGCTGCGCTGTCCATCCTCTTAAACTAGTACTTCCGCCAAGATAAAATAGATCATAAGATGGAATGTAGGGAGCCTTATCGAAAAGACGATCCATTCGGCCAATTTTTGCCCTAAAAGCAAAAACACGTCCCTTCGAAAGAGGTTGATATCTTCGAAAATCAAAGTCCACCTTGTAATAATCCTGCGTTCCTCCAAGAATCCACCCTACCACCTCAGAATCAACTGTCAGAGACCACCCATCCTGCGGTATGATGAGATTGTCCAAGTCACGGTGCCTGAAGCGCAAAGACAAACTGCGTTGCTGCTCTTTTTGCTGCTGCTCCGCCGTCATTCGATCAGATTTGATGCGGGTCCATCGCAATCCGCCTCTCAGGACAGACTCTTCAGAAAATCTGTGGAGACCTGTCCATTCCGTACCGTACCTGAGTATCGGCTCGTCAACACGCAAAAGCTCAGGAGCGCGGTCCACAAAAAATCGCAATGTATTGGGAGCTCTGAACTTCAAGAACCAGTTATTGGTGAAAGAGAGATCTGATCGGAAAATTACAGGGACTGATCCACGGTTTATCAACACATCAATGGGGAAGTCTACTGAACTTTTCAGTCCCATCCTGACGCCACTGTTGTAGACACTTCTGTCCACAAGACGAACTGTACCCTCAATACCGGAGATTGGCTCACCGCCTGAACTACTGGATGGGATGTGGGCAAAACCAGGTTCAATAAGCAAATTCCGCTTTTCCATCTCGCGAACTTCAATTATTACATTCACCCAGTTACCTGTCCGTTCACTCTTTTCGGGAAGAATATTTACCAGAGAAAAGAGAGAGGTTTCAAATATTTGCCGCTCAGAGAGTCGGACCATTTCAGCATTGTATAATTCACCGGAACGGAAATCCAACTCCCTCAGAAGAAAAGTGCTGTCCACATTATCTAATCCCACTACCTGAATCTTATCAATGTACACTTCGGGACCTTCCTCAATGAGGAGTGTGAGGTCAATATCCGTTCCGGAAACATAAACTTGTTCCATGTTGAAAAAGAGTTTCCCTAGTGTGTGATATTTGAATTCCAGCTCGGAAAAATTGCGGCTCAAGGCGGAGAGATTCAGCGGTCTTCCTATCCTTAAATCCAACAGCCGAAGAATCTGTTTCTCTTCTATGGAGCGATTACCCTGGACAGTAACAGATCGTAGTATGGATCTTGCTCCTTCGTGAATCTTAAAGACAATATCGACGCCGTTATCATTTAGAGTCTTGAAAAATTCCTCCACTTCAACTTCGAGAAAACCTTGTGAGATGTAATAGTTTCTTATGCTGAAAGCATCCAGTTTCAGAGATCTGCGATTGAACTCCATAGAATTCCAGAGTATTGGTTCTTTCAGTTTGAGCACTTCTTTCAGATCGTTAGCTGACAGTGTCTCATTCCCTTCAAACTTGATAGTCCTCACAATATATTCTACAGTGGAGATTTGACCGTGAAGAGAAACGAATGTCACAGCGGCAAGTGCCAATGCCGCCAGAGGCGTTCTGATTTTGGGAATCAATCTAGAACCGGTACTTGCGCCGATATTTGAGGTGGACCTGACCGTCTTCATCGTACGTCACCATAAGAGAAACGTTTCGGTTAAGACGATACTCTACACCCAACTGGTTCGGTTGCACAAGAGAAAAACTTCTCTTATAGCTTAGGGAGAGATTTGATGTAAGACGGGTACCAACTTTCACGGCAAGATTTGATTCGTCTGTAGGATCGATTAGCGTACTGGAGCCCTCAATTTCGAACTCATCGAAAAGAGGGTTTGATCGAGCAAGGTTCTTTTCCAGTTCATTTTCAAGAAACCTCCCGAAAAGAAAAGCAGACTGTCTGCCGATTTCCCCGGTGACATTATCATCAAACCGCCTCTGAAGAGTCAGGAGCTGGAGCAGATCCTCCTGGCTGAAGAAGTTTTCGCTGTGTTCCAGCACAAGAACAGGATCATCAAGTTCGCCCGTTAAACTGACAAGAATTTGCTCGCCCGAAATATCCGTGGTAGCTCTGATATCAAGTTTGGGGTTCAGTTCAGTGGGATCAAAAGCGAGATGACCTTCTTCAATGTTGAATACATCGGAGTAATAGTAGAATTTTCCTTCAACCACATCGAGCTCGCCAGCATAACGGTAAGGATCATTGCCCAGCTTTTGAATTGACATGTTGCCGGACACTTCGGCATCGATCTGGCTATTCTGAATGAAAAGTTTGTCGCCTATTGGGAAATTGATCCTATAATTAAACACAGTGCCGTCTTCGGTCGGGATCTCGCCATAGTCTTCTCCCCCTGTAAACTCCATCCTGAGAACCGCTTCGTTGGACACAATATCGCCCGCAATAGTTACGGTATCCTTACCGGTAACTGAGAGATCCAAATCAGCTAAGCCCTCTATTTCGCCAAGAAGTGTCCGCACATAAACATCCGAGCCATCTACCAGAAAAGCCAGGTTTGGATTGAAAAAATGGGTCATATCCATGGTTCCGGTGATCCGGAGATTGTCCCGAAATTTCTCTTTTTTCCCCCCGAAGAGCCTGCCACCGGAAACCTTGGCTAGGTTAGAACGTAAATCCTGTCCCCAATTGGTGTCATCGGGAATATTTGAAGTGGCTGTAAGCCTATCAACGATGAGCATGTTATCTTTGAGATAAGCGTTACCGCTAATGCCTGCGATGGGAATGTCCAGCCAGGTATAGTAAACTTTGCCATCCAAAATATCGATAGAACCATTCCTCACCGGTTTCTCCGGGGTTCCTTCAATTTGGAGTGCAATTTCAATATCGCCCGTTATAGAATCGATTTCTGTAAAGTATGGTGACAGAAAATCCATGGATGAGGTTCGCAAAGTAAATTGCATTGCTATGGGATCAGATTCAATCCACCGGTCTTCATCCTTGGGTACAACTTCGAAATCGACAGGAAGATATCCTTCACCGGTGTACTCACCAGTTTTGGTCAAGCCAACAAGATCCTCAAAATAGAGACGATGATTGATGTATCGCCCGGTGGCGGAAATTTGCTGAGCCTCGATAAGAGAAAAGCGGGGATCAGTAACGGAAAATGAAAAACCGATTTCAGATGATTCCGAGGTACCGCTCATGGCGAAACTTCCTGTTGCTTCACCTTCAAGAGCCCACCATCCTGGAAAGTAAGGAGATAGCAATTCAAGGTCTAATTCTCTAAAACTACTTGAGAAGCTCAACAGGCCGTCGGATTTTGCAGCAAGAAACTGATCTGTCCCAACCTCTACAGTGTAGAAACCGGAAATATCTAAGACAATATCCTGGCCTCTTCTAAGTTGCATCTCTTTGAGTGTAACCTGGTCGCCTTCAAGTGCGGCAGTGAAAAGAAGGTCATCAAAAGCAACACTTTCCCAAATTCCATCGCGGATCTGGAAGGAACCTGCAAACGACAACTGCTCACTTGACGTGCTGGCGGTGAATTCAGAAAAAGCAGAACCGGTAATCGGCAGAGGTTGATTAAACAGTTTGCTGACACCATCTAAATCGATATTAATTGCCGAAAAATGACCCTCTTCAAGGATCCCCTCATTGAATGCAAGTTTTGTTTCTAGCAATCCTTCATTGATCTTCAGACGGACAGGTCCGATCTTAAATTGATTATTGTTTCGGGAAACAGAGAAAGGCTCCAAGCTGGAAACGAACTGTCCCTGAAGAGAAGATTGTAGCTGATCAACTTCCAGCGATTGAAATTCCACAATTTTACCAGAGAGTCTAAGATTCTCGTCACCTGATTTAACATCTGCATTGGCGATGAGAACAGTGTCTCCCATAAAGTACAGATTAAGAGAGGCACCATCCACATTCACGTTACCAAAGATTGTGTTTCCGGCCTCAGCAGCTAGTGAGCCGTGCCGTGTCTTGAAAATTGAGTTAATCATGAAGTTTGACTTTAATGAAGAGATCTCAATATCTCTGAAAGATGCTTTGCGAATGGTCAGATTTCCCTTTACGGATGGGTCATCGATAAAGCCAGACAATTCCACTGTGCCATAAGTCACACCATCCGGGCTCCCCTCCAATCCGGCGAATGATGCAAATACCGGTAAAGAGGTTTCCTGTAATTCAAAGACAAGATCTGTTTTCTCTCTTTCCAAGTCGACATTACCCTTTGCCTGAAGGGTACCAAATCCCATGTTTATAGTCAGTGAATCAGGAAAAGAAACGATGCCGTTACTATAGTCAATTCTTCCTGAAACAGCCAGGAATTCGGCGCTACCAAAGTTGTCATTCTGAAGGGCAACCTTGGCAGTGACGCCAGAAAGGTCATTGGCATCACTAAGAGCGAGATTAATCTTGGTGGTACCCTGAATATTGGTCTTCTTTGCCGAGAGACCAAACTCAGAGAGATCGAGATCGGAAACATAGAGATCAAGAGAAAGGTTAGAATCTTCTTCCCAGATACCACTGCCGGTGAAACGAGCCTCATTAATATCAATCTCAGAATCGAATAACCGGTAAACACCGTTATCTACCTCAAAATGTGTCTCAATATCGGCAATGAGAGTGGAAGTAGCCGATTCATCCAGTCTCGCTTCAACATACACTTGAGTTAAATCAGACTTGATTTCAATGTGAAAATCAGCATTTTGCGCATCGAAGATATCGGGAAGTTGCCACGATTTGAATTCCGTTAAATCAATATTTTGAATACTCAATTCCATTGCAAGATCTGTTTTAGGAGAAAATTGAACATCACCATCCAATGAGATTTGATAACCGTTGAAAACAGCTGAAATATTGCTGGCACTAGCTTGAGAAGCCCCAAGCCTCAGTTTACCGCTTTCCAGATCAAGCTGACTGTCAGTTTGAAAATCGTGGACCATGGCATGAGAGACATGAAATGACACTGCCTCTCCATCGGGTTGGAGGCGACCGGACGCTTCAAAGCTGTAAAGCTTTTCGTTTAATCCTTCCTTGACCAGTATCGAAGATTGGTTGACAGACAAGGATTTTACTCTCAAACCGTTATAGGCCAATCGTTCCATAAATTTCATGTCGAGGTCAATTTCCTCCTCGGCTTCTTTCAGCGTGATCAATACATTGTCAAGAACAAGATTAGACAGTGCCCAGTTACCGGTGATAATCTGAGAAATATCGAAGTTTAGAGCACTTGTTTCACAAAAAAAGACAAGGGAACCATCGTTGTTTCGAAGATAAATATTTTCAAGGTGGATATCAGAGATCAACTGACCTTCCAGATTTCCAATCGAAAGATTCCATCCACTGTCTAACATGAGTGATTGATTTACATATTGGACAATCTCCCTTGTCCATCGCCCAGGAGCCAAGACAATATAAATGACGCTACCGCTGAGCAAAACCAGCACAAGCGAAAGAATTAGGAGTGCTTTTTTTCTTTTTCTCAAAACAGACTATTCTAAAACAAATTTAACCTAATGAAGTTCCAAATACAAAAATGGCGAATCAAATGACTCGCCATTCAGTAGATAGATATAATATAGAGTTAATTAATCGTCTACGACTTCGAAGTCTGCGTCCTCGATCTCTTTATCGTCCCCTTTCTTGGATTCGCCGGTGGATTCAGGTGGCTCCTGAGAACCGGCACCTTCCTGTTTGGAACTTTCGTACATCTTGCCTGCAATTTCGTTCCAAGCCGAATTGAGGTCTTCAGTAGCTGACTTCATATCTTCCAAATTGCTCCCCTCAGAGGCCGTTTTTAGCTTTTCAACTGTTTCATCTAAACGTTTCTTATCGTCATCACTGAGTTTTTCCTCGAATTCCTTGAGGTTTTTCTCAGTCTGGTAGATGAGCTGGTCGGCCTGATTTTTTACATCCACTTCTTCACGTTTTTCCTTGTCCTCAGTTTCATGCTTCTTCGCATCATCCACCATTTTATCCACTTCTTCCTGACTCAGTCCGCTGGATGCTTCGATACGGATGCTCTGTTCTTTTCCAGTGGCTTTATCTTGGGCACCTACATTGAGAATACCGTTCGCATCAATATCGAAGGTGACTTCGATCTGAGGGATCCCGCGCGGTGCCGGGGGAATACCATCAAGATGAAACTTACCGATGGTCTTGTTATATACGGCCATCTCTCTTTCACCCTGAAGCACATGGATTTCAACCGACGGTTGGTTATCGGCAGCAGTGGAAAAGATCTGGCTTTTCTTTGTGGGGATAGTGGTGTTCCGCTCGATCAACTTTGTGAAAACACTGCCCAGTGTCTCAATACCAAGTGACAGAGGGGTAATATCCAGCAAAAGGACATCCTCAACATCTCCTCCGAGAATGCCACCTTGAATTCCGGCCCCCATAGCCACCACCTCATCAGGGTTAACACCCTTGTTGGGTTCTTTCCCAAAGATATCTTTCACAACCTCCTGGACTTTCGGGATACGGGTAGATCCACCAACAAGTATTACTTCGTGAATATCGCCCGGTTTGAGCCCGGAATCCTTAAGTGCCTGTTCACAAGGTTTCTTTGTACGCTCAACCAGGTCATCCACAAGCTCTTCAAATTTCGCACGGGACAATGTCATGTTGAGGTGCTTCGGTCCGGTTGAATCTGCAGTAATGAAAGGGAGGTTAATGTCAGTCTGTTTGGAAGAAGACAGTTCACGCTTTGCCGATTCTCCCGCTTCCTTCAACCTCTGGAGAGCCATGGGATCTTCTTTAAGATCGATCCCTTCACTCTTTTTAAATTCATCAGCCATCCAATCGATAACCCTCTGATCAAAATCATCGCCGCCCAGGTGACCATCGCCATTGGAAGCATTTACTTCAATAGACTTCTCACCATCAATATCCATGATATCAAGAATTGAAACATCAAATGTTCCTCCACCCAAATCAAATACGACCACTTTTTGATCGTTCTTTTTATCCAAGCCATAAGCCAAAGCTGCGGCAGTAGGCTCATTAATAATTCGCCTTACCTCCAGGCCTGCGATCTTACCTGCATCTTTTGTCGCCTGCCGTTGTGAGTCGTTAAAATAGGCGGGAACTGTTATTACTGCTTCAGTTACCGTCCCACCAAGATATTCCTCAGCGGTCTGGCGAAGTTTTTGAAGAATCATTGCACTGATCTCAGGTGGTAGATATGTTTTCCCTTCTATGGCAACTTCAACAGCGCCTGATTTCCCTTTATTGACCTCGTAGGGCACTTCGCTAATCTCTGTTTGAACTTCATCAAATTCCCTTCCCATGAACCGCTTAATGGAGTAGACTGTGTTATTGGGATTTGTAACAGCTTGCCGCTTAGCAGGCTGACCCACCAACCTTTCCCCATCTTTGGTAAAGGCAACAACTGAAGGTGTCGTTCTACCACCCTCTGGGTTTGTAATAACCTTTGGCTCGCCGCCTTCCATAATGGCGACACAAGAATTGGTGGTTCCTAAATCGATTCCAATGATTTTAGACATACCTGAAACTCCTTAAAGTTTGATCAATTATCGTTCTGTTAAGCACAAATAGTGTGCCAAAGACAAAAAGTGGGCGATTATGTCAGAATATTAAAGAAACCCGACGGAAGCTTTTATGACTTCTTGTCAGTTTTTGTGGTTTTTCGGGGGGTCTTAGACCCTTTCACAACAGTTTTTTTCTTATGTTTTCTCGGTTTTACAATGTGTATCTGTCCCTTTAGGACATCCACTTTGATAGTATCTCCTTCCCTAAATCTTCTTTCAAGGATGAATTCAGAGAGAGGCGCCTCGATGGAAGACTGAATTTCACGGCGCATGGGCCTGGCGCCAAACTCACTACTGAAACCTTGTTCCAGAAGTAGAGTTTTTGCGGCATCGGTAATTTGGAATTGCATTTTCTTTGTTTTGAGATTATCCACAAGGTCACCTAACTGAAGATCGATGATCTTCAGAACACTGTCCTTTTCGAGAGGTTTAAAGACAATGGATTCATCGAGTCTATTAATGAATTCCGGGTTGAACACATCTTCCAATTTTTCCAGCACACGGTTTTTCATCGCCTCAAAAGTTGAATCTTTTGAGGAATCTCCAAAGCCGTAGGTCCCCACTTTACCAAAACCACGGGTGCCGATATTGGAGGTGAGGATGATGATCGTATTTCGGAAATCCACCTTTCTCCCCATGCTGTCCGTGAGGATACCTTCATCAAGAAGCTGGAGTAAAAGATTAAAGACATCATTGTGTGCTTTTTCGATCTCATCAAGCAGGATGACCGAATAGGGATTGCGGCGTACTCGCTCTGTGAGTTCACCCCCTTCTTCAAATCCCACGTAGCCGGGAGGTGCACCAATGAGCCGGGATACTGAGAACCTCTCCATGTATTCGGACATATCAATCTTCACGAGGGATTCATCGTGAGAAAATAGGTGCTTGGCCAGTACTTTAGCTGTCTCAGTCTTACCGACACCAGTAGGTCCGAGGAAAAGGAAAGCACCGATGGGTCGGCGAGGATTCTTCAGGCCGGCCCTCGCTCTTTGGATCGCTTTCGCGAGCATATTAATCGCTTCATCTTGACCCACGATAAACTCTTTGAGATTTTCGTCCATCTTGAGGAGTTTTTCCGATTCCGTCTCAGCCACTTCAGAGATAGGAATACCCGTCATCATGGAAACAACATCAGCTATGTCCTGTTCACTTACGGACGGCGCATGTTTCGTCTCCTCTTTGGCCCATTTACGCTGCGCTTCATCAAGGGACTTTAACAGGACCTTTTCTTTATCTCTTAGACTAGCCGCCTTCTCAAATTGCTGACTAGAAACAACAGTGTCCTTTTCAAACCTGATCTGCTCAATCTCCAACTCAAATTCCACTACTTCATCAGGTACTGTGAGATTCTGCAAATGCAGGCGGGAACCTGCCTCATCCAATACATCTATAGCTTTATCCGGTAGATACTTGTCTGTAATATATCGGTGACTCAACTCAACGCAGGCTCGAATAGCATCATCATCAAACTTGACCTTGTGATGTTTTTCATATCGGCTCCTGAGACCGTTGAGAATTGCCACTGACTCCTCAATAGTCGGCGGGATCACAGAAATCTTTTGAAACCGCCTCTCTAATGCTCCATCTTTCTCAATGTGTTTCCGATATTCATCCAGGGTTGTAGCACCAACACAGTGAATATCGCCTCTCGATAGCGCCGGTTTGAACATGTTAGAAGCGTCCAGAGAGCCCGATGCACTACCAGCGCCAACAATAGTGTGAAGCTCATCAATAAAAAGAATGATCTTGTGAGAGGATTCCAATTCCGTCATGATAGCCTTCATTCGTTCTTCGAACTGACCGCGATACTTGGTACCGGCAACGATGCCAGCAAGGTCCAGCGCAACAATGCGCTTGTTGTGAAGCAGCCGCGGCACATCACGTTCGATGATCCGCTGAGCTAGACCTTCGACAATGGCTGTTTTTCCTACGCCCGGCTCACCAATGAGCACTGGGTTGTTCTTCTTTCTGCGACAAAGAATCTGCGCTACACGTTCAATTTCTTGCTGCCGGCCGATGACAGGGTCAAGTTTACCGTTGCGGGCCAGCTCGGTGATATCTCTACTGAAATGATCCAGAGCAGGAGTTTTTGTCTTCTTGGCAGTAGCGGAACTTTTTGATCTCGGCGGTAAAGAAGTTTCCTTTTCTTCTTTCAGCAACTCAACAACGGATGAATAATCAATTTCGAAGGCGGTAAGAACCTCAAAAGCAACACCTTCCTTCTCCTGTAGCGTTGCAAGCAACAGATGATAGTCATCTGCAATTGTTGCATTATGATTTGAAGCTTCAGTGAATGTATTGCGCAAAATACGTTCAGCACGTCTTGTGAGGGGAAGATGACCCAAGGTCATGGTGCCACCGGCGGGTTTCACCATATCCTCAATCATGAGCCGCATCTCGTTCAAATCACAGCCAAGCTCTTCAAGCATTCCGACGGCGCGGCCCGACCCTTCGCGGAGAATCCCGAGAAGAAGATGTTCCGACCCCACATAGCTGTGGCCAAGTTGGATAGCCTCCTCCTTGGCGTACTTCATGATCGTTTGAACACGTTTGGAAAAGTTTTCTTTCATACGACTAAGATAAGCCTGAGCAAATTTACTTTCCTATCCGAGCCCAATCAAATCACTTTTATGGTGCTGGAATAACTGTGCCTTCATTTATTGTGAGGTTCTTTTCGCACAGTGCCGCCACGTCCGGATTGTGAGTGACGATAAGGAAGGCCTGATTAAAATCTTTTGCAAGATTTTGGATCATTTCCATCAACTGCCGCGCCGTCTCCACATCCAAATTACCTGTCGGTTCATCAGCCAGCACGATACCCGGCTCATTCACAAGAGCCCTCAAGACTGCCACCCGCTGACGTTCACCGCCAGAGATAGCGTTGGGACGATGATTAGATCTAGGCAAGAGATTTACCTTTGAAAGAAGTTCCGTTACCCGATCAGTAGCGGTCTTTTCACTCCGACCCAACAGCCGTTGAGGTATCGTAAGATTTTCCGCAATGGTGAACTCAGGCAATAGATGATGGAACTGGAAAACGAAACCGATGGATTCACTGCGCAACCTAGAGACAGATTCATCATCCAGTAACGCTACATTTTTTCCAGCAATTTCAAGAGTCCCTTTGTCAGGCTGATCCAGAGTACCGAGTATGTTGAGCAAAGTCGACTTACCGCATCCGGACGGCCCGGCAACGGAAATCAGTTCTCCCTCCTTCAGAGATAAAGAAACATCTCTCAGCACCTCCAACGGGCCGGCGCTGGTAGGGTAGCTCTTGCAAATATTTTCAGCTTTCAGAATCATTTCTCGTACTGTATGGCTTCCGTAGGCAAAAGTCGCCTAGCCTCCCTGCTGGGAAAATAGACAGCCAAAGCAATAACAATAACGCCAATTAGAAAGATCGTGATTACATCAGTTAAAGAGATTGCTACCGGCAGTGACTGAACAAAATAGATGGTTTCCGGCAATCGAATCAATCCCAGACGCTCCTGCCCCAAAACGAATAGAAGACCCAATCCGCCTCCCAGCAGCAATCCAAAACCACCGATAAATATCCCTTGCAGGCGGAATATATTTCCAATTCTGACTTGTGAAAAGCCTATGGTTTTCAGTATTCCGACCTCGCGAATTTTCTCCAATACAAGCATGGTGAGTGTGGAAGCAATGTTGAAACAGGCCACAATGACGATTAAGCTCAGCACAACCATGCTACCGAGCTTTTCCATCTGCATGGCTTGGAAGAGTGTCTGATGCATATCTTCCCAGCCGGAGACAACAGCACCAGCAGGCGCTTTGGAAAGAATGAGTGCCTTCATTCTATCTTTTCTGGCAGAAGACGTCAGCCGGAAATCAATACCGTCAAAGGTGTCCATGGATTTAAAAAGGGCCTGACCCACCTCAAGAGGAACAAAGACATAGGTCTGATCAAAATCCAGGATGCGAGTTTCGAACACACCCGCTACACGGCCATCCAGGACAGTGGGCATTCCGAGATAGATCTGATTATCCAGTGGATTCATGAGGCGCAAACGGTCTCCACTCTGCAAACCGAGGCGGTCAGCGATTCCTTTACCAACATAGACGGGCGCCTTGTTTCCAATAACTTTCATCTCTCCAACACCATCAATCTTGTATATTTTCTGTAGGCTTCCTTCCTCAACAGCTTTTACTTTGACAAGCGACCGCTCATCCATGGCGATAGCGACGGCCTTCCTTTCAATAAAAGCTGAATATCCAGCAATGTCACTTTCCTGATCAAAGGCAGTGCTGAGATTGTCCATATTCAGCTTGGTTTCGCCTAAAGTGAGCCTCAGATCAGATTCAAAACCCACCACTTTATTACGAACTTCCCGTTCAAATCCGTTTAGGACAGCCACTGAAATAATCAGCGCAAAGCATCCCACAGCTACACCAAGAATTGAAATGATTCCACTCCAGGAGATCAATCCCACTTTCTTACGGGAAAGAAGCATACGTCGGGCGAGCCAACTTTCAAGTCTCATCATTCGTAACGGACGGCTTCAGCCGGTTGGATACCGGAAGCTTTCCACGCCGGATAGAGGCTAGCTGTAACAGCAGCAATGAATCCAAACAAGCCAACAGTAAGAACATGCCCAATGGTGAAAAGGATAGGGAGATTACCCATGAAGTAAACTTCTTCAGGGATGGAGAGCAAGCCGAAGCGGACCTGAATCCACCCCAACAGAAGGGCTAGCGCCACGCCGAGGCTAACACCGAGAAGCCCCACTATACCACCTTCGAAGAAAAAAAGCTGAGAAATTTTCTTCCTTGAGAACCCCACAGCCCGAAGAACACCGATGTCCTTTGACTTTTCCATAACAATCATTGTTAAGGATGACATGATATTTAGAAGAGCAACAAGAGCTACAAGCGCAAAGACTACGATGATAGGATACTTCTGAAGGGAGAGCCAGGCAAAAAGATTATAATGGCGCTCTTTCCAAGTTGAAGACATGAGAGGATAATTAAGGTTATCATCAAGATAACCTGCCACAGAAACTGTTTCATTTCTGTCTGAGACGGACAAAATCTCACCAGTGATAAGGTCACGATAATTGAACAGTCGCTGACCCGCTGACAGATCAATGTAAACTATAGATTCATCATATTCGTTCAGACCTGTTTCATAGATGCCTCGCACTTCAAACTGACCGATCCGCGGCGCACGGCCCGGTTTCCCTAACGAGGTCAAATCCATGAGAGTCAACCGCCCGCCTGTTCTGGCGTTTAGTTTCTCCGCCAGTGCTCTACCCAAAACGATACCGGATTTTCCACCTTCCTCGCCCAAAGTAAATTCACCTGAAATGAGATTCTTCCATGTTCCCAGCACACCTTGAGCTTTTTCTTCTTCAAAAGCCTCCACGAAAACAGCCTCTGTCTGACTCTTCACCCGGACTGTGGCGGGGTGGTGGATGTAGGGCATTCTTCCGGTTACCTGAGGGAGTTGCACCAGTATGGAATCAAGTTGAGGCTGAAACTGTGCCACCGGATCACCCAGAAACCCTTTCACGCGAATATGTCCGTCAAAACTGATGATCTTTCTTTGAACTTCCTGTTCAAAACCTGTGAGAATACCAAGCGTCAGAATGAGAACAGCAATGCCGATGGCGAGACCGGCTATGGAGAGGTAACTAACGATTGAAATGAAACTAAGGCTATGCCTAGAACCGAGATGTCGGCGGGCGATAAAGGAGAGAAGGCTCATCTTTATTCATCGTCTTGCGGACGCATGGCCGGAAAGAAAATAACATCCTTAATATTTGTCTTCCCAATCAGAAGCATAGAGAGTCGGTCAATACCCAAACCGACACCCCCTGTGGGAGGCATTCCAATTTCAACGGATTGTAGATAGTCCTCATCTAGGGTTTGTGCTTCCTCATCGCCACGTTCTCTAAGTTGAACCTGAGCCTCGAAACGGCGACGCTGATCCAAAGGATCATTCAGTTCACTAAAAGCGTTGGCAAGTTCGCCTCCACCTACAAACAGTTCAAATCGCTCTACGATTGATTCATTACCATCACGCCGAATTTTTGCAAGTGGTGATATCACCTTAGGATAGTCAGTAACAAAGATTGGTTTGATCAAGTTGGGTTCTACCAGCTCCCTCATAAGGACTTCATACATCCGACCAAGATGAGCATTATTCTCAAGGGGAATTTTCCGTTTCTTGCAAATTGCCGACAGATCCTTTTCCGTGGCATCAGTCAGATCTTCACCGACAGCATCCTTCAAGAGATCCATATATCCGGCCCGAAGGAATGGCTTGCTGAGATCGACGCTCTGGCCAGACACATTTATAGTGCTCACATTAATCGCCTCGGCAGCTGCCCGGATAAGAGATTCAACAAAATCTGTGAGAAAATTGTAATCAACGTAAGCTTTGTAAAATTCAAGCATGGTGAATTCAGGATTGTGGTTTCGGTCCATACCTTCATTCCGGAACACTTTCGAAATTTCATATACACCGTCAAAGCCACCGGCAATCAGACGTTTCAGGTAAAGCTCATCTGCAATGCGAAGATATAATGTCTGATCAAGTGTGTGATGTCGTGTTGAAAATGGGCGGGCTGAAGCGCCGCCGTAAAGCGGTTGAAGTACAGGCGTCTCCACTTCAATAAAACCGGCCTTATCAAGAAAATTCCTTGCTGATGTTATGATCTTTGCTCGCTTGATGAAATCGTCCTTCACTTCAGGATTCACAATAAGATCAAGATACCGGTGCCGATATCGTTGTTCCTTATCCTTGAAAGCGTGGTATACCTCTCCGTCCTTTTCCTTTGCACCAGGAAGGGGACGAATACTTTTTGACAGTAACTCCAGTTTTCCACAGTTAACAGTTACTTCTTCAGTCTTTGTTTTAAATACCTGACCTGAAACACCGACGATGTCCCCTATATCAAGCACCTTAAAAATCTCATAGTTATCTTCGTCCACTTCATCCCGTTTAATATAGATTTGGATTTTACCTTTCATATCCTGAACATGGAAAAAAGAAGCCTTGCCCATCTTTCTCAGCGATACAATTCTACCAGCCACAGAGACCGGTTTATCAGCCAGTTTATCAAAGTCGGCCAGAATTTCTTTTGAATGGTGAGACGCATCGAAGCTGTAAGGGTATGGATTTACACCCAGTTCCCGGAGTTTCTCCAGTTTCTCCAACCGGAAGTCCATAATTTGCTTTAAACTCTGTTCTTTATCTGTAGCCACGTTAGCTCTCGGCCATTTTGACTTTTGTTCTATCTGTTGCAACCATGAGGAGATAAGTCTTTATTAATTCGTCAAGATCACCGTCCATAACCCTTTTACCATCCCCCACTTCAAGCTTTGTTCTGTGATCTTTTACCATAATATAGGGATGAAAAACGTAAGACCTTATCTGGCTACCCCATCCGATGTCTGTTTTCTGACTCTCAAGTTCCTTAATGGACTCAGCCTGTTCTTCCACATATTTCTGATAGAGCTTTGCCTTCAGAATCTTCATAGCTGTGGCTTTGTTTTTATGCTGGGACCGCTCATTCTGACATTGCACCACAATTTTCGTGGGAATATGGGTAATTCTGACGGCTGAATCAGTCTTATTCACATGCTGTCCGCCGGCACCGCTGGCGCGATAGGTATCAATCCGGAGTTCATCAGGCTTCACCTCCACCTCAATCTCCTCATCTATGGAGGGGTAGACAAAAATAGAAGCAAATGACGTATGTCGACGGTTCGATGCATCGAAAGGGGATATCCGCACAAGTCTGTGAACACCCACCTCCGCTTTCAACAGTCCGTAGGCATACTCTCCCTCCACTTCCAGCGTAACATCTTTAATGCCCGCTTCATCTCCAGGTTGGAAATCGATGATTGAGTAAGAGAACCCTTTCCTTTCAATCCACCGAACATACATTCTATACAACATTTCAGCCCAATCCTGGGATTCCGTCCCACCAGCACCGGGATGAATGGTGAGTATGGCGTCGTTTGCATCTTCCGTCCCGCTGAGAATAAGCCGCAACTCCAGGTCATCAACAGTCTTCTGGAGTTCATCCAATTCTGATTGAAACTCACTTCGAGAAGCAGAATCTTCTTCTTCTTCCAAGAAAGTAAGAAGCACTTCACAGTCGTCCTTTTTTCTTTGAGCACCATTCCACAGTTCCAGCTCTTTTTCTATCATGGATATCTTCTTGAGAATAGTCTGTGCGGAAGAGGTGTTGTCCCAAAAATCTCCGGCGACTGTTTGGGCTCTAAGTTGGGAGAGCTTGTCCTCCAAAGAGGTCAAGTCAAAGATACCCCCGAAGATTGTTAAATCTTTTATGGAGGGTTTGAAATTTATCTTTGAGTTCAGAAGGATCCATATCGCCAATAATCAGGTGTGAAATTACTGAAGCCCTGATGGAATCTCAATCACTCGCCTGAACTTAGGAAGAGGTTTTCATTCAGAAAGCCCTTTAAAGAAAGTTCATCTAGATTCAATTGAAAAACACCATTGACAGCCACCGAAACCTGCTTTTTTTCTTCGGATACCACAATGGCGATAACATCTGTCTCTTCACTAATACCAAGTGCTGCCCTGTGGCGCGTCCCCATTTCCGGATCGATCATCTCACTTTCCGTCAAGGGTAAAATACACTGTGCTGCTTCGATAATATTGTTCTGAATAATAACAGCGCCATCGTGCAAAGGAGATCCAGGATTGAAAATTGATACCAGTAGAGGTGAACTGATTTCAGCTTTGACATGGGTACCTGCTTCTTTAATGTTTTTGAGCCCAGTATCCCTCTGAAGAACAATGATGGCTCCCCAGCCCTTTTCCTGCAATTTTGTGGTGGCATCAACTACTGAATCGATAGTGGTGGAGCTTCCCACGCGAAATAGTCGCTGAAAAAACCGTGTTGTACCGACGTAAATCAATAGTCGCCGCAACTCCGGCTGAAAAAGTATGACAAATGCCACCACCCAAACCGTCTGGACCTGATTCACGATCCATGTCATACCACTCATGCCGATTGCACGAAAGATGAAAGAGGAGAGAAGAATTATGATGAGCCCTATCAACATTTGACCGGCACGGGTACCGCGGAAATAGTTGTACAGTTTGATGAACAGCCATGTCACCAGCAGGATATCGATAATATCAAGCACAGTAATGGTGAAAAAGCCAACTTTGAAGAGCGTCATGCCTCACCCCTAACGGCAGAAATTGAATCGGTGATGGTTATTACGCGCTTCATTTCTTTCACATCATGAACACGGACAATCTTTGCGCCGTTCAGTACGGCGGCAGTAACGGATGCAGCGGTACCCTCTACTCTCTCGTTTTTCGGAAGGTCCAGAGTTATTCCTATAAAGGATTTCCTTGACGGTCCGACCAAAAGAGGAAATCCGAGACCCGAAATTCGCTCCAAATCACTCAAAATGGTAAAGTTGTGAACAGGAGTCTTTCCGAAACCTATGCCAGGATCGAGTATGATACGTTCTCTAGCTATACCACCGGATTTGGCAGCGGTGATCCTCTCTTCAAAGAATACCTCTACCTCGCCCACAACATCACTGTAATCAGGCGCATCCTGCATATTCCGGGGCGTACCTTTCATATGCATCAGTACAACATAAGCACTATAATTTGCAACAAGTTCCGTCATGGCGTCATCAAAACGTAAAGCAGAAATGTCATTAACGATAGTTGCACCTGCCTCAAGACACAGGTTTGCCACAGTTGATTTATACGTGTCGATCGAAATGGGGACATTTACCCCTGATACCAGGGCTTCAACCACGGGTAATACACGACTCAGCTCCTCTTCCTCACTAACCGGTTCAGCACCCGGCCGGGTCGATTCACCGCCAATATCAATGATGTCTGCTCCTTCATGGACCATTTGAAGAGCACGGTCCACCGCTGCATTTTTGCTGAGGTACAGACCACCATCAGAGAAAGAATCAGACGTCACGTTCAAGATCCCCATAAGGAGCGTCCGCTCCTCAAGCATCAACTGGTCCATCATTTGTCTGGTATTTGATTCCACTCCATTTTTGAGTGGAGATGTGGGAAGGTTAGTTCTCAGGCAGACTTTTCCGTCACTTTTTTTTCTTCAGAAGTTTTAGAGGCCGATTCTTTAGCTTTACCATCTTTGGCGCCATTGGCAGATTTTGAGCGGCGGCGTCTCAGGCGTTTACCTGCCATAATTTTTTCAAGATCATTCTCGTCAATAGTTTCATACTTTAATAATTCCTTGGCCACGCGATGAAGCTTGTTCTCGTTATCTTTCAGCAGTTTCATTGCTTCCTTTTCAGCCTCACGAATAATTCGATTCACCTCCTCATCTATTTTTATTGCGGTGCTTTCGCTGTAATCACGTTTGGTCGCAATTTCTCTCCCCAAAAAGATTTCTTCATCTTTCTTTCCAAATGTTAAGGGGCCCACAAGATCACTCATCCCCCACTCGCACACCATTTTACGAGCCATTGCTGTGGCTACTTCTATGTCATTTCCGCCACCCGTAGTCAGTTCGTTGAATACAAGTTTTTCCGCAGCACGACCACCGAGGAGAACATTCAACCGAGTTTTAATATAAGACTCAGAGTAGTTGTGTTTTTCGTCCATGGGAAGCTGTGCTGTTACACCAAGAGAACGCCCCCGGGGAATAATTGACACTTTGTAGACTGGATCAGCCTTGGGCATAAGTTTGGCTACAAGGGCGTGACCAGACTCGTGGTAGGCCGTCAATTCTTTCTCTTCATCACTGATAATCATACTTTTCCGCTCAACACCCATCATTACTTTGTCTTTAGCTGACTCAAAGTCTTCCATATAAACTTTCGATTTTCCATCCCTGGCAGCCAGCAAAGAAGCTTCATTAACCAGGTTTGCAAGATCGGCGCCCACCAGCCCAGGAGTCCCTTTGGCCAAAACTTGGAGATCCACATCCTTAGCAAGAGGAATATCTTCTGAGTGGACTTTCATGATCCCTTCTCTTCCGCGGAGGTCAGGAATATCCACCACTACCTGCCGATCGAATCTACCTGGTCTCAATAGTGCATTGTCTAGTACATCCGGCCGGTTCGTAGCGGCCAGGAGTATCACATTGGTGGTGGATTCAAAACCGTCCATTTCCACCAAGAGGGCATTGAGGGTCTGCTCGCGTTCGTCGTGGCCTCCGCCCAAGCCGGCACCTCGATGACGCCCAACAGCATCAATCTCATCGATGAAGATTATGGCTGGGGAGTTTTTTTTCCCCTGTTCGAAAAGATCCCGAACGCGGGATGCACCGACACCGACAAACATTTCCACAAAATCCGCACCACTAAGACTGAAAAATGGAACGCCCGCTTCTCCCGCCACCGCGCGGGCAAGGAGCGTTTTCCCTGTTCCAGGTGGACCCAGTAAAAGGACACCCTTTGGAATGCGCCCACCTAATTTTTGAAACTGTTCAGGACTTTTCAGAAAAGTGATTATTTCACTTAATTCCTGTTTAGCCTCTTCGCAACCAGCCACTTTATCAAAATTGATCTTCGGCTTATCCTCAACCCAAAGGCGAGCTTTACTCCTACCGAAGTTGAAGAGGCCGCCTCCGCCCATGCCTCCTTGCATCCTTCTCATGATAAAGATCCAGAATACTATGAGAAGCAGCCACGGCCCCATGCTGAGTAGATAGCTGAACCAATCCACTTTCCGCTCCCGGAAACTGTACTTAACCTGAAACTGATCCCATTCAGCCAAGATTGTCTCATCCACATAGGGTAGCGTCACAACGAACTGGGTATAATCAGCAACCTTTTGCCCTTCGCGAAAGATCTCCTGGGGTTCCTTAAGCTTTCCGTGGAATTCTTTTTCAATGACTTCAGCCTCCAGGATGGCCCCTGACGTAAGGAAATCCTTATACTGAAAATATTGAACCTCTACTTCATTGCGGTTCTTGGCAGTAAAAAGGTTCGAGAGGAAAATGGCCACAACAAGAACAACAATCCAGACAACAGATGTTTTCCCAGCCTGTTTCCACTGGAACTTGTTTTCACCTTCGCCGCCAGGTTTATTCTGAGAGGGAGATTTATGATCTTTTTTGTCGGTCTTCTGTGTCACGCAGTTATATCCTCTTGATCCAACACACAAATATTCCTGAGGTTCCGCATTTTTTGATTATGATCCAAGCCATATCCTACTACAAAATCCGGAGGGATTGTAAATCCGATGTAATCAGGATCAAAATTTAGTTGGGCAACCTCTTTTTTGAAAAGCAAAGTTGCCACAGCCACTGACGAAGGATCAGATTCTTTCAGCCTGCGAACAATAAAGTTAATGGTTAAACCTGAGTCAATAATATCTTCCACAATAATAATGTCCCGGCCGGTAATTTCGGCTGAGATATCTTTAAGCAGATGTACGGTACCGGAGGACTCGGTGCCATCGTAACTGGAAACTTTCAAAAAATCAACTTCAGAATCCACTGTCAATTCACGCAGAAGATCAGCCATAAAGATGAAACTACCGTTTAGGATACCTACAAAAATGGGTGCGTGATCACTGTAATCCTTTGATATCTCTGCAGCCATCTCACGGACACGATCACGTATGACTTGCTCTGACAGAAACTCTTTCAATTTGCCTCCGGTCTTTCAGCGTGGCTCCAGTTCAATCGCGCCACAGAGGAAGTGGAAGACGTCACCTTGAACTTGTTATTCAGCCGAAGCCCGCAGAGCCAGACGATCTCATGGCCGGATGTCAGGACATACTGTGACATCTTTGAAAATCTGTCCACTTTGGCATCAACCAGAATATCACTCACTTTTTTATGCCCGCTCATGCCGAGCGGTACCATCCTGTCGCCCGCTTGCCAAAGGCGAAGATAAAGCGATTCATGGTCAAGCTGGTCAAAATCAATGAACTCGGTATCACCATCGGAGGAAAAAGTTGGCTCTTTTGTTAGGTCCATGGTGAAATTGTGGCCTCCCACCTTTAAGGAGACAGGTGTGGTGGTATCCAGTTGAAAAGCATTGAGATCTTCCAAATCTGTTTCCCTCATAACGAGGAATCGATCACGATCTTTAAGAATTTTGCAATCCCCCGGTAAAAACATTATATCTCCTACAGTCGCCTTTTCAAGAAAATGGTTGAGGTTGTTCCAAACATGACCGCGCCAGGGAATATCGTTTTCATTCACTACTTCCCTCACCAATTCCTTCTGAAGGAACGAGGAAACTTTCTTTAATTCTTTTTCATCGATTTGAATAAGGCCATTGTCAGAAACTGAAACAGCCCTCCCGTAAAGGTCGTGCAAATGTTCTTTTACCCATTCCGCAATCTCCACCATGTTGGATGCGGTTCTTTGGGCTGTTTGTGAAAAATGAGGGTTCAACTTTTTGATTTGTGGTAAAATATTTTCCCGGATTCTGTTTCTCCGGAAACGAGTATCCTGATTGGAGGAATCTTCCCGAAAGGAAATCTCGTTCTCACCGGCATAATGGGTGAATTCAGCCTTACTGAATTTTAGCAGTGGCCGAACAACTTTCCCGTTCCGCTCCGAAATCCCCCTCAAACCACGATAACCACTCCCCTCCACAAGCCGCATAAGAAGCGTCTCAGCCTGGTCATCTGCATGGTGGGCCGTGGCGATCCAGTCATAACCTAATTGTTTGCGCGTTTTATTCAGGAAACTGTACCGCGCTTCCCTGGCCCTTTCTTCCCAGTTACCCCGTTCTGATGACGCCCATTTTTCTGAAAAGAATGGCATACCCAGCGCTTTCGCCAGATCTTTTACAAAATCCTCATCTGCATCCGATTCCTCACCCCGGAGGGAGTGATTGAAATGAGCAATAGCAAGAGTAAGCCTGAAATTATCCCGTACCTGGGCGAAAAGATAAACCATCACCACCGAATCGATACCACCGGACACTGCAAGAAGCCCTGAAGATTCCGTCTCAATAAGTTGAGAAGAAATCAGGTCATCTCTGAACCGGATTTCAATTTCTTCAGCTGTGTTAGACATTATTCTTTCTACTCAGTTGAATTTTACTCATCAGGAAAAGTTACGCCTCAGAAATGAGACTGACCAAATGTGATAATGAAAGGTAGTATTAAACCTCAGAGAAGATGAGGTGGCTCAGTATCTGAATCTTCTCTTCATATGAATCAGGATAAAGAAAATATGTGGCGGCAGCGATGGAACTGAGGAGCGAGTTCCCGTCCTGAGGAGTAAAACAGTAGCCAACCACCTCGTTACCACCGTGTACGGCCAGAGTGGGAACAGAAACAACTGTCTGGTTAAGAATTCTACCAAAGTGGCCATGGTCACGTCCAAAGGAAAAAACAGAGCCGGAACTGGTCTTCTCAGTGAGGGCAATAAGCGGATTGGCATCCAGTCTATCAATGACATCATTCAACGTCAAAGTTTCCTTGAGCTCCAAATTGAACCAGATGACATGCATATACTGAGAATTGGTTTTCATAGCTGAGGAAAATAGATGGGGGGTCCGATCAATGGTCTGAAACAGTTCGTATGCATCCCGAGCGTGATGGGTCCCGAACTCCTCGGAGCCGTGCTCACCCACCTCGGGGGCCGGTACAAAAGTACCGGTCTGGCTGATATCGGAGGACCTGCGAATGCAGACGAACCGACCTTCATCCAAAGTTTCGGAATCGCCAACCATGCTAATTGATTTTGTCAATGCTGCAATATTGTGCGTGTTACAGGATACGATCTGAACGAACTGATCATCACTGTTAACGAGAGCCGTATCGTTGATCCCTCGAGCATACTTCATACCAAAACCTTGTTCACTCCCCTGCGCCAAAAAACCTCTCCCATCATCTAAAAACTTCTCGTAGTACTTGTGCTTATTCTGGTGACCGATCCCTTTCGGCGTACAGTCTATGACTACGGAAGCACCTTTGATGGCCTCTTCAGCGGTGAAAGAGGGTTCTAGACCAATCTCGTTGAAACTTTCCACCTTCTCCTCATCAACAGCAAGCGCGGAACCACGTCTAATAAGGTCTTTTACTTTAGCACGCTCATAGGTGAGTGGTGAATTCTTGTGAAAAGTGACCTCATCTATACCGAGCGATTCCTTGTAATCGGAGAGGAGACCAATAAGAGGTTCTCCAATGGTTCCTGTACCTACAACGTGAACTGTTTTCTTAGACATAATAACTATTCTACTTCACTCTTACTTGTGTTCAATCTTTTTAATTCTGTCAACAATTCTTTCTCCTGTTGGTAGATGACGTAAATCCAACTACAAATAGCTACAGAAATTACCAAGAAAGCGGCAAGAAAAAAGCCGAAGTATTTATACATCATATCGCATTCCCAGCACTATAGAACGTAGTTTCAGAATATGAACTCTAAAACGAAGTAGATGGACAAACAACAGGGTGAAAACCAAAAGTGAAAGCATAAAGGTCCAGAAAACATCAGGAGACTGCTGGCTCATAGCTGGCTGCGGGTGAAGTTGGGCATCGGCAGCCCAAAACTTTACTGAAACATAGATGATAGGAACATTAAAAAATGCTGCAATGCCTAAGACCGCTGATATTCTACGAGTCCGCTCCCCCTCATCACCGAAATTGCGTACCATAAAGTATCCTATATAAATGAGAAACATAATGAGTACAGTGGTGAGACGTGGCTCCCAGCTCCACGGAGCACCCCAGATGGGTTTCGCCCAGATGGGCCCAGTAATCAGAACAAGAGCACAAAAGAGTGTCCCCAGTTCCGCCGCAGCCAGCCCTAGATGATCCCACTTCTCATCTTTTTTAGTAAGATAGAGGACTCCCGCAAACATAACAACAAGGTAACCAAGCCCCGCAACCCAGGCAGACGGCACATGGTAGTAAAAAATCTTTTGAGCCATCTGCTGATCGGGGTCGATCCGTGTTACATTGAGGACAAGATAGAGTACAACAACCCAAAAAACAGCGAGAATGCCGGCCATGACCTTTGAACTTTGCCTGGAATGAAACGACTCCATTACTCCTCACTCACGTAGTCATAGATTAAATAACCTATTAAACTAAAAACAATGACGAAGCTCAAAATAAGCTGAAACCACAGTTTCCACTGATTGAACGGTTGACTGTCCATGATGGAGGCAGTGCTCTTTACAGCGCTGATGAGAAGCGGCGTCACCATAGGAAAGAGCATTAGCGGCAAAAGCATCTCATTCACCCGAACCCGCATGACTATACCGGAAAGAAGGCTGCCGGCGGCACTAATCCCCAAGTCCACAAGCAGAAAAACAGCCACCATCTGCGCAAGGTTGGCCGGGAGCGGTAGCTGAAGGAAAAGAAAAAAGAGTGGCAACAGAACCATTTGGGCAACAACCAGGAAAATGAATCCGCTCAGATACTTGCTAATAAAAAGAACACTTCTTTCAACGGGAGCAGAAAGAATCATGGAAAAAGCGTCAAATTCTTTTTCAAGACTGTGGGAGCGGTGTAGCGCCAGAACGCTGACAAAAAGAAAGACCATCCACATCAATCCAGGTGCGAATGTCAGCATAGATTCAGGAGAAGGTCGAAAAGAAAAGGCGTAAAGCAACGTAATAGCCGCACCAAAGGTGATCATGGAGATCAGAATCTCCCGGCTCCTGAATTCTATCAGCAAATCTTTCCGAACCAGGACTGCCAGCATTAAGCCTCTCCCACCAATTCAGTCTGAACCGACTTTTCCCCGTCTACTTCACTTCTCTGGATACGGCCGTTGGACAACTGAACCATCCTGTCACAGTGAGATGAGAGCCACTCTTCATCATGAGAGACGAGCAAGAGTGACCTATCATCCTTGCGCCAAGTTTCTATCAGTTGTGACAACATTGATTTTCCTTGTTTGTCAAGGCCAGTGGTAGGTTCATCCAGAAGAAGAAGCTCCCACGGAATAGTAAGTGTTTTCGCAAGTGCCAAACGCTGAAGCATACCCCGGGAAAACTCTCTGATGGGTCCGCTTCTAGCGGGATCAAGTCCCACTTCAGACAGATTCTTTTCAACATCCGCCGGCGATGGTTCCAAACCATAAAGTTTTGCTATGAGGAGAAGATTCTCCGCGGCAGAAAGCGGTGGATAGAATCCTGGCTCATGACCGAGATAAAGAAGGGGGCGACGCTGGTCTGCTCCGGCATTGAGAATTGAGTTACCGTTCCATGAGATGGATCCACCATCACAACTCACCACTCTCACCACTATTCTCAAAAGTGTCGATTTTCCCGAGCCGTTGGGACCAACCAAACCGAGCAATTCACCATCCCCGATTTCAAGGGAAACATCCCTGAGCACAGGCCTGTGGCCAAACTGTTTATTTATATTTTTTATAGAAAGCACTAAATGTTGGATCAGTTATTCTAAACTGATGGAATTCATCTTTTCCAGCACCGTTGATACTTCCCGCTTGAGTTCGCTTCTGTTAAGTTGAAAATCAGCTGAAGAAATACTTCCCATTTCATACTCCAGTTCTAACTCCTTGATCTGCTCGTACAGTGAAAGTTTACGCAATTCAAGAGCCTCAGCCGTCATTTTATAACTACTCCTGCTCCTTCCTTTCGAGACAAAAAGCGGCTGTACAGAAAAGACAAGTACCACAACAAATGTCAGAACGGTCATAATAGTTGCGAACATCTCAGGCTCCTTTAACAAATCCGCGGCTGGGCCAAAGGGAAATAACAGTACCGAAAAGAAGCAAATAGCTACCCAACCAGACAAAACGTACCAGGCGGTTTACCATGATCTTGATGGTAAGCAATCCCTTATCCTGGTCAATTCCACCAAAGACAGAATAGACATCCTCCCGCCACGTGGAGTAAAGAGAAAGTTCGCTGTGGGGCTGCCGCCTGTCGGGATTGGGATTGCGGTGAAAATAGATACGTTTCTCAGGATGTAGTGACACCACATCTTTTCCCTCTTTGACCACATCTAGCGTCGCAATCCAGGCGAAGTGGTTAGGCCTCTCCTCCTCATTCAAATCCGTAAGAACAATATCATACCCTGCAATATGAACTTCGTCTCCCACTAACATGCTCCATTCCTTATCTTTATCAAAAGCTTTGCCGATAAATCCCACAAACATGAAGACGATTCCCATATGAACAATGTAACCACCGTAACGTGACCGGTTCTTGGAGATCATTTTCAAAAGAGCAATAAAGGGGTTTTCGCCAAATTTTCTTGTCCTAACAGTGACACCCCTCCAAAATTCAAGAACTACAGTGGCGGTAACAAAGGCTGTGAGAAATACCGTCACCAGAGGATAAATAGTCCTTAGACCAAAACCCATGACCACAACAACTGTCCCAAGACCTGTGAGAACAGGAATGGAAAAGTTCCTGATCAAACTCTCTTTAGAAGTTCTCCGCCATGCCAACAGGGGGCCGATGCCCGCAAGAAAAAGTAGTATAAGGCCAATGGGAATGGTGATCTGATTAAAAAAAGGCGCTCCCACAGTGATCTGCGTCCCTGTGACTGCTTCTGAAACTATTGGAAACATGGTTCCCCATAGAACGGCAAAACAGATACTCACAAAGATAACGTTGTTAAAAAGAAAACCGCTCTCTCTGGAAATAAATGATTCCAGTCGCCTCTCAGTTTTCAGATCATCAAGTCTTGTGAGAAGCAGATAAATACTTACCGCCAGAATCAGGAAGACGAACGTAAGAAACATGGGCCCCAGGGAAGATTCTGTAAAGGAGTGGACTGAAGAAACTATTCCACTTCGTGTTAGAAATGTCCCAAATATGCAGAGTACAAACGTCACGAAAATGAGGATCATATTCCACACTTTCAGCATATTTTTCTTTTCCTGAATAATAATGCTGTGAATGAAGGCGGTACCAGTCAACCACGGCATGAAGGAGGCATTTTCAACAGGATCCCAAGCCCAGTAGCCGCCCCATCCCAGCTCATTATAAGCCCACCAGCCGCCCAGGAGAATTCCAAGCCCCAGAGCCAACCAGGTAAACAGCGTCCACCGGCGGATACTCCGGACCCAGACCGCATCCAATTGCCGAGAAAAAAGAGCTGCTATAGCAAAAGCAAAGGGAACAGAAAAACCGACATAACCCAGATAGAGCATGGGCGGGTGAATAGCCATGGTAGGATTCTGCAAAAGAGGATTGAGTCCAAGCCCATCGTGAACCGGAAAGTTGGCCTCTACCGGTGAAAAGGGGTTGGCTACAAAGTTTACCAGAAGCAAAAAAAAGGTCTGGACAACGGCCAGGGTCATGATGACGTAAGGCATGAGCTTCTCATGCCTGTTCCTGTTTTGGAGTAAAACCACTGCCGAGTAGCAACAAAGAACGAAAAGCCAGAAAAGGAGCGATCCCGATTGCCCCGCCCATATTGCTGTAAACTTGTACAGTGTAGGTGTCCCCAAGCTGGTATATCTCGCTACATAGTCAACATCAAAGTCACCCTTTACGAGGCTCGCCAACAGCGTCACCGTGGCCAAAGTCACAAGAAAGCAGACACTAAGGCTTGTTCTTTGGGCCACAAAGAAAAATCTGTCATCATTCCTGCGTAAGAAAAGGACGAGAAGAAAAATTGTAAGTACAGCTAAACCGAGACTGATACTGAGGAGTGAGGCACCGTAAACAGGCATTGCTTTATGGAATAGGGTTAACGAACAGGGCTAAAGAAATGTTTCCATGTCCCGAAGGTCGCCTTCATAGCGGGAAGCACACTTTGTCATCAGGTTGTCCGCATGGAAATATTCACCATCGTAAATGCCTTCCACAACCACTTCAGAACCATCCTTGAACATATCAGGAACGATCTTGTGATAACTGACAGGCAGTTCATTGCCTTCCTGCATCAGAACAAAAGAAAGGGCAAGAAGGTCATCCTCATTATGAAGAATTGAACCTTCCTTCACATTCCCGCCCAATCGGAAACGTTTCCCCGGTTTTTTTTCATAATTGGTCGTCAATTCCCGAATAGTAACATAAGGAAGTTCATTCCCTTCAAAACCTAAACCAACCCAGACGATCATAAGTAAGGCAACGGCCACAATCACAACTAGGAACTTCTTGTTCATTCTTCACCCTTTCAAACTACAGGTGTTTCTGTCCATTCTCCAAAAACTGTCTTCATGGCATCAACGATTTCTCCCATGGTGGCCATTTCCTTCGCCGCTGCCACAATGGGAGGAACCAGGTTTGATCCATCTCGAGATGTCTCCTCTACTCGTTTGAGCGCAGCATCAACTTTCTTCTGATTGCGGCTATCCCGGAGCTCGGTCAATTTTTTCTTCTGTTTTTCTTCAGCCTCCAAACCGATCTCCATGAGAGGAATTTCTATCTCCTCATCCTCCTTAACGAAATCATTCACCCCCACCACTATACGACTATTTTCATTAATCTTTTTCTCATATTCAAAGGCTGACCTAGCAATCTCACGCTGAAAGAAACCTTCCTCAAGTGCGGGAATGACGCCACCTATTTTTTTTACTTTTTCAAAGTAATCTTCCGCCTCTTTCTCAAGTTTATCCGTAAGTGATTCGATGTACCACGACCCTCCCAGCGGATCGACAACATTAGACACGCCCGTTTCATAGGCAATAATTTGTTGTGTTCGCAATGCAATCTCGGCGGCTTTCTTTGACGGCAAGGCCAACGTCTCATCCATGGAGTTAGTGTGGAGGGACTGTGTCCCACCCAGGACGCCGGCCATGGCCTGGAAAGCTGTACGGGCAATATTGATCTCCGGCTGCTGGGCCGTGAGGCTGCAACCGGCTGTTTGTGTGTGGAACCGCAATTTCCAGGAACGGGGATCTTTTGCAAGGTACTTATCTTTCATATGCCGCGCCCAGATACGTCTGGCAGCCCGAAATTTGGCGATCTCTTCCAAAAAGTCGAGGTGGGAGTTGAAAAAGAAAGAGAGTCTCGGTGCGAATTTGTCAATATCAATACCGCGCTCTATTGCATGCTCCACATAACAGAATCCATCCAGCAGTGTAAACGCCAGTTCCTGGGCGGCAGTGGAGCCAGCCTCCCGGATGTGGTAGCCGCTGATGGAAACGGTGTTGAACTGTGGCATCTCATCGGTACAAAATTCAATGATATCGGTAATAATCCTCATGTGATCTCTGGGCGGGTAGATCCACTCTTTCTGAGCAATAAATTCCTTCAGGATGTCATTTTGAAGCGTTCCTCTCAAATCCTTTAAAGGGACTCCCTGTCCTTCAGCAACAGCAATATAGAGGGCCAGCAAAACGATAGAAGGGCCGTTAATGGTCTGTGAAACACTCACATCACCAAGATTGATACCGTGAAATAGCATTTCCATATCTTTGAGGGAACAGACGGAGACACCGCACTTTCCCACCTCACCTTCGGAAATAGGGTGGTCCGCATCGTAACCCATAAGGGTAGGCATATCATAAGCCACGGAAAGACCCATTTGCCCTTCTTTCATGAGAAAATGATAACGTTCATTTGTCTCTTTGGGGGTGCCAAAACCTGAGAATTGACGCATGGTCCACAATTTTCCGCGGTACATGTTGGCATGGATACCCCTTGTGTAAGGGTATTGCCCTGGAAAGCTTATCTTTTCCATGAATTCACCGTTGGGCTTTTCGGGATAATAGAGAAGGTCTACTTTTTCGCCGCTGACGGTTTCAAAGTTGTATTTGCGTTCACCATCGGAAGAGGATTCTTTCTTCCACAGTGCTTCAGAATCAGAGAAAAGATCCAGTTGCTGTTTCCCGTTTGAAGACATTTCAGTTTATCCCGTCACCCGGCTTCTGGTTACAGTCTGAACTCCTTCATAGATCATCCAGACAAAAAGGACAATCAGAAACAGATTTAGGCCGAAAAGAAGCCAGTTGTTTGCAAAAAAATCTGTTGTCTTTATAACTATAGACACAAGTGTTGCTGTCATGACAAAGATCATGGGAATAAGTACAGGCAAAACTGGTCTTTTAAGCTGCCAGAAGTAGAGTGTTACCACCATTAGTGTCAATCCAGCCAGCATCTGGTTACTGGCGCCAAATATGGGCCACAGCACCCATCCCGCTTGTCTGGCCGCACCGGTGGACGGATCGTTCACATTCCACAGAGTTAAAGCAAGGGCCGGCAGAACAGCAACAGCTGTTGCAATATACCGGTTTGTGAGCAGTTTTATATTCACGGCACTACCAAGTTCAGAAAGGACAAACCGTTGAATACGTGTGGCAGTATCCAGAGTTGTGGCGGCAAATGAAATAACCAGGACTGCCATTAGAGTTTTAGCCAGCTCGGCCGGAACACCCAATTCCTGAATGAGAGCACCTCCGCCCAGAACAAAAGCTGACGCCTTGTTACCACTGGCATGGGCCCAGCTATCATAATAAACGGCCCAGGACAGATTCTCAACCTGTCCCTGAGAAGGGAGCGTACAGGCAGCCACGAGGGAAATTCCCGCCACCGCCGCGATCATGGATGCCAAGGCCAGGGTCCCCTCCCCCAGCATACCACCGTAGCCAATGAGGCGTATATCGTTCACACGGTTCACTTGCTTGGAGGTGGTACCGGAAGCGACAAGACCGTGAAAACCACTGATGGCACCACAGGCAATAGTAACAAACAAAAGAGGAATCATAGATGGTGCGCCGTGATCCACCGCCAACCTGACGGCCGGCGCCTCAATGAGGGGCCGGGCATAAAAAATTCCTGCATAAAGTAATCCAAGCCCGACAAGAAGCTGGTGGCTGTTAATGTAGTCTCTCGGCTGAAGGAGGAACCAGACAGGCAAAAGACTTGCAATAGCCGAGTAGGTAAACAGCAAGACAACCCAGGTAGTAGACGCTTCGGCCCGTGACATGCCCAGGCTCTCAAAACTTAAGGGTGTCTTTGTTCCTACCCAGATAAAAAAGTAGAGCAATAACAAAGCAACAAGGGAGGGGCCAAGTGCATCTACACCTTTTTTATAAATGAGCCAACCGACCCCGATTGCCAGTATAATCTCAATATTGATAGGAAGCACAGCGCTGGGAACAACCACAAAAAGATCGGCAATGACCATTGCAAAAACAGCCAGTACAAGCCAAACAAGCATCAAAACAAAAAGAAGGAACATAATGCGGGCATTATCACTCATAATCTTGCTACTTACATCAGCAATGCTCCGCCCCTTTTCACGAACGCTCACCACCAGTGCACCAAAGTCATGAACAGCACCCATAAAAACGGTTCCGAGGATAATCCAGAGGCAGGCGGGCAGCCACCCCCAGTAGGCAGCCACACAGGGACCGACAATGGGCGCAGCACCGGCGATGGAGGTGAAATGGTGACCAAAAAGGATGTGCTTTTTCGTAGGAACGAAATCCACGTTGTCCCTCAGTTCATGGGCAGGTACTTTTAGGTCGGGATCAGTCTTGTAAATCTTGTTAGAGATCCAACTGGAATAGAAACGGTAACCCAAATAGAAGGTCGACAAACCGATTACGGCAAGGAGTGCTGAATTCATTCTATGCTCCGTTCAGACTACTGAGAAAAAGTGGTTGAAGTCACCAGTTTTGATACAGTTTCGGCAATCCTCTCCGAGGTGAGGCCGAGGTCGTTCAACAGCCGTCGCCGATCACCATGTTCCACAAACTCATCAGGAATTCCCAGATGATGCACTTTCCCACCAAAATTTCTTTCATTCAATGCATACAGGACCGCTGGTCCAAAACCACCTTCCAGAGAACCTTCTTCAATGGTGACAACTGTTGAAAACTGTCGACTTATCTCATCCAGCATTTTTTCATCTAAGGGTTTAACAAAACGGGCGTTCACAAGTTGAACATCCAGGTTCTGTTTTTCAACGGCATGTTGTGCTTCAGGAACCATGCTACCAACAGCCAGGATTACCAGGTCGTTTCCTTCCTTCAAAACTTCCCACGTTCCCACTTCAACTGCCTCAGGCGCCAACGATTCATCGAAAACCAAGGATGTCGCTTTCGGGTAGCGCACCACAAAAGGACCTTTCCAGTGATTCAATCCTGTGTACATCAGATTCCGCAGTTCATTACCGTCTTTCGGTGCCGCCAGGGCTATACCCGGTATTGATCTGAGAAAAGAGAGGTCAAACACACCGTGATGGGTGGGGCCGTCAGGTCCCACAACACCTCCTCTGTCCAGACAGAAAAGGACAGGTAGTTTCTGAAGGGCTATGTCGTGAACAATCATATCATAACTGCGCTGCAAAAAGGTGGAATAGATGGCTACAATAGGCTTCATCCCCGATGCAGCCAGACCACCGGCAAATGTAACGGCGTGGCCTTCGGCGATGCCGCCATCAAAGAAACGATCCGGGTGTTTTTCAGCAAACGGAACGAGGCCTGTCCCTTCCCGCATGGCAGCCACCACACAAACGACATCTTTATCTTCTTCAGCAAGCTGACAGGCGATAGAACCGAACACTTTGCTGTAGTCCGGCGCAATGGACTCTTGGGCCTGACCGTCCCCGTTACCGGAAAGGGAGTAATATTTTAGCGGATCAGTTTCCGCTTTTTCTTTGCCGACACCTTTACGTGTCAAAACATGGACAACGGCCGGAAATGAAGCACTTTTCAGATTCTCAAAGGTCTCTATCATTTCATCCATATTGTGACCATCAATAGGACCAAAATATCTAAGCCCCAGTTCCTCGAAAATCATTCCCGGTACGAGAAGATGTTTAATACCTTCCTGGATTGAATGAGCTGTCCGGCGAACAACTTTTTTGGAGATTCCCGGAAGTATCCCTGTCAATTCCCATATCTTATCCCTGACACGGTTGTACAGCGGGTTTGTCACCATTTTAGTGAGGTAATGGGACAGTGCACCTACCGTATGTGAAATGGACATTTTGTTATCGTTTACCACGATCAAAAACTGGCTCGGGAGTACACCAGCATTATTCATACCTTCATAGGCAAGACCACCTGTCATGGCTCCATCACCGATTATTGCAACGACGCACTGTTTTTCTCCTTTCAGGTCCCGGGCTCGTGCCATGCCGAGAGCGGCGGAAATGGAGGTGCTGGCGTGACCGGCGCCAAAAATATCATATTCACTTTCGTCACGTTTACAAAAACCGCTAATGCCGTCATACTGGCGCAAAGTGTGGAAATTGTCCCGGCGGCCCGTGACAATCTTGTGGGCATAGCACTGGTGACCCACATCCCAGATAAGCAGATCTTTGGGAGTATCAAAAACCTTATGAAGAGCCACGGTAAGATCCACGACACCTAAAGGTGAAGAAAAATGTCCCCCCTTCTCCTCTACCACATCAATGATGTGCTGGCGAACATCATCACACAGCTGGTCGATCTCCTGGCGATCCAGTTTCTTCAGATCAGCCGGTGAATGGACCCTGTCCAGAATTGTGGTTTTTTCAGGCAAGTGACATTTCTCCTTTCAGAGTAGAAAAGTAGTTATGAATTCGCGTCTCGCCCGTTAATTCAGGATGAAATGCAGCCGCCATATGGTGCCCTTGCTGAACAAGGACCGGTTCACCATTAACAGATGCCAGAACCTCAACTTCGTCACCAATGTTCTTGATCCTAGGCGCCCGGATAAAAATGCCGCGCATGGAAAAGGGGTGACCGTTGGTTGTGACATCCAGCTCATCAATAAAGGAATCGATCTGGCGTCCATAAGCGTTACGCTCTACCTCTATGTCAAGAAGGTTAAGTGTCTCCACTCGGTCATCGTCTACTTTGGTGGCCATGAGTATCATACCAGCACAGGTTCCGAACACCGGACGGTCAACGGAAAATTTGAGCAAGGCGTCATGCATATCAATTTCATTGATGAGCTTGGTCATGGTGGTTGATTCCCCGCCGGGGATGATGAGACCATGGCACTTTTCAAGATCTTCACCCTTTCTCACATCCACAGCCTGGACATCCAGCTGTTGAAGAATAGCCAAATGTTTGGCATACGCCCCCTGCAATCCGAGGACGCCAATTCGCTTCACTACCAGCCGCGCTCCTGGAGACGTTCTCCTTCAGGAATCTCAGCCATATCCAGACCCTTCATCGCTTTCTGGAGATCGTATGAAACTTCAGCCAGCTTGGCCGGATCGTTATAATAAGTGACTGACGCCACTATGGCCTTTGCCCTTACCGGTGGATCTTCCGACTTAAAGATACCCGAGCCTACAAAAACACTTTCCGCCCCAAGCTGCATCATAAGAGATGCATCCGCCGGAGTGGCAATGCCGCCAGCAGCAAAGTTGGGAACGGGAAGTTTTCCAAGCTTGCCCACCTGTTTCACCAGGCTGTAAGGAGCACCGAGATCCTTGGACTTGGCCATAAGTTCATCGTCTCCAAGGACGGTGAGTAATTTTATATCTTTTTGCACCTGCCGCATGTGACGAACAGCTTCAACAATATTTCCGCTGCCTGCTTCACCTTTAGTTCTGATCATGGCGGCACCTTCTCCAATACGCCGGAGCGCTTCACCAAGGTCTCGGCAGCCGCAGACAAAAGGTACCTTGGATGCGTGCTTATCAATATGATTGTGCTCATCCGCCGGCGTTAGCACTTCACTCTCATCGATAAAATCGACACTTAGTGACTCCAGCACCTGCGCCTCGGCAAAATGGCCGATGCGGCATTTCGCCATGACAGGAATGGAGACAGTTTCCTGGATTTCTTTGATCACCTGCGGACTGGACATACGAGCAATGCCGCCGTCAGCACGGATATCAGCCGGAATGCGCTCCAGTGCCATAACGGAGACGGCACCGGCATCCTCGGCAATTTTTGCCTGTTCAGCATTGGTGACATCCATAATGACGCCACCCTTTAACATTTCTGCCAAACCGACCTTTACTTCAAATGAACCTTTTTCCATTATTCGTACACCTCCTCGAGTTCAGGTGAAAGCTGTTTAATCTTTTGGTAGACCTGATCAATAAGATAATCAGGTGTGGAAGCTCCGGCAGAGATACCGACTTTTTCCCCCTGATCAAACCACGAGGGATCGATTTCGTCAGCGCTATTCACCTGGTACGTGTTTTTATTTATTTCCAGCGACAACAGAGTAAGTCTTTTGGAGTTGGCACTGGTAAATGAACCTATTATAACCATAACATCATTTTCAGAAGCCAATGTTTTTATCTGCTCCTGGTTCTGCTTTGTAGGAAAGCAGATCGTGTTGATGAAATGAAGATCGAATACTTTTGTCATCAAAATATTGATGATTTCCTGAACATTCTCAATGGACTGGGTTGACTGGCTCACCACGCCCGCCCGCTTCATTTTGTTGAGAGCATGAGCTTCTTTTGGTGAGGCAATGACAACGGAATTCTTCGCATGACTCATAATGCCCACAACTTCGTCATGCCCGTGGTCGCCGATAATAATGATCTGCCGACCATCCTTTGCGAGCTTTCTCACCTCATCATGTATCTCCTGCACCAGGGGACAGGTGGCATCAATAATGTCCAGCCCCTTACCGAGAGCATCCTCCCACACCTTGGTTTCAGTGCCATGGGCACGGAAAAGGACCGGTTTATCATTGGGTATCCCGTTTAGATTGTCTACCACTTTCGTTCCCGTACCAGCCAGATCCGATACCACCTGCTCGTTGTGAACAATGTCTCCCAGCATGTAGATCTCACCGTTTTCCTCGGCACTTTTATAGGCAAGGTTCACGGCGTCCCGCACACCGAAACAGTAGCCCGCATCTTTGGCAATGGTGATTTTCACAGCTAACTGTCTTTTCCCAACTGTTTCTCAATCTCACTTACAGTTGCAGGGATGATCGCCTCTCTGGTTGTGTCCAGAGCCTGCTTAACAACCGCACCAGCGGCAAATGGGTGACCACCACCACCAAACTCCCGGGCCAAGCCGTCAATTTTCACTTTTCCCTTGGAGCGGAAATTCAGTCGAGTTTTGTTATCGGAAATTTCATGTATCATAACGGCTACTTCAACACCTTTCACGGACCGGACAGTGTCCGTAAAACCGCTCACATGTCCACTGGATGCTCCCGTATCTTCGATCATCTCTCGGGTGACCGTAAACCATGCCAGTCTACCGGCAGCGGAAAGATGAATATCTTCCAGCACAGTTCCCATAAGCTTCACCTTTTCCATGGGCATAGACTCGTAGACCTGCTGATAAAGATCGTAAGGCTTGACACCGGACCGGATCAATTCACTGGCCATTTCGTGGGCCCTGGCATCGGTATTGTTGAACCTGAAGGAACCGGTATCTGTCATGAGCGCAACGTAGAGCCCATTGGCCACTGTTTCAGGAATAGTCTGCTCAGACCCATTCGCATACTTCAGAAAATCGTAGACGAGGTAACCTGTGGCACAGGCAGAGACATCGTGAACGACATGAGAAAAACCATTTTGATTTTCATGAGGGTGGTGGTCGATAGAGATCGTCTTCATTTTGCATTGAAGCAAATCTTCCCCCAGGTAGCCCAAGCGTCCATAATCACCAATGTCAAAAATGATGGCCAGGTCAGCCTTCGCCAAGAGATGGTTGTGGTTATCCCTATCGTAGTGGCGGAAATCGGCATAATCCATCATAAAATGGAGGTCTTCAGGAACAGGTGACGGATTAAGGATGGTACCGGTCTTTCCGTGGCTCTCAAGATAGTTTGCCATGGCAAGCTGTGATCCAAGGCCGTCGCCATCCGGATTCATATGTGTGGAAAGGATGACATTTTCCGCATTATCCAGCATAACCTTAACTGCGGACCACCTGTTATTTTTGTCGTTATCAGAACTCATAGACTCATCTTCTTCAGTCAAGAAATTTAATCTGCCTTCCTCTTCTACGCACGTACATAGTGTTTACCTGACAGCTGAAGAACGGCCCCTTTCAGTTCAAGTTCAAGTAAAAGTGTGAGAACGGTTGAAGGATCGCTTCCGGCAGCGGTGACAATATCGTCCACATGTTTCGGGTCGGTTGTTAACTTGCTGAACAGTTTTTTCTCCTCTTTTGTGAGATGGAGGTCCATCTCCTTCTGTACCGAAGTCAACGGCTCACTGAGGCGTGGATTGAGAATATCCAGCAGATGCTGAACAGTATGATACGGAATAGCGCCGTTACGGATAAGCCGGAGGCAACCAAGACTTTTCGAATCTGTGAGGCGGCCAGCCACGGCAAACAGATCCCTGTTCTGATCCACGGCATCGAGAGCGGTGAGAATGGCGCCGCTCCTGTCTCCCGCTTCCACCACCACGGTTGCATGGGAAAGACCGCTGATGATGCGATTCCGCTTGGGGAAATTGGAGGCGTCCGGTTTGGTGCCGAAGGGAAACTCGGAAATTATCGTACCGTTCTTTTCAATATTCTTTGTCAACTGCCTGTTTGCTGAGGGGTAAACTGTGTCAAGGCCGTTCCCCAGCACCGCCGTGGTAAGACCATCTACCGACAGTGCTGCTTTGTGCGCCACCGTATCAATTCCACTGGCAAGGCCGCTCACCACAGTGAGCCCTGCCGAGGCAAGCCCTTCCCCCAGTTCAGTTGCCACTCTCTTACCGTAAGGGGTGCTCTTGCGGGTACCAACAACGGCCACGGCGTCGTTATTAAGGTTTTCTACCGACCCTTTCAGATAAAGGAGAACAGGTGCATCATAGATCTTTTTGAGGAGGGGTGGATAGCTGTCATCCCAGATGGTAATGATATGGGCACCCGATTCTGCAGCTTTTTCCATCTGTATATCCGCACTGTCGGTCCGGGAAAAGTCCAAAATGTTTCTGGCCAGCTTCATATTTATCCCCTTCATCTGGCACAGGTCATTGAAAGAGGCTTCAAAGACACCCCGGGGAGATTTGAAAGTGCTGACGGCTGTCCGGATCCGGGCTGGCCCCATGCCGGGAATACTCCCAAGTGTCAGAAGTGAGCGGAGTTGATCAGTCTTCATGGCAAAGTTGTGCCAGTTGGGGAACAAGCTCAGAAAGCCCCTCCCCGGAAACTGAGGAGATAAATGAGGCGGTCTCGCCGTCTTTAAGCTGAGGTAGTTCAGCCTCGGCAGGCAGTAGGTCCCGCTTGGTAAAGACCACCACTCTGGGTCTTTTAAGAAGTGCCTTGTTATGATTTTTCAATTCATCCAGAAGAGTAGACACGGTAGCGTCCGGATCCTCATCAGTAATATCGATAAGAAGTGCCAGGACGGACGTCCGTTCGATATGCCGAAGAAACCGAATCCCCATCCCTTTTCCCTTGCTGGCACCTTCGATGAGGCCGGGGATGTCCACCATGACAAAAGAGTCGAAATCGCCGTATTTCACAATGCCCAGATGCGGCTCCAGTGTGGTAAAAGGATAATCAGCGATTTTTGGCCGGGCTGCGGACAGTTTGGAAAGGAGTGTAGACTTACCGGCATTGGGCAGGCCCACAAGGCCCACATCGGCCAGCAGTTTAAGCTCCAGTTCATAGATAAACTCTTCACCGGGCTTACCCGGCTCAGACTCACGGGGAGACTGGTGCGTGGATGTGGCAAATTCATGATTGCCCCGTCCGCCAAGGCCCGCTTCAGCTCCCTGGAACTCGTCCCCTTCTTTCACCAGATCGGCGGCGATCCTTTTCTCTCCCACTTTTGTAAGGACGGTGCCCGGTGGAACAGGTATAATGATATCATCTCCATTCTGACCTGTTTTCCGGCTGCTGGAGCCGTCTCCTCCGTTAGCAGCACTATAGGATTTTTTATACTTTATGTCCTGAAGTGTGTGGAGCTGACTGTCCACCCTGAAGATAACATCGCCTCCTTTACCTCCGTTACCCCCGTCAGGACCTCCTTTGGGAACAAACTTTTGCCTCCGGAAGCTGACACAGCCGTTGCCACCGTTGCCAGCCGAGACCTTGATTTTTGCATAATCAACAAACATTTCACAGGAATTTACTTCACCTGAAACGCCTGAACAGGTGTTAGTTCCCAAAATCCCTTGAGAGCCTTAAATGCTTACCACCATTTTCCCCAATCCCGAAAAACCGCCCTCCTACTTCAAATTAACGCATTTACGTAGTATTACCGTAGTTGTCATTGATTTTTACCGCCATAATATTGTTACGGAAGATGAAGAGGGAAATTTTTCTTCCTGAAATTATTTTGCGTAGTGGTTTTTGAAATATTTCCTCCAAAATATTATCTTTTATTACCACTCACTTTCCAAAAATCTCCTTTGATTGATAACTCACGATTTTGGCCCATTTGAACTAAAAGAAAAAAGGTAATGATAGATGGGATAAGATCATCCCCTTCTCGGTATTTGAGACAATATTGGTATTTTTTTTATTCCACGCAAACCTTTTACCGACGCCAAATAATATTACAATTATAGCTTAAAAAACACTACGCATTTAATAAAAAAATGTTCGCAATATATGCGTAGAATGCGTAGTATTAATGTAATGAAATATTGCATTTTGATTTGTTTCACTGCCCTAAGCTTTTCTCACCCTCTGCCAGGCCAGACCCATATATCTGTAGAAAACCAGGAAAAAATGTTGGATTCCTTATTGACCTATGAAATACAAATTCTGGAGAAAAAAGAACAAGTTCTGATACAGCTTGGAGATATGAGCGGCGCTGAAATTATATCAAATAGTATTTCAGAAATAAAAGATGACCTTTCAGCACGCAAGATTGATCATTCTCAACTCAGCTCCGAGCTGACACTGAGCCTTCAAACCAATCAGCATGCCCTGGATGAAGAACGAACCAAGCGGCGACAAACCGCTCAGGCCTCTATTTTCACATTCCTCATACTGGGTCTGGGCATTATTTTTTTCCGAAACCAGCGAGCTACCGCCGACCAGAAGAGGCGTATTGCCGAACATGACAGAAGTGTATTCAAAACGGAGCTCGAGTGTAAAGAGTGTGAATTGGCCAACATGTCTACCTACGTTATTCAAAAAAATGAACTTTTAGACTCACTGAAGAAGGATGTTGACTACTTTTCCAACCTGCTGACCAGCAAGGAGGAACGGGCCGTCTTAAAACCACTCCGGTCCAAACTCAAAGAGGCTTCCAACGGAAAAAATGATTGGCAGGAGTTTGAAAAGCAGTTCATGACTGCCTATCCCGGATATTTGGAAACTCTTTCCCATAATTTTCCCGATCTGACGCCGGCGGACATGAAAATCTGTACTTACCTCAAAATGAACCAGAACACCAAAGAGATCGCAAATCTTGCGGGACTCTCCATCCGGTCCGTAGAAAGCCGTCGCTATCGTTTGAGAAAAAAACTCAACCTGTCCCCCAATACCAACCTGGTAACCTTCCTCCACTCTTTAAACATTTCAGGTAACGGTACCAACGGTACCTCTTAATACCGCCGAAAAGGGCCTAGTTACGCCGTTTGCGTGGTAATGCCGTAGCATTACTGCGTTTTTTTCATATTAATCTTTGCCAGGTCAATAAACGGTGAAAGTGTTGTGTTGAATCAACCAGAATAAATGATAAAAGCTGAAAATAACTGGATCAAATTTTTTTCGAGGTTCTCTCAAAATAATGGTCCATTCATCCATATTATAACCAAAAAGCATCCGGACTTGACCGGCTCCCAGTTCAAGGTATGTACATACCTCCGGGCCGGTTATAACACCGAGGGTATTTCTGAAATGATGGATCTTTCTGTCCGATCAGTAGAAAGCCACCGTTTCCGCTTGCGACAAAAGCTTAAGTTATCTTCTTCAGAGAATCTCGTCACACATTTAATGAATTATAGCTGACCTATTTTCTTTAAGATAGAATTCTTTAAAAACCTGTGATGATTTTATTGGCCTATATCAAAAAGGGGTATTTGATTGGCTGACCAAGAAAATAGTGTAAGACGTTTAGCCGCCATCATGTTCACCGACATGGTGAACTATTCTAAGCTCATGCAGCAGGATGAGGCCGGCACCCTCAAACTTCTGGAGGACCAGCAGGGTATCCCTGTCAGTGCCGGGGTCTATATCTACAGGCTACAGGCTAAGGGCTTTCAAAAAACACGCAAGATGGTTCTACTGAAGTAGAAAATCTGATCTCAAGAAAAATAATGGATTTGAAGTACTTGCGAATACTTATTACTGTACTTACACCAGTTCTGGTTTTTTCCCAAGACAGCTTAAGTGTCAGTAACGCTGACACAACGCAAAAGGCTATCATATTTA
>DCXX01000134.1 GCA_002329125.1 Fidelibacterota bacterium UBA2125 | reverse complement strand
GATTTTATCAAGATCCTTACTCACCCCCAGAACGCATTGATCAAGCAATACACGGCCCTTCTGGAGACAGAAGGAGTGAAACTGAAATTCACGAAAGGGGCCATCAGTGCCATCGCTCAGATTGCCACTGAGGTGAATGAAGCGACGGAAAATATTGGTGCCCGGCGGCTCCACACAATTATGACTACTTTACTGGAGGATATCCTGTTTGAAAAATCTGAAGTTGCGTCGGAGTCTGTCTCAATCACGAAAGAGATGGTCGTGAGTCGACTGTCGGAGATTGTGCAGGATCAGGACCTCAGCAGGTATATTCTCTAATTCAAATTAAATAAATTGTTGAATAAAGATTTTCTGCACATAACAGATTTCTCAGCGGAAGAAATTCAAGCTATTTTTGATCTTTCCACCCGCTTGAAAATGGAGACTCACAAAGGGAAGCCTCATCATCTTCTCAGGGGTAAAACACTAGCAATGATCTTTCAGAAACCGTCGGCCCGGACCCGCGTCTCATTTGAGACCGGTATGTGCCAGCTCGGTGGACATGCGCTTTTTCTGGGGCCGGCTGATGTGGGACTAGGGAAGCGTGAGGCGGTGAAGGATCTGGCTCAGCTTTTCTCCCGCTATAACGATCTAATCATGGCACGTGTTTTCGATCATGAGCATATCCTCCAGCTGGCCGAGCATGCCACTGTGCCGGTCATCAACGGCCTCACGGACTACAATCATCCGTGCCAGGTCATGGCAGACATTTATACGGTATTAGAACACCGGGGTCATCTGGATGATCTGAAGATTTCATTCATCGGAGACGGAAATAATGTTTTTCATTCATGGCTTTTTCTTGCTCAGCGACTGCCTATGCAGTTGGGACTGGCATGTCCGGAGGGGTATGACCCTGACCAGGAACTGGTTGAAAAGACGCGTTCAACCGGCTTGAGTGAAATTGTTATCTCCCATGACCCATTTGATATTGCAACAGGTTCTGATGTTGTCTATACTGACGTTTGGGCAAGTATGGGGCAGGAAGAAGAAACGGAAGAAAGGGCGAAAATATTCCAGCCGTTCCAAGTCAATTCAGAACTGATGGAGGCTGCTGGCGAAAAGGCCTACTTTCTCCATTGTCTTCCAGCACATCGAGGCGATGAGGTGACGGACGATGTGATCGACAGCCCTCAGTCCATTGTCTTTGATGAAGCTGAGAACAGGATGCATGTCCAGAAAGCGATCATGGTCACACTCATGGGGGCAACATAGCCCCAAGTCTTAAGGGTTGTCACACTTTCCGGTGTTTATTCACCGGCCTGTTCTTTTTTCTCCTAACATCTCTATCTGCGCAGACCTACAGCAGGGACCAGTTTAGCGCACGTGTCAAAGATGCCCTTGCCACTGTAAAAGAAACGGAAAGTTCTTTCAAGAGTATAGAGAGAGCTATAAAAAAACAGTTTCCGACGGGTTCGCAAAATTCGCCTATTTATCTTTCGCTTAAAGAGCAATACACATCCTACGGTGATATTGTAAAAAGAACTAATACAGCTGAGCCCTTATTCAAAAAAAATGGTGCTGCTTTCGAAAAAATGTTTGGTGGTGTCTTAAAAAGAAAAGATAAGATCACAACTGAAGATGATGAGTTTGCTGAAACGAAACGGCTTGCCAATGAATTAGAGGCAATTCTGACTTCGATTCAGGAAGATGTTGCCAAAGTGCCTTCTTTGGATCAATTCCTGCAGGATATTCTAGAGCGATCTGAAAAGGTTGCTGAGCTTCAAAAAGAGTTGGGAAAACAGGTGTCATCATTTTCCCGCGAAGTAGAACGTAACCGGAAGTCAACTCAAACAGTAGAATCAGAGTTCAAAGATGTTTCAACCTGGCTAATAAAATACCCGTTTTCCAAAGAAGGAGACAAGATTCGTGAACAGCTTTTATCAATGCAATCAGAGTACAGTGGCAATCAAACGACTCTAGAGAATATTCAGAAGCAGATCAGACATTTTCTTTCCGGTGCTGCCAGTCCTGGTGAGGAAAGGACGGTTTGGGAATCCTTTGATGCAATCAACGATGAGCGTGTGAAACTTCTTTCAAGTCTCGAGGCATCACCGGCTACTCTCGAAGCTCAGCGGGAAAAGCTGGAGCAGGTGAGCCGTGGCATGGATGATTTCAGAAAAGAGGTGGCGGACGCTAGGGGTGATTTAGATAAGAAACTCCGTTCTTTCACTAAAGAAGTGAAGAAAAATCATCAGGCAGCGGAAAAAATTGAGGCTCGGTTTTTAGATGTGTCTGCGGGCATTGAAACCTACCCAATTTTTTCAGAAGGTGATTTGGTTAGGAAACAACTGATGTCCATGCAAGATGAATACAATAGCTATCAGGATTCTCTTCAGGCGACTCTCGCACATTTTGATCAATTTCTGGCAGGAAAAACAGAGCCGGAAGAAGGACAAACCGCCCGGCAAACTCTTGATGATATCCAAAATAGGCAGACAAAACTTGAGACGCTTCTTGAAGCCAAACCTGAAGCTCTTGATCAACAGCGAAGTAAATTGGATGATTTAAACGAACTTATTTCTGAGTTCAAGGATGTGCTTGAAGATATGGAGACAGGCATTACCTCTCTCGAGGCCAGTATCCGGGAAGAGGAGGTGGGGTTTACTGAAGACAGCCTCCGTTATTCTTCACTCATGGCCCGTATACCTGCCGGTTTTTCTGATATCAACTCACCTTACCTTGAGTTGACGTCGTCATTTTCTGATATTGCTTTTAAATTGGATGCTTCGAGAGAGGCGCTGACCGGCCTCAGGGCGGCTCGGGAAGACCTTATCAGTCACGTCGCCACCATGGACGGTATCAAGACGAATGCTGTGAAATATGACCGTTTTAAACAACTCCAGAAAGACTTTGCCGAGGCGAACAAAACGGGCGAAAAACGTCTGAAAGAGCTGGATGATGCTATCGAAGCGTACCGTCAGGTAATCCTCGATAATTTCTTGAACACGCCTGAATACTGGGCTCTTCTTTATGAAGTGGAGATTAAATCGTCCCGAAGTGGTGATGTCTTGGCTGAGAACTACGGTTTTCTTTTGGACATGAACAGGTTCACAGCGGAGAAGTATCATGGCCACCTTGTTTCAGATTTTCAACTGAAGCTTGTTAAGAAAGGGAAAGTAAATCCCGCATTTGAGTTTACTTTTTCAGGGGAGTACGATTTCCCCATCAAAGGATTCAAAATCGTCAGTGCCGATGGAACTGTTTTGATGGAAAGTGTGAGAGAAAGTGTATCCTCGAAGAGTGAAGAGGTGAAAGATGAAGGTTTGGTGAGTTTTGAATGGAATGTTTCCGTACCCGCCTTTACCCTTGCCCAGATCGTAGATGATCCTAATCACTCATTCAGGATACTGTTCGTCACCATTTACAACAGGGTGAACCTAACCGGTTATACTAAAAAAATGTATCGGGAATACAAGATCCCACAGGTGAGAATCGATAATTGGATGGAAATGGCAGGGCTAGCTGAGCCCGTTTCCTAAATCTATTCCTTGGCTTTATAATCCCGCCAAGTCACCTCATTGGTGCGGTAGGATATCCTGCTTCCCTTCTGCTTCTCCACAACAACACGGTATGTGCCCATCTGTCCCGGTTCCAGTGATGCATCGCTGATCACGCCTGTGGTAAACTTGGTGGTGGCACCGTCGACCATGGCTTCTCCAACCCCTAAGGGATCTGTTGTGGAGGCCCAGAGAAAAAATGTGACTTTCACGAAATCCGCCCGTTTTTTTCCGATGTTTCTTACTCTTCCCAAGAATTCTTCGTAGTTGGGAAACTCTACTTTTTCATAATCACCGACAAATTCTACTTTAGGACCAGGGAAATATTGCTCATCGTATTCAAGGATGTAATTCTGGTCTATCACCAGTTTTCCCAAGGTGGTTTCCATTATGATCACATCCAGAGTTTCAGCAAGTTTGAATCCAACGATAATTGTGCCGTTTTTTAAAGTGATCTTGTGCCGTAGTACAGGAAGCTTCAAAATATCTAGGACATCTTCATCAAGTTCAGGGAGCCCTTTTTCAGCGATATCGTAGTAGCGGACCACACCTTTTAAAGAATCAATCTGGGTGCGAAAAAATGACATGCTTGTACCCAATGAAAAGAAAAGTGAGTCCGATTCACTTTTTTGGCTTGTGATGCTGTCAATGATACTTACTGAAAGATTTCCAATCTGATCCTTCAATGCCGCATCAGTCTGTCGAATGACCGTGCCCATAGAGTCAGCGGCCTGCGCCTGCATGGTCCGTGTTGTATCTATTCTGGCACTCATTTGATCGATACGTGATTTGCTTTCTTCCAGATCGGTGGTGAGTTTTTTCTCCCGGTCAAGAAAAGAAACCATTTCCTGTTTGGCCGTACCATAATCAGCTACTGTCTTTCTCAACGCTTCCATTTCTTTCGTCATCTCCTCTACGCTCTTTACAACCTCAAAGAAGAGATCCACCGAATCAGACTCAAAAATAAAAGTGCTACCCGTTTCGAGACTATCCGGTGGCAACGGCAAGGCTGATTCGATGGTACGGAGTTCTTCCATTAAAGCACGGGCATTGGATTCGATGGCACTTTTCTCGATTTCATCCATGACCTGATCAGCAGCACTGCCGGAAACGGAGAAAGAATAACTGGAATATTTGGCTTCCAGATTAATCTTACCCTTAGTTGTAGTTGCGTAAGATTTGCTATCCGTCGGTAGATAACCGATGAATGCGTCCAGGTCAAAAATCAGGTCTTTATAGGTGGCTTCTTCCTGAGACTGGAGACCGGTCATTTCGCTATTTTCACTTGTTGTAATCAGTTCATCAGACAAGGCTGTGATTGTGGCATCTACGCGGCTTTCAGACAGTGTGATAAGAGTGCCGATATTTTCCCGTGCCCGGTTGGCGGTGGGGAAAAACTCCAGTCGCTCCTGGGTTGATCCTCCGGCGGTGGGAACTTGAGCAGTGGTGGCTATCGGTTTAGGCGGTGAGGGGCGGGACTGGGGTCCTTGAGAGCCGCCACATCCCCAGATCATGGTTAGGGCAATGAGACAAAGAAATAACCGGGGAATATTCATTTTTCCAGTTTAGAAGCTTCTAACGCTTTCTCCTGGGCGATAAGACCGGCGTCTCTGATCTCTGTCTTGTATGTATCATAGGCATCGAGCGAATGAGCCAGCTCAATGATATATGGATAATATTCGTAGCTTTCAGGGTCTTTCAGCATAGGAAGAATTAGTTCGAATGTTCCTGGATCCTTGAAATTGCCCAGATTCAGGATAGCCTTGATTCGGAGTGACCGGGGCATATTATCTTGCATGGCGATCTCAACAAGAGTCGGTTTCACTACCGGGTCGTTGAAGTTACCCAGGGCATCCAGGAGTGTGCTGAGCAGGGAGTAGTAGGATGCCTGCCCCTGGCTGTAGGTATCCAGCAGTGCGAGGATAAGACGCTCCTCCTTTACCTCCTTCATAGTATGAATAGCGAAGTCCCGGATCTGAGCTTCCATAGAGGGATCGGTGAGCATCTCCACGAACATTTCCACAACCCTGGCATCATTCTTTCTTGCAGCAAGGATTTCCAGTGCACGATTCCTCGCCTTTACATCCAGTGTCTCATCTTTCGCCAGGAAAATGAGTACAGGAATCACTTCATCCTCATCCATAGAAGACAAGGTGTTAGAAACCATGGTGGCGGTGCTGTAAAAAGCGGCGCGGCTCCGCTCATAAATGTCAATGAGCGCCAGAACCTTATTCTCGGGCTTCACATTTTTTAGGCTCTTGAAGGTGGCAGCTTGAATTTGTCTCAGTTTGTCATCGACGGCAAAGATTGATTCCATGAGGGCACCTGATGCTACAGGATCATCCTGGAATTGCGAAAGGACTCCCACACTTGTGACCATGAGTTCAATATTGAGTGCTTCGGCTTTTTTCACATATTCAGCGAGAGCATCTAGAGCAAGAGGGTGCTGTGTTTCTGCCATGGCACGGACAGCCGATTTCCGTACATCTAGCTGCTGTTCCTCATCTTGATAAATAGCGATGAGTTCTTCCAACGCACCCATGTCGCCTTCAATGTAGGTGACGCGAAGTTCTTCAACAGTCTGGGGAGAGGCAGTCTCAATATCACCCTTTTTCTTGAAACGGTTGATCAGATTCTTTGCCTGGGAACATCCTGTGGATGAAAGGCTCGTGAGCGCAATCAGCATCACCACAGCCCACCTTTTTAGTTTTGGGTCAATATTCAACTTTCTCATTCTTCCAACTTTTCAGGGACAGACTTTCTCCGTCAAAGAAACCGTAGGAATGGTACTTAATCCAGTCGCCGAGGATGAGAAACTGTCCGTTCTCCAGCCGGATATCCTTATGTTGATGGTAATGCCCAATAATGACATAATCAATATCATTTTTGCATTGCTCTTCAGAGTATTGTATCAGTTCTTCAACGATTTTTTCTTTCTGTTCCGCTGAATAGTGGTCATAGTCATCGTTCCTTGAAAAGTTTTTTGCGATGGCGTAACCAATGTCCGGATGAAGCCAACGATAGAGAAATATAAAAACCCGGTTGCGCAGCACACTCCGAAGTACCCGGTAACCCCGGTCCCAGGACAGCAAGCCGTCTCCGTGGCTTATCAGGAATCGTTTACCTTTTATGTCGAGGGTGACTCCTTCCGGGTATACTTTATTGAAAAGTGTCTCATCTAGGAATTCCCGTCCCCAACAGTCGTGATTCCCCGGAATGAAATGCAGATTCACACCATTTAACTTTGCGTCATTAAGGGCAGTCAAAATATCGAAATACGCTTTTGGCATGACATGCTTGTATTCGAACCAGAAATCGAACAGATCACCCACGATAAAGAGCGTTCCGCCCGTCTTGGAGACGTACCGGACGAACTCAATCAGTCGTTCGCGCTTCTCGACCTCGTTAGCAGAACTGTTCAGATTAAGGTGAACATCTGATATGAAATACAACGGAAGCTTCATAGCACGGAAACTTAGTTTAAGGTTTCTCGTCAATCAAATAAAATGTGGGGAGGAATTTGTGTCGCCTCCCTTGACATAAGATATTTTTCTGCCTATGTTTTACCTTGTATGTAGAGATTGGATTATAAGGAACTCACACTTTTGTATTGAGTAAGAAATAGAGAATGAAAAAAGTTAGTTTAATTATTCTTTCAACTTTCCTGCTGGCCGATTTTGCCGCTGCTCAGATTTTTGGTCAGAACAAGGTCCAGTACAGGAAGTTCGACTGGGAATTTATTCAGTCACCTCATTTTGATATTTATTTCTACAAGGGAGGACAGCCTCTGGCCGAGTTTACATCAGAAGCGGTAGAAAAAGCTTACTCTCAGGTCTCCAAATATCTTGACTGGGAACTCCGTAAGCGTGTTTCCATCATCATCTACAATTCCCACAATGACTTTCAACAGACTAACGTTACCATGCAGTACATGCCGGAGGGTGTTGGTGGTGTGACGGAGCTTTTTAAAAATAGGATCGTGATCCCTTTCGAAGGTTCCTACGATCAGTTTCGTCATGTGATCCACCATGAACTTGTCCACGCCATAATCAACGACTTGATCTATGGCGGCTCAGCACAAAGTATTGTCTCAAACAGAATACAACTGGTGATTCCACTCTGGATGAATGAAGGTCTTGCCGAATACCTTTCCAGTCAGTGGGATACTCAGGCGGATATGACAATGAGGGACGTGGCCGTACATGACAGGATTCCTGAAATTCAGGAACTGAACTATTATATGGCCTATAAGGGTGGGCAGTCCGTCTGGAAGTTTATCGTTGAGAAATATGGCTGGCAGAAAGTGGGTGAGATTTTTGCCCAATCCAAACGACGGCAGAATGTTCAGAGAGGATTTCAGAAGTCTATGGGACTTGGTTTTGAGGATCTTACGGACCAATGGCACAAACATCTGAAAAAAGAATATTGGCCTGACGTGGCCGGCCGGGATGAGCTTGAAGACTACGCCCAGCAAATTACCGATCACAAAGAGCTTAACAATTATTTCAACATTTCTCCTGCTCTTTCTCCCGATGGTAGCCGAATTGCAATGATCAGCGACCGAAGTGGTTATTCAGATGTTATTTTGATTTCCGCGAATGATGGTGAATTGGTAAAGAAACTTGTAAAAGGAAACAGGACACCGGATTTTGAAGAACTGAAGCTTTTGCAGCCGGGAATATCCTGGTCTCCGGATGGGAAACGTATTGTTCTCGCTGCAAAAGCGGGCGGTTCTGATGCTCTTTTCCTTATTGAGGTGGATAGTGGAAAAAAGGAAAAAATCACATTTGAACTTGATGGTATTTTCACTGCAGCATGGAGTCCTGATGGAAAAAAAATCGCTTTTATTGGTAACAAGGACTATGCGAGTGACCTTTATCTCTATAATCTTGAGAGCAAGGAACTGGAGAACCTGACCAATGATGTCTTTTCTGACTCGGAACCAACTTGGTCTCCTGATGGTCAATACATTGCTTTCGTTTCGGACCGTGGTGCATATCTCGAGACTCCCAATGATTATAATATGTTTCAACACGACTATGAGCAGACAGATCTTTTTCTTATGGAATTTGAGAAGAGAACAATTAAGCGACTTACCGATACGTCTTTCAGTGAAAACTTTCCTGTTTTCGCCCATACGTCTAATGAGTTGGCTTACACATCAGACGCCAGCGGTGTATGGAATCTCTATATACTTGACCTGGATAAAGATGAATCCCGTGCTATCAGCAATGTCCTGACCGGTATCTTCCAGCTCAGCTTATCGAGTGATGACCAGATGTTGGTTTTCTCAGGCTATTCGGGAGTAGGTTGGGATATTTATTCTTTAAGCAATCCCCTCTCGCATGAAGAGATGGAGGTTAAACCTTCTAATTTCGTTCTGACGAGTACGGATGAGGACCCTCTTGATCTTGTAAAGGTTGCGAAAGACACTGTTGGGAATAAGATTGATCTTGGATGGGCAGATAATGCTTTTGCCAGGTGGATTTTTGCTCCGGAATATGCACACTATAATGACGGAATTTTTGATTCGACTACTGTAGAATCTATTGAGCCACTTGCCGTATCGAATTACCGAGATTCTGATGGTTCATACCTTACTCAGGCTTATAAAACTCGGTTTACACTAGATCTTGTTAGCGGTCAAGCTATGTACAGCAATCTCTGGGGTGCTATGGGTACAACTGTTTTCGCGTTCAGTGATATCTTGGGAGATCACCGGATTTATGTCGGTACCGAAATGGGGATGAATTTAGAAAACAGCGATTATTTTGTTCAGT
>DCXX01000028.1:42784-45791 GCA_002329125.1 Fidelibacterota bacterium UBA2125 | reverse complement strand
TAGGTGGCGGCACAGACACTCAGAATCAGGCTCAAAGCCTACGATCACAGACTGATCGATAAGTCCACGGAGAAGATCGTGAAAACGGTCAAGCAAACCGGGGCGGTTTTGTCCGGTCCTATCCCTTTGCCAACCAAGAGAACCATTTACACAGTTCTCCGTTCGCCTCATGTCAATAAGAAATCGAGAGAACAGTTTCAGACAAAGACGCATAAGCGACTGATCGAAATACTTAACGCATCACCGAAAACGGTTGATGCACTCATGAAGCTTGATCTTTCGGCTGGTGTAGATATCGAAATCAAGGCATAACCGTGACAGGATTGATTGGAAAAAAGATCGGAATGACGCGCTTGTTCAGCCATGATGGGGAAAGCCAGGCTGTCACCGTTCTTCAGGCCGGACCTTGTGTGGTGACTCAAATCAAGACCGAAGAAAAAGACGGTTACGCGGCGATACAGATCGGTTTTGGCGAAAAAAGTGAAAAGCAGACAAACCGTCCGGCTGAAGGTCATTTTAAGAAATCGGATGTCTCTGCAAAAAAACACTTGATAGAATTCCCTATGGGCCATGGGAAAATGCCAGAGCTCGGTGATGAGGTAACAGTTTCGATTTTTGGGGAAGGTGATTTAGTAACAGTCAAGGGCGTTTCAAAAGGTAAAGGTTTTACAGGTGTTGTTAAACGTCACGGTTTTGCTGGGGGTGTAAAAACTCACGGTCAGTCGGACCGGCTTAGAGCGCCAGGCTCTATCGGCCAAGCGTCTGACCCTTCTCGGGTTTGGCCGGGAACAAAAATGGCTGGTCAACATGGGAATCGCACCGCTGTAATGAAGAATCTAGAAGTGATGAAGGTTGATTCTGAAAATCACCATCTCTTTTTAAAAGGGGCGGTACCTGGAGCAAAGAACGGAATTGTAGTGGTGACGAAATAAGATGGATTTACCTGTACACAATTTTGAAGGCGAAGTGATTTCAAAGGTGAGAGTGGAAGACTCAGTTTTCAAGATTGAGCCGAATGACGACGTAGTGTATCGAGCGGTAATGTCCGAAATGACCAATTCGCGGCAGGGGACACATTCGACTAAAACGCGGTCTGAAGTTCGCGGAGGGGGGAGAAAACCGTGGAGGCAAAAGGGTCGAGGGGTTGCCCGCGCAGGATCTATCCGCTCTCCGATTTGGAAAGGTGGGGGCGTAACTCACGGTCCCAAACCGAAGGATTATAAATACAAACTTCCCAAGAAAATGAGGAGGTTAGCACGTCGTAGCGTTCTCTCTCAACGGGCTGGTGATAAAGAGATAATGGTAGTGGAAGAGGTTTTGCTGGCATCACCCAAAACAAAAGATTTTACTCACATTTTGAACAATCTGGGAATAGTAGGAAAAAAAATCACTTTTTTCCCTGTAACTAGCAATAAGAATGTTGTGCTTTCAGCCAGAAACCTTCCCAATGTAACTGTTATTGAGGCTACCAACGCATCGACCTATGATCTGCTTGATGCGGAGGTTCTGCTTTTTGAAAAAGAGGGGCTGAAGAAACTCAATGACCTATTGACAGTGAATTAGCATGTATAAGAATAGACACACTTTGTTTCGCCCTATTCTCACTGAGAAAATGAATCAACTTGAGGATTCTCAGAATATGTATGCTTTTCAAGTTGATCCACACGCAAACAAGATTGAGATAAAACGGGCTGTGGAGGAGAAGTTTGATGTGAAAGTAAAAAAGGTACGCACAATGAACTTCCTTGGGAAAAGTAAGCAAATGACTGTCCGGAGCGGCGGCCGTGTTATCAAGACTTCAGGCAAGAGGTCAAGCTGGAAAAAAGCCGTTGTCACCCTGGATGAAGGTTTCTCCATTGATCTTTACGGTACAGGAGTTGAAAGCTAACAATGCCTGTTAAAACAGTTAAACCAACCACTCCCGGCCAACGACAAAAATCCGTATCGACTTTTGAGGAGATTACCAAAAGTAAACCGGAGAAAAGCCTTGTCCGGCCACTAAAAAAGAGTGGAGGTCGCAACAATAAAGGACGTATCACAAGCCGACGCCGCGGCGGCGGACATAAACGTCAGTACCGTATCATCGATTTTAAACGAAATAAATTTGATATTCCTGCAAAAGTTGTAGCCATCGAGTATGATCCAAACCGTTCTGCCCGTATTGCCCTTTTGCACTATACTGACGGAGAGAAACGTTACATCTTGTCACCATATGGAATTAAAGTCGGAGATCAGGTTGTTTCATCGCAGAAAAAAGCGCCCCTGAAGATTGGTAACTGTTTACCTCTTTCAAAAATTCCATCAGGGCTTTTTGTTCATAATGTTGAGCTTGTACCTGGCAAAGGTGCACAGATGGTCCGCAGTGCCGGTGCCGGTGCACAAGTGCTAGCAAAAGACGCTGGTATGGTTACTTTGAAACTCCCGTCGGGAGAAGTGAGAATGGTAGACGAAAAATGTATGGTCACCATCGGGGAAGTGGGTAACAAAAGTCATGAGACTGTGAAGATCGGTAAAGCGGGCCGATCAAGATGGCTTGGCAGGCGACCGAAAGTTCGTGGCGTAGCCATGAATCCTGTTGATCACCCCATGGGCGGCGGTGAAGGTAAATCATCGGGTGGACGCCATCCTACCACGCCATGGGGCAAACCGACAAAAGGTTACAAAACCCGGAAGAAGAATAAGGCATCTAACCGTTACATTACGAAAAGGAGAAAATAATCCGTGCCCCGCTCCGTAAAAAAAGGTCCATTCATTGATGAGAAGTTGCTAAAGAAAATTTCACAGATGGAGAAGAGCGGTAAAAAGAAGGTCATAAAAACTTGGTCTAGGCGTTCCGTTATCACTCCAGAGTTCGTTGGATACACATTGGCTATTCACAATGGGAAACAGTTTATCCCGGTATTTATTTCCGAGAATATGGTTGGTCACAAATTAGGAGAATTTTCTCCGACACGGATATTTAGAGTGCACTCAGGTGACAGAAAATAGTAGAGATGCAAGCAGTAGC
>DCXX01000028.1:21297-42383 GCA_002329125.1 Fidelibacterota bacterium UBA2125 | reverse complement strand
CGCGATGTTGAGACGGCACTGAACCTTCTTCATTTTTCGCCTCAGAAGGCATCAGGAGTGATTGAGAAAACTATACATTCAGCTGTTTCCAACTTTCTTCAATCTGAGGAGACAGCGAATACGGATGGAGAAGATTTGTTTGTTAAGGAAGCTTTTGTTGATGAAGGACCAACCATGCGGAGATTTCGTCCTGCCTCCATGGGCAGGGCATCACGAATCAGACGGCGCTCCAGCCATCTGACTGTTGTTGTAGCAGAAAAAGATTAAAGGAGAAACTTTGGGACAGAAAACACATCCGACGGGATTTCGACTGGGTATTAACAAACCGTGGTCTTCCAACTGGTTTGGCGGAAAAAATTATTCCAACTACGTCTCTGAGGACATTATGCTCAGGCGTTATGTGAATCAGCGTCTTCCTAATGCTGGCATATCTCGTGTAGACATTGAGCGGACTTCTAAGAAACTCACCATGACAATCAATACTTCGCGGCCCGGAATTGTCATTGGAAAGGGTGGTAAGGATGTAGACAAACTTCGGGAAGAGGTTAAACAGCTTTCCACAAAAGTCAGCCCTGAAACGGGTGAAAAGTACACCATGGATACACAGGTCAACGTCTCGGAAATTAAAAGGCCTGAAATGGATGCAAAACTGGTGGGCGAAAATATTGCTCAGCAGCTTATTAAGAAAATCAGTTATCGCCGTGCTGTAAAAAAAGCGATTCAATCTACCATTCGGATGGGAGCGGACGGTATCAGGATTCGTGTAGCAGGTCGTCTTGGCGGTGCCGATATTGCTCGTCAGGAGACATTCCGTGAAGGCCGAGTTCCGCTCCAGACACTGAGATCGGACATTGATTTTGCTATTACTGAAGCACGAACCACGTACGGAATCATTGGTGTTAAGGTCTGGATTTGTAACGGGGAGGTGGCGACCTAATGCCTCTGGAGCCGAAAAAAGTTAAGTGGCGCAGACAGCATCGTGGTCGCCGGCGAGGGATGGCCACCAAGGGTAGTCATGTAGCATTCGGTAGTTTCGGCATGAAGGCTGTGGAGCCCGGTTGGGTAACTGCAGGACAGATCGAATCAGCCCGTGTAGCAATCATTCGGCAGATCAGAAAGCATGGTCGCATGTGGATCAGGATTTTCCCTGATAAGCCCATTACCAAGAAACCCGCCGAAGTGAGAATGGGGAAAGGCAAAGGAGCTCCAGACCAGTGGGTGGCGGTGGTGAAGCCAGGAAGAATTCTTTTTGAAGTGGAAGGTGTTGATAAGGATTTAGCAGCAGAGGCGTTCCGTATTGCCGGACACAAGTTATCCGTTAGAACAAAATTGTCTGAACGAAGAGAATTTACTGGTTGATCCAGATTTATAAGGTATGAAGAGAGAAGAATTGAAAGAATTATCAATTGATGAGCTAAAATCTCGCTTGATAGATGTCCAGAAAGAGTTGGAGAAACTGAAGTTTCAAAAGGCGCTCCAGCAACTAGAGAACCCACTCCAGCTACGTTATTTGCGAAAAGAGATTGCTCAGATAAAAACAGTGCTTAATGAATTTGAACTTGGAATCAGACAGGCGGAAGCATAACGATCATGGTTGAAAGAGGACAAAAACAGATTCTTGCTGGAGTGGTGGTGAGCGACCGTATGGAAAAAACTGTTCGTGTGGAAGTGAAGCGACGTGTTCTTCATCCTATGTACAAGAAGTATATCATAAAAAAGAAGAAATACAGTGCTGACACGGGCCAGCATGAATGCAATAATGGTGACAAAGTGAAGATTCTGTCCGTACGCCCCATGAGTAAAACAAAGCGGTGGCGGGTGACGGAGATAGTTGAAAAAGGCAGAACCCGCTAAAGTTCATTTGCACAAAATAAAGAAGATTCATGATTCAGTCAGAAACAAGATTAAAAGTTGCAGACAACACAGGTGCGAAGGAAGTACTCTGCTTCAAAGTGTTAGGCGGATCCAAGCGGAGGTACGCCTCTATCGGTGACATTATTGTTGTTTCCGTTAAGCAGGCAATCCCCGGTGGTATGGTGAAGAAGGGTGAAAAGTCTCGTGCTGTGGTTGTGAGAACGCGAAAAGAAGTTGGTCGTAAAGATGGTACCTATGTTAGGTTTGATGATAATGCGGCCGTCTTACTTACAGACTCAGGTGAACCCCGGGGGACAAGAATTTTCGGGCCTGTAGCCCACGAACTTCGCGAAAAAGGTTTTATGCGGATCATTTCCATGGCACCGGAGGTGATATAGTGAGAATTCGAACAGGTGACACGGTTGAAGTGATTTCCGGTGATGACCGGGGAAAACAGGGTAAAGTGCTCAGTGTGAATCCCAAGTCTCAGCGACTGATTATTGAGGGAATCAACTTTATGAAACGCCATTCGAAGCCGACCCAACAGAATCAGCAAGGGGGCATAATTGAAAGAGAAGCGTCTGTTCACGCCTCCAATGTGATGCTGGTTGTTTCGGGCAGTAGGACCCGCGTTGGTCATCGTTTACTGGACACTGGTAGAAAGATTAGAGTCGCCCGTAAGACAGGCGAAGATATCGATTCTTAGGAGAGCTGTTGGCCGAAACAAAGAAAAAAGTGACTACAAAAAAAGCAAAACCAAAACCGAAGGTAAAGTCCAAAGCGAAGCCATCGGCTAAGCCCAAGGGCAATGGAAAAAATACGACTGATATGAATGGTTATCTTCCCAACCTGATCACCCTTTTCAAGGATAATATCTCTCCAGCACTTCAGAAACAGCTTGGGTTAAAAAATCCATATCAGGTGCCTAGGATCCAAAAAATCTCTTTGAATATCGGTATCGGCAATGCTCGTGAAGAAAAGAACGCGTTGGAACATGCCATTAACGATCTCACAACAATTACCGGTCAGAAGGCTGTGGTAACTAAAGCCAAGAAAGCCATCTCCAATTTCAAGCTTCGGGTGGGGGATCCGGTTGGGACAAGAGTAACACTCCGCCGCCAGCGCATGTATGAATTTTTGGAGCGACTTATAAGCATTGCTCTACCTCGTGTAAGAGACTTTACTGGTCTTTCCGTAAAATCTTTTGATGGCCGTGGTAATTACAGTTTTGGTATCCTGGAACAGATTGTGTTTCCGGAAATTGATTACGATAAGATTGACAAAATACGGGGACTGGACATCACTATCACCACCAGTGCCAAGACAGATGAGGGGGCATACCTTCTTCTGAAATCCCTCGGTTTTCCGTTCAGGCTGGATAATCGCTTTGAGCGAGCAGCCAGGCCCGCCGAAGAGGCGGCTGATTTAGAAGAGGTTAATTAATGGCTAAAAAATCACTCATATTCAAGGCAAACAAAATACCGAAGTTTCAAGTTCGCAAGTATCACAGATGTGCAAAATGTGGTAGGTCCCGCGCTTTCCTAAGAAAGTTTGGTCTCTGTCGTCTTTGCTTCCGGGAACTTGCTTTAAAGGGAGAAATTCCTGGCGTCACGAAGGCCAGTTGGTAATAAGGAGAGAAAACAAAAAGTGAGCATGACAGATCCAGTCGCCGATTTGCTGACAAGAGTTCGCAACGGCTTGCATATGGGCAAGCGGTGGGTGGACGTCCCTTCTTCAAATCTTAAGAAACGTATCCTCTATATTCTAAGGGAAGAACATTACATCAAGGACTTTATTGTTATTAATCACCCAGTCAAGAAGGAATTGCGCGTTTTTCTTAAGTACGACAGGAATGGTGAACCTGTTATCCAGCATATTGCAAGAGAGAGTAAGCCTGGTCGCCGTGTTTATGTGGGGGCAGGAGAAATTCCAAGAATTCTCGATGGTCTCGGCGTTGCCATATTAACCACGTCGAAAGGTGTGATTTCAAACAAAGTTGCAAAAAAACTGAATATTGGTGGTGAACTAATTTGCAGTGTCTGGTAAAGATATGTCAAGAATAGGAAAACAACCTATTTCAGTTCCTGAAGGGGTTAAGGTGTCTCAGGATGCCAGGCTTGTATCTGTCACGGGACCAAAAGGAAACCTGAGCTTTGAAGTTCATCCGGATATGGAAGTAAAACAGGAAAACAGTCATCTTCTGGTGGAGCGTCCCAGTGATAATAAAGCACACCGCTCGCTTCATGGCACTACCAGAGCTATTATCTCCAATATGGTGCAAGGCGTTACTGAAGGGTTCACCAAAGAATTAGAGATTAATGGTGTTGGCTATACGGCAAATCTCGAAGGTAAAAGGTTGAAGCTGACGCTCGGTTTTTCTCACGATATCTATTTTGAACCACCAGAGGGGATTGAGATTAAGGCTGCAAAAAATTCCATATCTGTCTCCGGTATAAATAAAGAACTTGTTGGAGAGGTTGCTGCCAAAATCAGATCATTTCGCCCACCTGAACCTTACAAAGGCAAGGGAATCCGCTATGTAGGAGAATATGTCCGGATCAAAAAGGGTAAGACAGTGGGTGAATAAGCCATGAAAGAGCAGCTACAAAAGGCAGAACGGAGAGAGCGAAGACGGCGCAGGAGTAAACGCCACGCTTTCGGCACAGAAGCAAGGCCTCGGCTTGTGGTTTACCGTAGCTTATCACATATTTACGGTCAACTAGTGGACGATGTTTCTGGTAAAACACTTGTGACGGCTTCATCAAGTGAGAAAACTATCGCTCCAAAGTCTAAAAAGCCTGTGACTAAAACTGAGCTAAGCTCCATGGTGGGCAAGGAGCTGGCGACAAGAGCGAAAAAGAAAAAAATCTCTAAAGTTGTTTTTGATCGGAACGGGTTCCTCTATCACGGCCGTGTAAAGGCTTTTGCAGACGGTGCCCGCGAAGGAGGACTTAAGTTTTGAGCAGCATCAACCCAACTGAACTGGAACTGAACGAAGAAACTGTTATCAAGATTAACAGAGTGGCCAAAGTAGTGGCGGGAGGCCGTCGTTTTCGCTTTAGTTCTCTTGCAGCCATTGGTGACGGAAAAGGCCATGTGGGGTTAGGTTACGGAAAGGCGAACGAGGTGATATCAGCCATTTCCAAATCGAAAGAAAACGCCAAGAAAAACATGTTTCGTGTTCCAGTTATCAATGGGACAATCCCCCATAAAATCGAAGGAAAATTTGGTGCAGCTAAAGTTATGCTTAAACCGGCATCACCTGGAACGGGTATTATCGCTGGTGGCGCTGTGCGGGCACTTATTGAGCAAGCTGGAATTACTGATGTGCTCACCAAACGATACGGTTCTACAAACATAAATAATATTGTGAGAGCTGTAGAGGTGGCACTGAGAAATTTGCAAGATCCTGTATCTGTCGCCAACAGGCGTGGAATAACAATTGGTGAGGTGTTCAGTTAAATATTAATCATGGCTAAAAAATCACTGAAATCTTTGCAAATAACTCAGATTAAAAGCGCAATAGGTTACAATCAAAAGGCAAAAAAAACATTGCGTGCACTTGGTCTTCGCAAAATGCATCAGTCTGTTATTCATACTGATACGCCGGTAATCAGAGGTATGGTAAATAAGATAAGTTTTCTTTTGAAAGTGGATGAAGCGCTATGAAGTTGAGTGATCTGAAAGCTCCTGAGAGTCTCAGCAAACCGCGGAAACGGCTTGGACGGGGGGATGCTTCCGGTACGGGAGGAACAGCCGGTCGGGGCAATAAGGGTTATCACTCTCGTTCAGGCAGTAAGCGGAGAACGTGGTTTGAAGGAGGTCAGATGCCTCTTCAGAGGAGAGTGCCCAAGCGCGGCTTCACCAATGCCAGATTTAAGAATGAGTATCAAAATGTCAGCCTTTCGGCTATCTCTAAACTTGATGATGAGAAAGTTGATGTTGCCACCATGCTTGAAAAGGGTGTTATCAAATCTGCTGCCAAACCTGTGAAAGTTCTTGCCAATGGTGACATTAAGAGAGCCGTGAAAGTTTATGCCCATGCATTCAGCGCAACAGCGGCTGAGAAGATTGAAAAAGCAGGTGGAAAAGCGATTGTAGGATGATCGATAAATTCAGAAATATCTTTGCCATCCCCGAGCTAAGACAGCGCATTTTTTTCACTCTTTCGCTGCTGATTGTAGTTCGGATCGGTGCACATATTCCTGTGCCAGGTATTAACACGGAAGCGCTCGGTGCTGCCGTTCAAAATTTCCAGAACACCCTTTTTGGACTGTACGATCTTTTCGCTGGCGGTGCTTTTCAGAAGGCGACCATTTTTGCTCTGGGTATAATGCCTTACATATCAGCATCTATTATTCTTCAGCTCATGGGTGTCGTAGTGCCCTACTTTCAGCGTTTACAAAAGGAGGGGGATGAAGGGAGAAAGAAAATAACCCAGATTACCCGTTACGGTACGGTTCTCATAGCATCTTTACAGGCGTACAGCATTGCAATTTTCCTTGAGAATTTGAAGTCTACGGCGGGTGGTTTTCAGATGACGGTCGTGCCCGAACCGGGGCTCAGCTTCAGGCTTTTGACAATGATTACGCTTGTGACGGGTACCATTTTTATCATGTGGCTTGGGGAACAGATTACGGAGCGAGGAATTGGTAACGGTATTTCACTGATTATTATGATAGGCATTGTTTCAAGGCTGCCTAACGTTATTGTCAGCGAAATATCTCTTATTCAAGAAGAAGTGAGAGGGCCCCTGACAGAAGTTGTTTTGCTGGGTATCATGTTTATTATTGTGGCATTTGTTGTTCTCTTAACTCAAGGGACACGGAAGATTCCTGTTCAATACGCGAAACGTATTGTAGGCCGCAAAGTTTACGGTGGACAGTCTACACACATTCCGTTGCGGGTAAACACTGCAGGTGTTATGCCAATCATTTTTGCTCAATCTATCATGTTTCTTCCCAATACTATTGCAATGTTTTTTCAGGGTAGTGAATTCATGCAGGGCATTATGCGAGTTTTTTCTCCCCAGCACTGGTTCTACTGGACGGTGTTCGGACTGACCATCATTTTCTTTACCTACTTTTATACCGCTATTGCTTTCAATCCGCAGGAAGTGGCTGAAAACATGAGGAAGCACGGCGGATTCATCCCCGGCGTCAGACCTGGAAAGAAAACATCAGAATTCATCGATAACATCCTGAGTAAGGTGACGTTACCAGGATCTGTATTTCTCGCTTTTGTTGCTATTTTCCCCTTCATTCTGATGAATACTATGGATGTGGGCTATGATCTCGCGTCGTTTTTCGGTGGCACCGGTCTGCTCATTATCGTTGGTGTTGCTCTGGATACTCTGCAGCAAGTTGAATCTCACCTCTTGATGCGGCACTATGACGGTTTCCTTAAGAAAGGGCGTATTCGCGGCCGGAGGCGTGCTTAAGATGGTAAACATTCGAAGTGAAAGAGAAATCGAACAAATCAGGGAGAGCAGTCGAATCGTTTATGAAACACTTTCTGCCCTTTCGGGAAAGATTGTTTTAGGCGTAACTGGAAAGGAACTAGATCAGTTTGCTGAAACCTTTATCCGGGGTCAAGGAGGTGAGCCTGCCTTCAAGGGATATATGGGATACCCGTCCACTCTTTGCATTTCAATCAATGATGAAGTGGTTCACGGTATTCCCGATGAAAGAAAATTGCAGAATGGTGATATTGTCAGTATCGATTGTGGCGTTTTGAAGGATGATTATTATGGAGATAGCGCCCGGACATACGCTGTGGGTGATGTGGTTTCAGATGTGCGAGATTTGATGAGGATAACAGAAGAAGCTCTCTACATCGGTGTGGAAAAAGCAATCCTTGGGAATCACGTGTCAGATATAGGTCACGCAATTCAGTCTCACGTGGAGGAACACGGCTTTTCAGTTGTGAGAGAATTGGTCGGTCACGGTATTGGCAGGGAGCTCCATGAAGATCCGCAGATCCCTAACTATGGGTCTCCCGGTCAAGGCGTGGAACTGAAGGAAGGGATGTGCATTGCCATAGAACCGATGGTGAACCTCGGTGATAAGGAAATCTTTACGAAGGATGACAGCTGGACAATCTGCACCAGAGACGGTAAGCCATCAGCACATTTTGAACATACAGTTTTGGTGGGGAAAGCTGGTGCCCAGATTTTGAGTAACGGAGTTTCTGAGAAAGCAACTGACTACGCAGTTGCCTAAAGTGTGATATGAAAGTAAGAGCATCGGTCAAAAAAATATGTGACAAGTGCAAAATCATTCGTCGGAAGGGTGTAGTTAGAGTGATTTGCGCAAACCCGAAACATAAGCAAAGGCAAGGTTAATTATGGCCCGTATAGCTGGTGTTGATTTACCTAGGGACAAGAAAGTAGAATTTTCACTCTGCTACATTTACGGCATTGGGCGGACTTCCGCGCAGAAAGTGCTAGCTGAATCCGGCGTTGATGGCAATATCCGTGTAAAAGATTTGACGGAGGATCAGGTGTCAGCCATTCGTGGAGCGGTGGGGGACATGAAAGTGGAAGGTGAAATGAGGACCGAAAACACCATGAATATTAAGCGTCTCATGGATATTGGCTCATATAAAGGTTACCGTCACCGCCGCGGTCTTCCTGTAAATGGTCAGAGAACAAAAACAAATGCACGTACCCGAAAAGGGAAGAAACGGACTGTAGGTCTCGGCAAGAAAACAGCAGTAGGCAAGAAAGGATAATAGAGGAAATTTATGGCAAAGCCGAAACGTAAGAAGAAGAAAGTTCTCACTTCAGATGAGGGTGTTGCTCATATCAAGGCGACATTCAATAATACAATCATTACACTCACTGATTTGCACGGTAATGTGGTTGCCTGGGCTAGTGCCGGTGCTATGGGGTTCAAAGGGTCCCGAAAAAGCACATCCTTTGCCGCCGGTCAGGCCGCCGAGAAGGCTGCCAATATAGCGCTCGATATTGGATTGAAACGAGTGAGAGTTGAGGTTAAAGGTCCGGGATCCGGCCGTGAGTCGGCCATCAGATCACTTGCTGTTGTTGGTCTGGTGATAACCGCAATTAAGGATGTGACTCCCATCCCTCATAATGGATGTCGCCCGCCCAAGAGGCGCAGGGTATAGGAGAAGCGAAGTAATGGCACGTTATATAGGACCAAAAGCAAAGATTGCCCGGAAGTTTGGCGATAACATATTCGGCAATCCCAAGATTACCAAGATCCTTGAGCGTAAGAATTATGCTCCAGGCCAGCATGGACAAAGCCGCCGCCGCCGGCCTTCCAATTATGGTCTTCAGCTAAAGGAGAAGCAGAAAATCAAACATATGTACGGCTTACTTGAGCGGCAGTTCAGAAAGTTTTTTCAAAAGGCTGACAAGATGAGTGGTGAGACAGGACTGAACTTGCTCCAACTTCTTGAACGCCGACTCGACAATGTCGTTTTCAGACTGGGTTTTTCGCCAACACGGGCAGCAGCCAGGCAGCTGGTAAATCATAAGCACTTTCTTGTGAATGGTAAATCTGTAAACATTCCTTCTTATTTAGTGAAAGAGAATGATCAGATCAGCGTCCGAAGCAAGAGCAGGAAACTGGCAGTTGTTCACGACTCCGTTAAACGGGTGAGAGGTGATCTTGATTCAGGTTGGCTGTCTCTTGATAAAGCATCTCTGTCTGGGATGGTGACGAAACTGCCAGAAAAAGAAGATTTTGATGCGACCCTCAAAGTACAGATGGTCGTAGAACTCTATTCCAAGTAGTATTAGAAAGGGACACTCAATATGGCATCCAATAATGATGAACTAAAGTTCAAAGTTGACAAGAAGTCGCGCACTGATGAGTTTGGTCGTTTCACTCTAGAACCTCTTGATAGAGGTACCGGAATAACGGTGGGCAATGCTATGCGCCGAGTCCTCATGACCAGCATACCCGGTTCAGCTATCAATGCGGTAAAAATTGATGGCGTTTTGCATGAATATGCCACACTCGAAGGTGTTACTGAAGATGTGTCTGACATCATTCAGAATTTGAAGCAGGTACGTTTCAAGTTGACCGATCCCAAACCGGACAAGATCCAGCTGAGTTTCAGCGGAAAGGGTCAGTTTACGGCAAAGGATATCGATGGTGCATCAGAGCAATACAAAGTGATGAATCCCGATCTTTCCATTGCTACCATGAATGATAAAGCAAACTTCACCATCGAACTTCAACTTTCAGTGGGAAAAGGTTATGTCGATGCTGACAGTCACCAGAGAATCGATTCTCCCATTGGAACAGTTTACATAGACTCCATTTTTAATCCTGTTTCTAGGGTGACCTATGACGTGAAACCTGTTTCATCAGCCAAAGACAGTCTTGAGCGGCTCATATTGGACGTCCACACCGATGGTACAATTACACCTGAGAACTCCGTCAGTTTCGCTGCCCGCGCTTTGACAGAGTACTTCAACATGTTCAAGATTTCTGACGAGGAGCCCATTCTTGAAGTTGCTGAAGAAATTGATGAAGAAGCACTTCATATTCGGGAGGTTCTACAGAGATCAATCGATGAGATGGAACTTTCTGTCCGCAGTCACAACTGCCTGAAGGCAGCAGGTATTGATACAATCATTGATCTTGTTTCAAAAGAAGAGAACGCAATGCTGAAGTATAAGAATTTTGGCCGTAAGTCACTCTCTGAATTGATCGAGAAACTGGACGAAATGGAGCTCTCTTTTGGCATGGATGTGGGAAAATACATGCTGGAAACTGACGCATAAAAGAAATCATGAGACATCAGAAAAGAGTCAAAAAACTCGGTCGGAACGCCAGTCATCGAAAAGCGACACTGTCCAACCTTGCTTCTTCGCTTATCGAGCACAAACGGATCAAGACAACTCACTCCAAAGCGAAAGCAACTCAGCAATTCATCGAGCCTCTCATCACGAAAGCCCGACGGGGTACACTCCACGATAGGAGAACTGTCCTCAGGCATATCAAGAAACCTGATATTGTGAAGCTTCTTTTTGATGAAGTAGCACCTCATTATGCCGATCGGCCGGGCGGTTATACCAGAGTGACTAAACTTGGTTTTCGTGATAACGACTGTGCTTCCGTTTCCATGCTGGAGTTCGTCGATTTCGCAGGTATAGAATCAGAAAGCACAGAAGAAGAGAGGAAAAAGTCCTCAAAGAAGAAGGCGAAAGTTAAAGCGGTACCCGCTGAAGATTAGGAACGACGACAGACTGATGCTCAGGACTAAAAAGGCAGCTGTTTCAGTTGCCTTTTTTCTTTTCTGCGTAAGTTCTGGGGACGGACAACCTTCTGCTTCCAATCTTGATTTCCGCGCCATATGGGTCGTGAGACATTCCATGGTTTCTCCTGAGGAGATTGATCGGGCGCTCCTCTTTGCTAAAGTTCATCATTTTAATCATGTTTTCCTTCAAGTTCGTGGGCGGGGAGAAGCCTTCTACAACAGTCAATTCGTCATTAAATCTCAACTTGTTACTGATCCGCAGTTTGATCCTCTGGAATATGCGGTTGAGAAAGGTCACATTCTTGGTCTTAAAGTTCATGCCTGGATTAACGTTCTTTTAGTATGGTCATCTCCCCGTTTCCCGGAAAGCCCCGATCATATCGTAAATAAATTTCCGGAGTGGATGGATAGGAGTTCTATTGGTGAAACAACTTCCACTGGTGATCTGACACAAAGTAAAGAAGTGACTGTCCAGAAATATCTGTCCCCGTCGCATCCAGGTGTTTTCAATTATCTTGAGAAGGTAGCGGATGAGCTGATTTCAAACTACGATTTGGATGGAATTCATCTTGATTACATTCGTTATGGCGATTCTGATTTCGGTTACAACATGGCCGCGAGGATAAACTTCGAACGCCAACACGGTGTTGATCCTTTAAAGTTATTGACCGACAACGGTAACGGATATGTTAACAATAGTAACGATGAGAAACAGCTTTTGTATAATAAATGGGCGACATTCAGAAGGAAAGCCTTGACAAAACTTGTAAAAAACTTCAGTGATCTTGTTCTCAGAAAAAACTCCAAGTGCCTGATCACTGCAGCTGTAAAGCCAAACCCCTCCGTTGCCAAGAACAGATATTTTCAGGAGTGGGACAAGTGGTTGGCTGAAGGACTTGTGGATTATGTGGTACCCATGAATTATGCTACAGAACTGAGAAAATTTGCTAAAGAGATTGACAACATTTATGAAGCAGTGCCGCGAAAATACTGGCCGGGAATTATTATGGGAGTTGCGGCATATAATCAGAAAGCACTGGATACACGGGACAAGATCAAATACAGCCGGGTGACCGGTATAAGCGGCATTGCCGTTTTTTCTTATGATGCCCATAAATCTGCCATTGATTTTTTTTCGCCTATTGCTGAGGAACTTGCCAAGTAAAAAAGACAGACTCTAAATTCATTTTTCTACGTGACTGAACCGAGGGAAATACGCGCGCCAACAGGTACAGAGCTTACCTGTAAAGGGTGGCAGCAAGAAGCTGCCTTCAGGATGATCCAGAACAATCTCGATCCGGACGTTGCTGAGATTCCTGAAGAATTGGTTGTGTATGGTGGGGCCGGAAAAGCGGCAAGGAACTGGGAATGTTTTGATGCTATTCTTGCCACGTTGAAAGAGCTGGAAAGTGACGAAACTTTGCTTGTCCAGTCAGGTAAGCCAGCAGCCGTTTTCAAAACACATTCTTATGCACCACGGGTGCTTATATCGAACTCCATGCTTGTTCCTAACTGGGCTGACTGGAAAACTTTTCGTGAACTGGACAAGCTCGGGCTAATTATGTATGGACAGATGACAGCGGGAAGCTGGATATATATTGGCACTCAAGGGATTCTGCAAGGGACATACGAGACTTTCGCTGCTGCTGCTGAGAAACACTTCGGTGGTGATTTGAGCGGGAAGCTCATCTTGACGGCCGGTTTGGGCGGTATGGGGGGTGCTCAACCGCTGGCTGCCACCATGAACGGAGCGGTAATGATCGCTGTTGAAGTAGATAAGAAAAGGATTCAGAGGCGAGTAGATACGGGCTATATCGATGTAATGGCGGAAAATTTGGACGAAGCTCTTCGACTGGCAAGGGGAGCTCAAGACAAAAAAAAGGCTAAGTCAATTGGTCTCCTTGGCAATGCCGCCGACTTATTCCCGGAATTTTTGGATCGGGAAATAATTCCAGATATGGTGACAGATCAAACGTCGGCTCATGACGAACTTTACGGTTATATCCCTAACGAAATTCCGTGGGATGCCGTGGAATCGGTACGGGAGAACGATCCGGACAAATACATTCATCTTTCTTATCAAGCGATGTCAAATCATTGCCGGTCCATGGTGGAGATGCAGGCACGGGGCGCCGTTGTTTTCGATTATGGGAACAATCTCAGGGGACAGGCAAAGAAAGGCGGACTTAAAGAAGCGTTTGACTATCCCGGATTTGTGCCGGCATATGTTCGCCCGCTGTTTTGTGATGGCAAGGGGCCGTTTCGCTGGGTAGCGCTCTCAGGGAATCCTGACGATATCGCCAAGACCGATGAGAAAGTTCTTGAGTTGTTTCCGAAAGACAAGGCACTCTGCCGCTGGATCGAGATGGCGCACGAAAAAGTTCAATTTCAGGGACTCCCAGCAAGGATCTGCTGGCTCGGCTATGGGGACAGAGCAAAGCTAGGCTTGGCCATGAATGAAATGGTCGCTTCCGGTGAGATTTCGGCACCCATTGTTATCGGTCGGGATCATCTGGATACCGGTTCGGTGGCGTCACCTTATCGGGAAACTGAAGGAATGAAAGACGGTAGTGACGCCATTGCTGACTGGCCCGTCTTGAACGCACTTTTGAACACCGCCAGCGGTGCCAGCTGGGTTTCGGTGCATCATGGCGGAGGGGTCGGGATGGGGCTATCAATCCATGCCGGTCAGGTGATTGTTGCAGACGGTACGCCTGAAATGGCGGGAAGACTGGAACGTGTTTTGAATAATGATCCAGGTATCGGTATTGTACGACATGCCGATGCGGGGTATGAACGGGCTAAGAAAAATGCACGTGATTCCGTTATTAAAATTCCTATGCTTAAATCGTAGCACCGCTATTTACTAAATGGCACTCAAGATTACGAACATAGGCGAACTGACCACATTCAATTCAGACAAAAATGGAATAATCCGAATGACCGGTATGGATATGATTATCGAAGAAGGGCGTATATCAGAGATTGATGGAAGTCTGCCTGATGCCGATGAAAAATTGGACGCTTCTGGCCGGCTTGTAACGCCCGGTTTTGTAGATGCTCATACACACCCTGTTTTTGCCAAAGCACGTGCCGATGAATTTGGTATGCGTATTTCTGGAAAGAGTTATCAGGAAATTGCAGATCAGGGGGGTGGAATCCGGGCCAGCGTCAAAGCAGTGCGGGAGATGCCGGAAAAACAGTTACTGGAATTGACAAAGAATCACCTTGAGGATTTTCTCTCTCTAGGGACAACCACTGTTGAGGCAAAGAGTGGCTACGGCTTGTCTACCGAATCTGAGCTAAAGTCTCTGATGGTTTTGTCAAAAGCGGCTGATTATATCGCCATTAATGTTGCACCTACCTTTTTGGGTGCTCACGATTTTCCCCATGAATTTTCTGATAATAGGAGAGGTTATGTTGATCTCATTTGTGATGAGATGATCCCCGCTGTGACGAAACAGGGGATTGCTCAATTCTGCGATGTCTTTTGCGAAAACGGTTGGTTTGATGTTGAAAGTTCACGCCGAATATTGGAAACAGGCAAGGAACATGGATTGAAACCACGCTTACATGCAGATGAGTTTGTTGCTTCTGGAGCAGCCGAACTAGCGGCGGAAGTAGGTGCTTTCTCAGCTGACCACCTCATGCATGTGAGCGATGAAGGCATTCGCAAAATAGCAGAGGCCGGTGTGATAGCAATCCTGCTTCCGGGAACTACCTTTTTTCTCGGCAAGCAAACTTATGCTCCAGCAAGAAAATTGATGGATGCTGGTGTTGAGATAGCAGTCGCCACAGATTTTAATTCTGGCAGCTGTAGCATACAGTCCATGCCATTTATTATGAATCTCGCCTGTCTCTATCTTGGCATGTCGGTGGAAGAGTCATTTAAGGGTGCTACGCACGTCGCTGCAAAATCTCTGGGATTGGAAAACAGGGTCGGTTCACTTGAAGTCGGAATGGAGGCGGATGTTGTTATATGGAATGTGGACAGACTTGAAGGAATTCCATATCATATGAGTGGCAATAAAGTTCACAAAGTAATTAAATCGGGCCGGGGAGTGGTTTATAGAGGAAAGTGATTTGAATTCACGAAAAGCGTTTGCTAAATTCGCCGCACCCTAGGTAATCAGACGGAACACAATTTTGAAAAAACATATTATTTTTGCTGGTTTCTTTTTTCTCACTTCGCCAATGGTTTTTTGCAATCAAAAATATTTCAATCAGGTTCAAAAAGCTGCCAAGGCGTACCGTGTTGAAGTTTCTGCGGACAAGATGAAAATTGTTCCTGATGAAAAAGGAAAAGATTCTTTTTATATTACATTGGCAAGTAATCGTAACAATTTTGAAATGGTTATGCTTGTGGGCTATATAGCTGCCGGCCAGGCCATGAAAATAGGTTACGGTCCAGAAACTTTTTTTGTATCGGTAGATGTACCGCTAGGTGAAGGTTTCAGACTGGTGACTACTGCAACAAAGGAAGATTTGCAACAACTGTTGTTAGGTAAGATCAATACCGCACAGTTTGTTAGAAAAGTTAAATACCTTTAAACAACCTAAAGGAGAGAACCATGGAATTAGATCCATTTGGATGGCAATCTGTTTTTAGTAGCTATGTCAGAGCTATTGGCTGGTCAGTAGTTGCTGCACTGGGTTTTTCTATCGGTATCGGCCTGGCTCTGAAAGTCTTTGACTTGATGTCGACTGATATTGAAGAATGGGAAGAGATCAAAAATGGGAACATGGGTGTTTCTCTGATCTTTGTTACCCTGATAGCGTCAGTTGCATTTCTTGTACATAAAGTCCTCTAGGCCAGCGGCTTAGTTTCCAGTAATTCCTCTCGCCAAGCTAAAGCGGGCTTTTGCCCGCTTTTTTGTTTTGAGGCATTGCAAATAAAGTAGAAGACTTGATTCTTCAACAGAACAACCAATTGTATATCCCTAAACAGGGGCGTAAATTTTCCGGCTTTCTCGAGAGAACTCCATTGGCAACAACAGCTGATATTCGTACTGGTATGGTGATTGAGCATAAAGGTCACCGAATGAAGATTCTTTCTTTTCTTCACGTCAAGCCGGGTAAAGGGGGTGCCTTCGTCCGGACCAAGCTGAAGAATATTGTCACGGGACAAGTAGTGGATGAGACGTTTAGGGCTGGTGAAAAAATTACGACTGTGAGAGTTGAGAATCATCGAATGCAATATCTTTATAGTGAAGATGGTTCCTTTGTTTTTATGAATGCGGAGAGTTACGATCAAGTGTCAATATCTTCTGAATTGGTATCAGATGAGATTACTTTTATTAAGGAAGGTACTTTGATTGATGTCACGTTTATTGGTGAGGAGGTGATTGGAATAGTACCCCCCGTATTTGTAGAGTTGGAAGTGACGGAATCTGATCCCGGTATTCGTGGCAATACGGCAACGGGTGCCACCAAGCCGGCCACCCTTGAAACTGGACTTAACGTAAACGTACCACTTTTTGTTGAAAAGGGAGATAAACTGAAGATTGACACCCGCACGAGTGAATATGTGGAAAGAGTGAAACAGGATGTTTGAAAGCTGGCAAGCAAGACTGCATACTATTATCGATATTCTCGAAGCCAGTGATGTGAACGAGATTGAGGTGAGTTTTTTTGGTCGGAAATACCGTGTTACTAAAAGTGCACCTATGGAAAATTCACTAGTTTCAGCACCAGCATCTCAGATGGTCCAAACTGCACCACCAGTGGATAACAGACCCTCAGTCCCGGAGCCTGCACCGGTTTCTGAGAATGTGAAGATCACCGCTCCAATGGTGGGCACATTTTACAGGGCGCCTTCGCCGGAATCACCGTTCTTTGTGGAAGAAGGTGATCGTATCACAGCGGGACAAACGCTGTGCATCATCGAGGCGATGAAAATCATGAACGAGATCGAGTCAGAGGTGACCGGCCGGATTTCAAAAATTTTGATAGAGAATGCCCAGGCAGTAGAATACGGCCAAGCCCTCTTTGTCATTGAACCGGACTGATCGCTCATCGATCCTAAATCCTTTCTCTTTAATCAATCCAGCCTCCTTAGCCAATGTTTAAGAAGATTCTCATAGCAAACAGAGGTGAAATTGCTCTTAGGATAATTCGTGCCTGCCACGAACTGGGTATTGAAACAGTTGCCGTATATTCTTCCGCCGATGAACTTTCCCTCCATGTCCGGTTCGCCGATGAGGCTGTCTGTATCGGTCCCCCGTCGGGATCTGAGAGTTATATGAACATACCCAGTATTCTGAGTGCGGCTGAACTGACGAATAGCGACGCCATCCATCCAGGATACGGATTTCTTGCTGAAAATCCTGAGTTTGCTCAGATCTGTACTGATAATGATTTTGTTTTTATCGGCCCCCCTGCTGAAACAATTCTTTCCATGGGAGAAAAGGCTACTGCTAAAAAGTCAATGAATGATGCCGGCGTGCCAGTGATCCCCGGGAGTACTGGTGTAATAAGTTCTGTAGAAGAAGCACAAAAGATTGCCTCTGAGATCGGATTCCCTGTTATGCTTAAAGCATCAGCCGGCGGCGGTGGAAGAGGTATGCGGATAGTGAAGGAGACAAACCAACTTGAAAGAGCTTTTGTCATAGCTTCTTCAGAAGCGCAATCCGCTTTTAACAACGGCGATCTTTATCTGGAGAAATATGTGGAAAAGTCTCGCCATATCGAAATTCAAATTCTGGCCGACCGGCACGGAAATGTGATCCATTTCGGTGAGAGGGAATGTTCACTTCAGAGGCGTCATCAGAAACTTATTGAAGAATCACCTTCTCCCATAATTGATGAGGAGCTCAGACAAAAGATTGGCTCGGCCGCTGTTCAAGGCGCTGCATCTATCGGCTATGTAGGGCTTGGTACAGTAGAATTCCTTTTTGACAGTAAATCAAAAGAATTCTATTTTATGGAAATGAATACCCGAATTCAAGTGGAACATCCTGTGACGGAGATGGTTATGGGAAAGGATCTGGTGAAAATGCAGATTAGATTGGCAGTTGGGGAGGAGATTCCAAGTTATCTTGCCCAGCAGAAACTGAGGGGTCACGCTATGGAGTGTCGTATCAATGCGGAAGATCCTTCAAATGACTTCATCCCGTCCCCAGCGAAAGTTGAGGAGTTTTATGCACCCGGCGGGAACGGCGTCAGAATGGACTCACATGTTTATGCCGGTTATGAGATCTCCCCGCACTACGATTCTCTCATTGGTAAGCTTATCGTCCACTCTGAGGATAGGAATACTACCATCAACAGAATGCAACGCGCGTTGGAGGAAACTATCATCGAAGGGCCGAAAACAACCATCCCATTTCATCAGGCTATTATGCGGAACAGTGATTTTCAGGCCGGTAATTTTCATACAGGTTTCCTTGAGACATTCGTCTTTGAGGAATAGAATCTGAAATTGAGATAAAAGGAGTTAGACAGAAATGAACATTCCTCCTAATTTGTGCTACAGCGAATCTCATGAGTGGATTCTTATCGAGAATGATATTGCAACTGTTGGCATCACCGATTACGCGCAAGGTGAATTAGGTGATATTGTGTACTTTGAACTTCCTGGAGTAGGGAGTGAAGCGGTGAAGGGAGAACCCTTCGGCACCATCGAAGCTGTGAAGACTGTGACTGATCTCTATGCTCCCATGTCCGGCACTGTGGCTGAGATAAACAGTACTCTTCTTGATGAACCTGAGCTTGCAAACCAGGATCCTTACGGGAAAGGGTGGATCATAAAGATCGGACTTTCAATTTCTGTTCAATCGAAGAATCTGTTGTCTGCTGATGAGTACAGTGATATTGTTGGATAAACATTTCTCATTAGGAATGTACCTGCTTTTCGTATGAGTACGGTTTATTCACATTTGGAGAAAGTTCGTCAAGAGAAGGGAGCGGGCTATCTTGTACTCATAGATCCTGACAGGAAAAATGATGGCAAGCTGGAGAAACTGGTGATGTCAGTGAATCATTCCGGTGCTGACAGCATCCTTATTGGGGGAAGTCTCATTATGGACAGCGGTTTCCATGAGCGTGCAGAAAAGATAAAATCGATGGCCGAAGTACCTGTAATTCTCTTTCCCGGTTCGGTGAATCAGCTAGGTCCTCATTGTGATGCGGTTTTCTTCATGTCTGTCATCAGTGGCCGGAATCCTACTTATCTTATCGGTGAACAGGTGGTCGGCGCCCCTTTGGTGAAAGATCTTGGTCTGGAACCTATCCCAACAGGTTATATGATTTTTGACGGCGGAGGTTACTCCACTGCCGAATTCATGAGTGGTTCCCGGCCTTTACCCATGAACCGACCTGAAATTTCGGTGGCCCACGCTCTGGCTGGTCAATATCTGGGAATGAAACTAATTTATCTGGAGGCCGGAAGCGGCGCTGAATCAGCTGTACCTGATGATACAATTTCGGCTGTTGCAAAAAATATTGATATTCCGCTCATAGTAGGAGGGGGAATCCGAAAGCCGGAGGAGGCAGCACAAAAAGTGAAAGCGGGAGCCTCTTTTATTGTTACCGGAACAGCCATTGAATCGGGCGGAAGCGGAGAACTTTTAAAATCGTTTTCCGACGCTATCCATGGAGCATAACATGACAGAAATGATCGATAATCACCTTAAAGAGAGTGCGAGAGTCATGGAGGCCATGGTAGAGGTGTGCCGGAATGAGATTCAGGCAGCATCAGAACTTATTATCGAGTCCATCAAACGGGGTGGGAAGGTAATGTGGTGTGGCAATGGCGGCAGCGCGGCCCAAGCCCAGCACCTTTCTACCGAAATCATAGGCGGGCTCAGAAGACACGATCTTCCACCACAACCTTCCGTTTCACTCACCACTGACAGCTCATTCATAACAGCTTGGTCTAACGATGTCGGTTTCGATTCTCTATTCTCAAGACAGGTGGAGGGGATTGGCGAGGCCGGGGATGTTCTGGTGGCGCTTAGCACTAGCGGTAATTCCGAGAACGTGGTTCAGGCGGTGGAGACCGCCAAGTCCATGGGTGTGAAAGTGATTATTCTTTCTGGAAAAAGTGCCGGAAAACTTGCTAGTACTGGTGATGTGAATATCTGCGTTCCGTCAGATGATACACAGCACATACAGGAGGGCCATATCACTGCGGGACACATTTTTTGTGAAATGGTGGAACAAGCTTTCGAATAGGGAGAGGGAGAGACGCAAGCCTACGCAGAACCGTTTATCATGTACCTTCGCATCGAGAAGAATCTAGCTCCCAATACAGTGGATGCTTACAAGCGGGACATTACCCGCTATCTCGATTTCACTGGAAAAGATTCTGATCCCGACACAGTGGAAACCGCTCATATACAAGCATATATCCGGGGCTTGAGTGATGCCCATCTTAAGCCTACCAGTATCAGGAGAAATCTATCTGTTATCAGAGCATTCCACGCTTATCTGGTGGACGAAGGCGCTGCTACCACAAATCCGTCTGAGCTGGTGGACATGCCGAAAATGCCGAAACACCTCCCAGATGTTCTTTCTGTTGATGAGGTTGATACTCTTCTTAGCGTTATCGACACTTCCAAGCCAGCCGGCTTGAGGGATCGTGCCATGCTGGAACTGCTTTATTCAACCGGTCTGCGTGTTTCCGAAATGACCTCTCTGACAATGTTGGATATATTGGAGGGAAAAGAGTGGCTGAGGGTTACTGGGAAGGGGTCGAAGGAGCGGATAGTTCCCCTAGGAAACGAGGCAGTGAAATGCTTAGAGCGATACATTAATGAATCGAGGGAAACATTCATAAAAAAAGGGAAAAACACGGATCACCTTTTCCTTAATTACAGAGGGAATGCCATCAGCAGGAAGGGTGTCTGGATGTTGGTGAAAAGATATGCGGCCGATTGCGGAATGGAAAAAAGAATTTCACCGCACACGCTCCGCCACTCTTTTGCCACACATCTTCTTGAGGGAGGTGCTGATCTGAGAGCGGTCCAGCAGATGTTGGGCCACGCGGATATCTCTAC
>DCXX01000028.1:5499-21266 GCA_002329125.1 Fidelibacterota bacterium UBA2125 | reverse complement strand
GGCGAACATGATTCTCGCGTTTTTCTCAGGTATCCTAATTATCGGTTTTGCCTCCTCAAATTTTATGTTTACTTCAAATACGGCCATTTTCGGGAACATGTTAGTTTACAGTCTTCAGATCNNATTCACTTTAGACGCATCTTTGAAAGCCGCCCCAAGAGATCAGTACTGCTAAAACTACTTGCACTTACGGCTGTAGTGCTGTTTCTTCTATTCTATCTGAAAGGTATGGCCGATTGATATGGATCAACTTGTAGAGTGTGTACCCAACTTTAGTGAAGGTCGCGACCAGAATGTTCTGGATGCTATCACAGCTTCTATCACAGCTGTAAAAGATGTGGCTCTTCTTGATGTGGATCCCGGAGAAGCTACAAATAGAACGGTAGTGACTTTCGTTGGATCGCCAGAGGGGGTTAAAGAGGCGGCATTTCAGGCCATCGCCACAGCTGCCGAATTTATTGATATGAAAAATCATTCGGGCGAACATGCCCGCATGGGCGCAACGGACGTTTGCCCTTTTGTCCCTATTCGTGATGTTACTATGGAAGAATGTGTAGAGATTGCCAAATCTGTGGGAAAGCGTGTGGGTGATGAACTATCAATTCCAATCTACCTTTACGAAAATGCAGCCTTAACGCCTGAGCGCCAGAATCTCGCCAACGTTCGGGCAGGGGAGTACGAGGGCCTTACTGACAAACTGAAAGATCCTGACTGGAAGCCTGATTTCGGCAAAGCTCAGTTTAACGCCAAAAGCGGTGCCACGGCTGTTGGAGCGAGGCAGTTTCTAATCGCCTATAACGTAAACCTTAACACTCGAGATAGGAAAATGGCGACAGATATCGCTCTGGACATAAGAGAGGCGGGTCGGGCCCAACGGGACAAAGAAGGTCAAATTATCCGGGACAAGGACGGCAATGCTTTGAAGGTGCCGGGACTATTGAAAAATTGTAAGGCAGTTGGATGGGAGATAGAGGAATACGGAAAAGCTCAAGTGTCAATTAATCTCACCGATTATACCGTTACGCCGCCCCATGCCGCTTTTGAGGCGGTCCGTGACGGCGCTCGAAAACGGGGACTCCGGATTACGGGCAGTGAGATCGTCGGGTTGATTCCGTTGGAGGCGATGCTAATGGCGGGTCGTTACTATCTCACAACACAGGGTAAGACAACCGCCGTGCCCGAATCTCAGCTTGTGCATGCCGCCGTTGAATCGCTGGGTCTCAATGATGTCAGCAAGTTTGATCCTAATGAAAGAATTGTAGAATATCGCCTCAAAGAAAATAATGATCTAGTATCTATGACTGTGGATGGTTTTACAGATGAGTTGTCCATCGATTCACCAGCGCCAGGTGGTGGCTCTGTTTCGGCCCTTATGGGGACGCTGGGTGCTGCATTGGTGAGCATGGTTGCCGCACTAACACATGGCAAGAAAGGGATGGAAGATTCAAGAGAAGAAATGGAGTCTGTGGGAAGTCAAGCTCAGGCGCTGAAAGAGAGGTTGATCTCACTGGTAGATGAAGACACAGCGGCCTTTAACAGCGTTATGGATGCCTTCCGAATGAAGAAAAAGACAAACGAGCAACAAAAACAACGCGACGCTGCCATCCTATCTGCCACAAAAAATGCCACACAGATTCCGCTTTTGGTGGCCCAGCTTTGCTATGAAGTATTGGATCTTTCCATAACCGCCATTGAAAAAGGAAATCCTAACTCTGTCAGCGACGCCGGTGTGGCGGCTGAGGCCGCCTTGGCTGGGCTGAGAGGGGCACGGCTTAATGTTTTGATCAATCTTGACGGTATTGATGATGGAAATTTTTGTAATGAGATGACAAAGAAGGTGGATACTCTGTTGAAAAAGGGGGAAAGTTTCCACGGTAAAGTTGTGGCGGCAGTGGATCAAGTTATGAAAGGTGGAAATGGGTAGGATCAAGCTTCTTTCAGATGATCTGAAGAATAAGATCGCCGCCGGTGAAGTGGTTGAGCGACCAGCATCTGTGGTTAAAGAACTGATTGAAAACAGCCTTGATTCAGGTGCGACGGAGATTGATGTTATTGTCAAAGGAGGTGGCAACGTATCGGTGCAGGTCATTGATAACGGCGTCGGTCTGGAGAAAGATGATCTGCTTATTGCCTTTGCCCGTCACTCTACCTCCAAGATTGAATCAGTAGAGGATCTTTCTACCATTGATACGCTGGGGTTCCGGGGCGAGGCGCTGTCCAGCATTGCTTCGGTAGCAAAAGTGAAAGCGTTGTCATCTGTTAACGGTGAGGATTCTGGCTACGAGATATCTGTTTCGGGCGACGAAATTTCCCAGCCTGAACCTGTGGCATTATCCAAAGGGACAGCCATATCTGTGAGCGATCTTTTCTTTTCCATTCCCGCACGGAGAAAGTTTCTGAAGAGTGCCCAGGTGGAGCTTCGTCACATCATCAGGACGGTCCGCCGTTTTGGCCTCTGTCATCCAAATATCAGATTCACTCTCACAGCCGATGACAAAGAGGTCATGACATTTGCACCAATGACTCTCATTGACCGGATAGCCGCTGTCCATGATCCGTCCTACCGGGAGAACCTGTTGGAGGTAAATCACCTAGCGGGACCTTTTGTCATCACTGGTTATGTGGGCAATCTGAATCTCGTTCGAAAGCGTCGAGGGGAGCAGAACCTGTTTCTCAATGGTCGATACATTGTCAATAAATTGCTCAATTCAGCTATTTATTCTGCTTACCAGTCCCTCGTTTCCCGGGGCGAGTTCCCATTCTTTGTCATCACTCTGGAAGTTCCGCTCGATACGGTGGATGTGAATGTCCACCCCATGAAAATAGAAGTTCGTTTCAGAGATGAATGGCGTGTATACCATGCGCTTAAAACAGCGGTGACGGAAGCGCTGAATGATATCCTTTCCACTGTTCCCGATTTCCTTAAACCATCTGAATCTTTTCCCAGTTCAGGCGGCCAAGCCGGATTTTCTTTTCCACAATCAACACCTTCCGCAATTTTGTCGCGTCAGTCTGTTGAAAGGGCCAAATCGTACGTTCAGGCTATGGGTGAAACGCAGACTGAGGAAGAGGGTGTCAATCTTGAAAATATTTGGCAAGTTCACACAAAATATATTGTATCCGAGATTAAAAGTGGTTTGGTGGTAATTGATCAGCACGTGGCTCACGAGAGAGTACTGTTTGAACAAGCCATGGATGCCATGGAAGGGAATCCCTTACCGAGTCAGTCACTTCTTTTTCCTGAAGTGGTAGAACTCCCGATTGAAGATTTTTCCACTCTCCTTGAATTGTTGTCCTATCTAGAGAAGATTGGCTTTCGCATGAAAGAGTTTGGGAAAAACACTGTAATGATTGAAGGTGTTCCCTCTGAACTGGGGTGGGGAAATGAACGGGAAGTATTAACTGAAATTATTGACACCTATCGAAACCAGCAAAAGGCCCAGCCTTCATTTATGGAGGCTGTAGCTGCATCGTTTGCATGTAAGGCTGCGGTGAAGGCAGGCGATGTCCTCACCCAAGAGGAGATGCAGTCGCTAGTGGACAGGCTTTTTGCTACGCAACATCCTTACTACTGTCCCCATGGAAGACCCATCATGGTCAATCTTTCCCTTGATGAACTCGATCGGCGCTTTGAGCGCACCTGAACCTCCCCATAACCGAGTCTTGATCCTTGTGGGTCCTACGGCTGTAGGGAAGACAGCTGTAGCTGTTGAATTGGCACGCCGCCTCGACGGTGAAATTGTCGGTCTTGATTCGCGGCAAATTTACAAGTATATGGCTGTCGGTACTGTTCAGCCTACCGATGAGGAGAAGGCCCATGTCCGTCACCACCTTATTGGCGATAGAGACCCTTCAAAGCAGATCTCCGCCGGGGAATACGCTGAGTTGGTAGAGATGGCCATGGATGAGGTGAAAAGTCGTGGAAAAGTTCCCATCGTTTGTGGCGGTAGTGGTCTCTATTACAGAGCGGTGACGCGGGGTTTTTTTGATGAATCGACTAGCGATCCCAAAGTGCGGGCAGCGCTTAAGGAACGATTGGAGAATGAAGGGTCTGATACGATGTTGGCCGAGCTTAAAACTATCGACCCGGAGTACGCCGAGATCGTTCATCCCAACAACCACAAGCGTCTTATAAGGGCTTTGGAGATTATCCAAATTACCGGTAAGCCACCTACAGAACATTTTCATCTTCAGGTCGAAAGTGACTCCAAAGATCGATTCTTCACCGTTTTTCTGAGAATGGATATTGAAGAGCTGACGCCGCGGATTGAGAAAAGGACTGGAATGACGTTTGAAAACGGATGGATCGATGAAGTGAAAAAACTCCTCGATCTCGGATTCGATCGGTCAAGTCACCCCATGGACAGCCTTGGTTATCGTGATATTCTGAAACACCTAGAGGGAGAGATGGATTTTGAAGAAATGGTGGAAAGGATCAATATTGATACGCGCCAGTACGCCCGGAAACAGTTGAAATGGTTTAACAAGGAAAGAATCGATTGTGTGCTGGAGGTTGCTGAGATGAATGAAATAGAGGTGGCTGAGAAAGTAATAAATCAATTTTGAAGTTGCGTTGATGATACCTTAAATTAATGCCGATCGAAGTCCTTTAAACCATCCCCGAGAGGAGGTAAGGACTAGAAAGAAATCCTCCATGCTCGGGAGGATTTTTTGTATCAAGAGGTGATGACGGAGAAACGAAAACAGCTCCTTAATAAGAGCGAAATTGAACGGTCGCTCACGCGTCTCGCTCATGAAATGACCGAGCGGCTACCTTCCATTGATGATATTGTTCTCATAGGCATCCGCACCCGTGGTGAATTCATCGCCACTCGGCTCGCTAAAGCTCTCAAGAAAATATCCGGCAACAATATACCGACAGGTTTTCTGGACGTTACTTTCTACAGGGATGATTTCCGCGAACGGCTCATTCAACCTCAGGTGAAGGGGACAGAGGTCTCTTTTTCTCTGGATGGAAAGATGGTAATTCTCGCAGATGATGTACTATTCACCGGAAGAACAATCCGGGCTGCACTGGATGAAATTATGGACTTTGGCAGGCCAGCAACCGTTGCTCTGGCTGTGCTGGTGGATCGGGGCCACCGGGAGATGCCTATAAAGGCCGATTTTGTGGGCAAGAATATTCCCACCTCTGATGCGGAACATGTGTTGGTGAGACTGGAGGAAGTAGACGGCGAAGATGCGGTCTACCTGGTGAAATATGATTGAGCAACATTGAGCCGTGGGATTCCTAAGTAACAGACATCTACTTGGCCTGGCGGAAACGCCGAAGGAAGATATGGAGATGATTTTACAGCACGCTTCTTCTTTCAGAGAGGTGCTTGATCGCCCCATCAAGAAAGTGCCCACACTTCAGGGAAAAACCATTGTTAACCTCTTCTTCGAAGATTCCACCCGGACTCGAATCTCCTTCGAACTGGCACAAAAGAGACTCTCTGCGGACACGGTTAATTTCTCGGCCGGTAGTAGCAGTCTCAAGAAAGGTGAAAGTTTTAAGGATACGGCACAGAATATCGAAGCCATGAAGATTGATTGTATTGTTATGCGTCACCCCGTGCCCGGTGCGCATATTCACCTTATCAATTATGTGAATTCTGTTGTGGTAAATGCTGGAGATGGTACCCATGAACATCCCACACAGGGGCTTCTTGATATGATGAGTCTTCTGGAGGTGAAGGGAAAACTGGATGGTTTGAAAGTGGCCATTATCGGTGATATAACACATAGCCGCGTGGCGAGGTCCAATATTCACGGTCTTGTGAAGATGGGTGTCCAGGTGATGCTTTGCGGTCCTCCCAACCTTATGCCGGTGAACATCGAAGAGCTGGGTGTTACGGTCAATTATGACGTTGATGAAGTATTGGAGTGGGCGGATGCCGTGAACGTCCTGAGAATTCAGCGGGAGCGACAGGGGGTCAGTTATGTTCCATCCGTCAGGGAATACAGGGACCTTTTTGGTATCACAAGAGAACGGGTTGAGCGGCTGAATAAACAGATCACAATCATGCATCCGGGACCCATGAACAGGGGTGTAGAGATTGACAGTGATGTGGCTGATAGTGAGAACGCCATCATCCTGGATCAGGTGCTTAACGGCGTCGCTATTCGGATGGCAGTACTTTACCTCTTGCTGGGAGATCAACCAGAGGAATCATGAAAGGGAAAGCGCTACCTAAACAATTCCTTATTAAGAATGGTGATATCATCGATCCCGTCAAAGGGGAACGTTTCATCGGCTCTGTTCTCATCAACAGCGGCCGTATTGAAAAAGTGGGAAAGAGGATATCAGCCAATGGTGCCACAGTTTATGATGCAGGCGGAAAGGTGGTGACACACGGATTTTGCGACGTCCATGTTCATTTTCGCGAACCTGGAAGGGAGGATAAGGAGACACTGGCCACAGGTGCCGAAGCCGCTATTGCAGGCGGTTTTACCCAGGTATGTGCAATGCCAAATACAGAGCCGCCCCTGGACTCTCCTGAATCGATCCGCTTCATCGTGGAAAAAGCGGCTGATCTTCCCATAAAAATTCATCCTATCGGTGCCATTTCGGTGGGGCAGCAAGGGAAAGAGTTGACGGAACTGGGCGCCATGGCACAGGAAGGAGCGGTGGCATTCTCCGATGATGGTATACCTGTCATGGACAGCGGCGTAATGCGAAGAGTTTTGGAATACGCTGGGCCTCTGGGCATGCCCGTTATCAATCACGCTGAGGATCAAACACTGAAACTGGACGGACAGATGCACGAAGGGTCTTGGTCTACCCGGTTGGGATTGGTAGGCATTCCTGATGTAAGTGAATCGATCATGGTGAACCGTGATCTGGAACTGGCATCCATGACTGGGGGAAGACTCCATGTGCCGCACGTCAGCTCAGCCAAATCGGTAGAGTGGATCCGCGGCGCAAAGGCCGGGGGACTGGACATCACTGCTGAAGTGACACCACATCACCTCTTTTTTACCGATGAAGATCTTCACTCTTTTGACACGAACTACAAGGTGGCGCCCCCCATCCGGACGGAAAATGACAGACAGGTACTCATGACTGCAGTAAAGGATGGTACCATCGACTGTATAGCCACTGACCATGCACCTCATACCGTTGAAGAAAAAGAGGCTCCGTTTGACTGGGCACCGTGTGGCATGATAGGTCTTGAGAGTGCCTTTGGCGCCGTCTGGAAGGTGCTCAGTGGGTTGGGCATGAATTTGGGGGAGGTAATCCACTGTTTTACGATCAATCCCCGTCTTGTGATGGATTTTGAAGAAGATCTTTTCTCAGCCGGCACCGAGGCTGAGCTAACGATCCTCGATCCTGATGAAGAATGGACTTTTACTAAAGAGCACATCCATTCCAAATCCCGGAACACACCTTTTGCGGGTGAATCCCTAAAAGGGCGTATAAAAGCGACCATTACGGGCGGAAAGATTTTCGAACTTTAATATTTTTTTCATTTTCAGCGAAAAATGTCACCTGTAAAACCCTGTCGGCTCATAGGTTATAAAAGATAATTTCACCCTCAAGCGCTATTAGGAAAACTTCTTGTCGAGTTAGACGGTTCTTGGCTAATTTGGTTTGCTAAACGAAATGGCAAAACGGATGAAAACATATTCAATAAAAGCTGACGAGATCCATAAGGATTGGTTTGTTGCTGATGCTGAGAATAAGGCCCTGGGGCGTCTTGCATCCAAGGTTGCCCAAATCTTGAAGGGTAAGCATAAACCGACGTACACGCCCCATATGGATATGGGTGACTTTGTTGTTGTTGTCAATGCGGAAAAGATCCGCGTTTCCGGCAACAAGGAGATGCAGAAGACCTATTTTTCCCATAGCGGATATCCAGGAGGGACAAAAGAGGTGGATTTGTATACTATGCGGAGACGGCATCCTGAGCGGGTGATTCAGAATGCAGTGAAAGGGATGCTTCCACATAACCGTCTTGGTCGTCAAATGATGCGTAATTTGAAAATTTACAGTGGACCGGAACATCCCCATTCCTCCCAGCAACCAAAAGTGATGGAATTCTAATCCATGGCAAAAGCTAAATCTGATGTTGTATATGCGAGAACAGGCAGGCGCAAGTCAGCTGTTGCCCGTGTACGGATTTCACCTGGAAAAGGTAAAATGACTGTTAACGGTCGAGATTATAAGGATTATTTCGGGCGCACCATTGATCAGAAAATTGTTGAAAAACCTTTTGAAGTACTGGAATCCAGTGACTTTGATATTTTGGCAAGCGTGAACGGCGGTGGTCTCTCAGGTCAGGCCGGTGCTATTCGCCATGGGATCTCCCGAGCGCTGGTTGAAGCCAATGCAGATTTAAGACCGGTTTTAAAAAAGGCCGGTCTCCTCACCCGTGATGCCCGTGAAAAAGAGCGGAAGAAATATGGTCTCCGCGGTGCTAGACGCGCCTTCCAATTCTCCAAGAGATAAGGATACTGTTTGGAAGTTACTTTTGATAACCTGCTGAGTACCGGAGCACACTTCGGACACCTCACTCGCAGGTGGCATCCCAACTACGAACCATATATCCTCATGGAGAGGAACGGCATCCATATCATCAATCTTGAGGAAACCCTTAAAGGGTTGACCAAGGTTATTGATTTTATTACTGACAATGTTGCTGACGGTGGTGAAGTTCTTTTTGTCGGTACCAAAAAGAATGCCAAAGATATCATTCAGCAGGAAGCGGATAAATGTGGAATGTTCTACGTGGTAGAAAGATGGCTAGGTGGTACCCTGACTAACTTTTCTACCATCCGAAAGAGTATCAAGCGGCTGCAGCTTCTTGAGAAGGAATCGAGTCCGCTCTACGAAAGTGCCACTAAGAAGGAAATCCTTTCTTTGGAGCGTGAAATGATCCGGCTTCAGGATCTTCACCGCGGTATCAAAGACATGAAGCGACTTCCCAATGCTATTTTTATTGTAGATGCGAAGCACGAATCCATCGCCACTAATGAGGCCCATCGGCTTGAGATTCCTGTGATCGCCATTGTGGATACCAACACTGATCCAGAGGTTATCGATTATCCCATCCCCGCCAATGATGATTCTATCCGGGCCATAAAGCTGATTGTGGGTGAAGTTTCCAGAGCCATCTGTGATGCGCGCTCAATTGCTTATCCTGATGGGGGAGCGATACCTGTGGCGGCGGGCGAGGAAGAAACCGCTGAAGCTGAAAGTATCACTTCTGAGAATGGGGAAATGGCTGAGGGCGCTGAACTGAAAGAAGCCGAAAGTGAAGAAATCGTTATGGAAGAGGAGGCGACCTTATCAGAAGAGGGTGAGGTGCAGGATTCTGAGACAGAAGAGACAGCGGCCGTGGAAGAGGTTCAGGAACCTGAAGAGATAGTGGAAGAAAAGGAGACTGAAAAGTCAAATGACAATTGATGCAAATATTGTGAAGGACTTAAGAGGCCGTACTGGTGCGGGCATCATGGATTGTAAAGAGGCGCTTCTGGAAAGTGACGGAAATGTTGAAAAAGCTATTGATTTTCTCCGAAAAAAAGGTATTGCTAAGGCTGAAAAGAAAGCGGGCCGGGAGGCTGACCAAGGTGTTGTTCTTTCCTATATTCACCCCGGCAACAGGATTGGCGTTTTGGTGGAAGTAAACTGTGAGACCGATTTCGTAGCCAAGACAGACGGATTTCAAACATTTGTCAAAAATGTTGCCATGCAAATTGCGGCCACGAATCCTCTCTCAGTAACCCGGGATGGTATAGACAGCGTTGTGGTTGATAAAGAGAAAGAAATTTTCACCGAACAGGCCAAATTGTCTGGTAAGCCAGACAACGTCCTCGAAAAAATTATCGAGGGCAGAATAGAAAAATTTTATCAGGAAAGCTGTCTTCTTGAGCAATCCTTTATCAAAGACAGCGACAAATCCGTTCAAGATATTCTGACGGAGACAATTGCGACGCTGGGAGAGAACATCTCCATCGCCCGCTTCTCACGTTTTGAGGTAGGCGCCGCGCTTTCTTCAAACGGCCAAGCCGAATAATTCCAACCACTGAATGTCAAAACCTGTTTACGGGAGAGTTCTGCTCAAACTGAGTGGAGAAATTCTTGCCGGAGAGAGAGGTTTTGGTGTTGATCCCATCAAAGCAAAGGCTCTTGCTGATGAAGTCAAGTCTGTCAGAGATTTGGGTGTTGAAGTGGGTGTCGTCATTGGTGGCGGCAATATAATCAGGGGTGAATTAGCTGAAGTGCAGGGGATGGATCGGGTTTCAGCCGATTACTTAGGGATGCTTGCCACCATTATAAATGCCATTACACTTCAAGATGCGCTGGAAAAAAACGGTTGCCAGACACGAACTTTGACAGCCATATCAATTTCTCAACTGGCTGAGCCGTACATTCGTCGGCGGGCGGTTCGCCATCTCGAAAAAGGGAGAGTTGCCATACTTGCGGGCGGTACGGGAAATCCTTATTTTAGCACTGATACTGCGGCGGTATTGCGTGCTACGGAAATTGAAGCTGAAGCTGTTATGAAAGGGACTAAAGTTGACGGTGTTTATGACAAAGATCCCATGAAATCTGACGATGCGAAAAAATTTGATTCTATCACTTACAAAGAAGTTATTGAAAACGATCTCAAAGTGATGGATATGACGGCCATCACCATGGCAAGGGAAAATGATTTGCCCATTGTGGTGTTTGATGTTAATTGTCCCGGGAACCTCAAAAAGATTCTCGAAGGTAACAATCTTGGTACAACAGTAGGTGCACTATGAAAAGAATTGAACCACTCACAAAAGATGCCGACCATCGAATGGGTCAGGCGGTGGAACACTGCCGGAACGAACTTGCACAGATCAGGACGGGCCGGGCCTCTCCCGCACTTTTGGACGGGGTAAAGGTTTCATACTACGGCTCCCCAGCTCCCCTGAACACTCTTGCGACCATTACGGCACAGGAGGCACGGCTCCTTGTTGTTCAGCCGTTTGACAAGAGTGTCATCTTCGATATCGAGAAAGCCATCCAGGCGGCCGATCTGGGTCTGAATCCCAACAATGATGGCAACGTCATAAGAATTCCCATTCCGGCACTAACTGAAGAACGTCGCCACGAGCTGGTTAAACATATTCACAATCTGGTGGAAGAGGGCCGGGTAGCGGTGCGAAATGTTCGAAAAGATATCAACAACCAGTTGCGTGAAATGGAAAAGTCACACCAGCTGTCGGAGGATGAGGGGAGTTATGCTCACGAACAGATTCAGAAAATCACAGATAAATCTATGGAAGATCTGAACAGTCTCCTTACCACAAAAGAAAAGGAACTCTTGGAACAGTAGTTTCAGTCAGGGATCTCTCCGTTTCTGCCACGCTACTTCTCATATAATCACAACACCCCTTATCTGTGGACAGTTTCGTCTTCTGAAGCTTCACAGACGTTTTAAACTCTCGGAATTATACTTTAAATAAAAAGGTCCCCGAATTTCCGGAGGCCAGCGTAGAAGGGTTGATTATAAAGAAAATCTAATCACATTTGGAAAAGCCACAGCTTGGACACGTGACACATCCGTTCTCATGAAAGATATCACTGCCGCAATCGGGACATGTGGTCATCGTTCTGGCACTGTAGTTGGGTGTCTGCTGCGACGGCGAAGAGTCCACCATTGTAAAGCGAGTTTTGGCTACTTCCTCAGGCGTATCTTCAGCTGTTACCGGATGCTCCAAATCAAAAAGATAAGACTCCAGTGCTTTCCCGATGGCATCCGGTGTAGATAGGATAAGCTGACCATTTTCCCAAGTTGGATTAGGTCCGCTGATCCCCTTTAACTGCTTGACCACGTCTTTCGGATCGATGCCCGAACGGAGGGCCAGAGATATAAGTCGGCTGATAGCCTCAGACTGTGCGGCCGCATTGCCGCCGGCTTTGCCGATAGTGGTGAAAACTTCGCATAGCCCGTGTTCGTCTTCATTGATGGTAATATATAGAGAGCCTTCTCCAGTGCGGATCCTCTTGGTTACACCCTGGGTTACGCCCGGTCTGAACCTGGGACGAAGATCACCGCTTCTTCTGTGAGTTGCAGGCATGGTTTCGTCAGCATTCTTGGCTTTCTGTTCCTGAGAGATCAGGATCCCTTCCCGGGAACTTTCCCGATAGACCGTAATCCCTTTCAGACCAGCTTTATAGGCTGCCAGGTAAATATCTGCAACGGTCTTTATTTCAACATCGGAGGGGAGGTTAACCGTAGAGCTGATGGACGAATCAATATACTTCTGAATGACACCCTGCATTTTTACTCGGAAAAAGGGATCAATGTCGTGGGCAGTAACCACATAATTGGGAAGGTTCTTGTCATCTCCGAAGAGTTCCTTAACACCAGGGTGGTAGACCTTGAATTCCTTAAAGGTGTTACCATGCCCATCATTCTGTTTAACGCGTCGGAAATAAGAGGTTTGAAAAACTGGTTCAATGCCGGAAGTCACTCTGGCCACAATGGCACCGCTTCCTGTAGGCGGAACGGTAAGGAGTGTTGCATTCCTGATCCCATGTTTGTTGATCTTTGCCTTGAGTTCATCACTAAGTCCGGAAACAAACTTACTCTTGGAAAATCCTTTCCAGTCAAAATTGGGGAAAGGACCTTTCTCCTTGGCGATCTGAACAGATGTTTCGTAGGTGGTGTCTCGCATAATTTTGCAAATGTTCTCAGCCACCTCTAGTGCCTTATCACTGTCGTAGGAGATGCCCATTCTAATAAACATATCTCCAAGGCCGAGCAGTCCGATGCCAAGACGGCGGTCGTTGGACGCATTTTCCTTCTGAACATCCAATGCATGCCGGTCCACATTATAGTCTACCACATTGTCCAAAAAGCGAGTGGCGATAGCGACAGTTTCGCGAAAAACGTCATTCATGAACTGCCCATTTTCATCTACAAAACGGGCCAGATTGACGGAACCAAGATTACAGCAACCGCCATCAGGAAGCGGCTGTTCAGCGCAGGGATTTGTTGAGACCAGGGGCGAACAGTACTCTGCATTGTGATAGTCTTTCATGGTATCCCAGAAAATGATGCCCGGTTCAGCACTTTCGTGAGCTGATGACACAATCTCTTCCCAAAGTTCCCGGGCTCTCACAGTGTCGTATTCTTTGCCGCCCCATTTCAGATCAAAATCTGTATCATCCTCAACCGCCTTCATGAACTCATGGGTAAGCAACACGGAGATGTTGGAATATTTCACCATATCCACATTACCGCGTTTAATGCTGATAAACTTTCTCACATCTGGATGATCCACGCGGATAGTCTGCATGTTTGCACCACGCCGTCCGTGCTGGGCGATGGTGTTTGTGTTTTCGCTGAACAGGTTCATGAAACCCGTAGGTCCGCATGATTCACCGCCGGTCCCGCCGATTGCTGATCCGCTGGGGCGGAGTACAGAAAGATCGTGGCCGCACCCACCGCCATATTTGTAGGTGATAGCTTCATCCTGAATGGAATTATAAATAGCTTTGATCGAATCTTTCTTGATAGCAATAACGTAACAATTGTTCAGTGTGGTGGTAATGTCATCCCGTCCGGCACCATGCATAATCCTGCCACCGGGAACAAATCGAAAATCTTCAAGAATGGTAAAGAACCTTTTGTACCAGAGATCAATATCTTTCTCAACGGAAGCCATAGCCTTTGCGATCCGCTTCCACATATCGTAAGGATTATTTTCCCACGGTGCGAGATACTTTTTCTGAAGGACTTCCTGTCCGAGCTCGTCCTCCTTATAGTATTCTTCTAAGGTATAGTGTGCAGGTGTAGTTTCGCCTAAAAATTCCGGGAGGTCACTTTCAGGGCCCTGTTCCGCACCTTTCTTTTCAATATCGAGACTTCCAATAATCTTGCCCGAGGATTTCTCCTTGGAGCCAGATTCAGGAAATTCGAACTGCATGGCATCTGCCATTGGCTACTCCAAGTTATGTTATACAACTAAGGACCCCACTGGATCAGGAACCGAAGTGGAATGCCCCGCGAGTCGTAGGTAAAATATAGATTTCGCCGCCTTTTGAGTCAAGGAGAAACCCGGCCATTTTTCTCTTTTTATGATTTATTTTCAAGCCTCCCTGCTAAATTTCGCCAACATATGCGCCCGTGATGTAAAGGTAACATCCGAGCTTCCCAAGCTCGTCATGAGGGTTCGATTCCCTTCGGGCGCTCAGCTAAACAGACCTCTGTTTTTCAGGATCCACAGCTAAATTTCGCCATGTCCCAATTACCCATAGTTGCCATTGTCGGCCGGCCCAATGTAGGGAAGTCAACTCTTTTCAACCGCATCGTTCAGAAGCGTCACGCTATTGTGGATGAGCAAGAGGGGATTACCCGGGACCGCATCTATGAGACCGTTGAATGGAACGGCAAACAGTTCAGGCTGGTGGATACAGGTGGTTACATCCCTCATGAAGCGGATGTCATCGATGCTGCGGTTCGTGAGCAGGTGGAGTTGGCTCTGCAAGAGGCCGCTCTGGTCCTTTTTCTGGTAGACGGAAAAGATGGTATTGTAGCATCGGACGAAGTTTTGGCTGACCTGGTGAGGCTCTCAGAAAAACCGGCCATCCTCACGGTGAACAAAATTGACAACAATGAGATGGAATCTCTCTCCGCTGAATTTTATGGGCTTGGAATGGAGACTCTCCATTCTGTCTCAGCATTGGGCGGAAGAAAGATAGGAGATTTGCTGGACGGTGTGGCAGAGCGCCTCTTTACCGTTAGGACTATGCAGGATGAGAAGGACAATATCCGTGTGGCCATTTTGGGGTGCCCTAACGTAGGTAAATCGTCCATCACCAATCGACTGTTGGGAGAAGACAAATCCATCGTAACAGATATCCCCGGCACCACCCGGGACGCCATCGATTCGGAGCTGCAGTACCACGGCAAAAAGTTTATTCTCGTAGATACCGCCGGGCTCCGGAGAAAAGCAAAAGTGAAAGAAGATGTGGAATTCTACTCAACTGTGAGAACGCGCCGGGCTCTGGAGAATGCCCATGTGGCGGTAGTGGTTACCGATGCCGAAAGAGGATTCCTGAAGCAGGATCAGCAGATTGTAGAAGAAGTGATCGGGGAGGGGAAAGGCCTTTTGCTTGCGGTGAATAAATGGGACCTTGTGGAAAAAAGTACCAACACAATGAAAGAATTAAAGGAAGAGATAAGGTACCAATTTTCATCTCTCAAAGATTATCCTGTTGCGTTTGTTTCCGCCAAGACGAAACAGCGTGTCTCCTCTCTTCTTGGGGAATGTGAAAAAGTTTACACCGCATGGTCCGCGGAGCATGCTACATCACAGATCAACAATGTGTTAAAAAGCGCCGTGGAGAAGCTGTCCCCACCGGCGGTTCGAGGCAAGCATATTCGGATCAAGTACGCCACACAGACCGGCTCCCGTCCGACCAGGATTTCTCTGTTTTGCAACTTTCCCGATCTCATCCCCGTCTCTTACCGCAACTACCTGGAAAACCAGTTCAGGGCCGGGTTGGATCTTCACGGTACACCCCTCAGACTCCAGTTTAAGCGGTCCTGAGGTTCCTCACGGAGCGATTGCCCAGCAGGCTGATTTCGTGTTAAATTAAACCGATCGCGGGGTGGAGCAGTCTGGTAGCTCGTCGGGCTCATAACCCGGAGGTCGCTGGTTCAAATCCAGCCCCCGCTACTACTCATAAGCCCGTTTTCTTAACGAGAAACCGGGCTTTTTTCTTATGTAGAAGAGTGATGTTCTGTATACCATTGTGTCGTTTATTTGGTTACGTTTTG
>DCXX01000028.1:0-5181 GCA_002329125.1 Fidelibacterota bacterium UBA2125 | reverse complement strand
TTTGGTTACGTTTTGCGAAATCAGGTAACCGATTTACAAACTTAAGGGCAAGATCAAAGTTGGGATGCGTATAGATCTTGGTAGTCTCACTGGATGAGTGAGCCAGCAAGGCTTGGCGATCCTCAATTGAAAGCCCCATGTCCCGTAACTGGTTGTTGAATGTAACCCTGAAGCTGTGCAACGTTGCTTTCGGCCTATTTGCCACTTCAAAATGCCTCTGGCAATAGAAATCCTTACTTTAGATTTGGCGGCCATATTCGTTTCGACCACGGCGACTTCGCGGCCGCCGAGAGGGGACAGCTTTGAAGCTCGCCGCTTTAGAAGACATGGGAGACCAATTTTGAGACACGGCAAGAGACAGTTTTATTCAGAAAGTATACGATGACTCCGTCTAAGGGGACACTCGGAAAGGATAGAGGCTACATCATCGCTATAGGGGGCGCGGAGAGGAAGAGGAATAATCCTCGCATCTTGCGTCGGTTCGTGGAACTTTGCGGCGGAGAAGAGGCCAGAATCTCCGTGATTCCGACGGCAACCGAGTCTGACGGGACAGGTGACCGGTACGTCAGAATTTTCAGGAGGATGAAGGTTGGGGATGTTGTCTGTCTGAACATCGAGGAAAGGGATGATTGTTACAGAGATGACTACAGTTCAAGGGTCGAAGAATCTTCGGGGGTTTTTCTCAGTGGCGGGAATCAGTTGAGGCTGTCAACGATTCTGGGCGGGACGCCGGTGGCGCGGGCAATTCGCCGGTTGAATGCTGATGGTCTCCACGTGGCGGGGACCTCAGCCGGGGCGGCCATCATACCCGAGCACATGATTGCCGAGGGTAAGAGCGGCCCTACGCCCACGAAAGGGGCTGTACAGATCAGCCCGGGACTGGGACTGACCAACAGTCTCATCATAGACCAGCACTTCCGTCAGAGGGACCGGCTGGGCCGCCTCCTCACGGCCGTCTCCTACAACCCCTTCCTGACTGGCGTCGGCATCGATGAGGACACCGCCATTTTCATCAATGCTAAAAACGAGTTTGAAGTGGTGGGAAGCCGAGCGGTGACAGTGGTCGATCCCAGTGAATTGAAGTCCTCCAGCATGAGCTCGGCGAAGAGAGGACAGGCAATCAATCTCGTGGGTGTAAAACTCCACGTTCTGGCCAGTGGAGCAAGGTACAACATAGATACAAGGGAAGTCACCCTTCCTGAAGCCGGCCGCTAAGTGCGGAGATTAATCTGTTCTGTGAACGATAAGTTTAAGGAGAGGGAAGTTACATGAAGATACTTTCTACGAACGTCTACGTGGGTCCTAACATGTACGCCCGCTTTCCTGTGATTCGACACATTCTCGATTTGGGAATTCTTGAGGGGTGGCCGACGGGCCGGCTTGGCAAGGCATTTCGGGACGGTTTGGTGGACCGTCTGCCGGGGCTGGCGCAACACGGCTGTTCCTACCAAGAGCCCGGCGGATTTATTCGCAGGCTTTCGGAAGACGAGGGGACATGGTCCGGGCATGTCATGGAACACGTCGCCATCGAGTTGCAGAATATAGCCGGCTCGGATGTCACTTTCGGGAAGACTCGTTCCCTTGATGAGAAGGGGCGGTACAACATGGTGTTCGAGTATAAACAGCGCGATGTGGGCCTGGAGGCGAGCCGTCTCGCGATGGCCCTGATCTTCGATCTCCTACCATCTGAGCTGAAGGACCAGTTTGAAGAGGCGGAGGAAGAATTTGAATGGGACCAGCAGCACGACTCGTTCATCCGATTTGCACAGCAATTCGAGTTCGGGCCAAGTACAGAATCACTGGTGAAAGCGGCGAGAGAGCGGGACATCCCTTTCATCCGGCTGAATGATTACAGTCTTGTCCAGTTTGGTCATGGGAAGTATCAGCGCCGGATTCAAGCGACAGTCACGAATGAAACCAGGCACATCGCCGTTGAGATCGCCAGCGACAAGGAAGAGACGAACAAACTTCTGAGCAGTCTCGGGTTGCCGGTCCCGGTTCAGAGATTGGTCTACAGCGAGGAGGAAGCGGTGAAGTGGGCCAACCGGATTGGCTATCCTGTGGTGGTGAAGCCTCTGGATGCCAATCACGGGCGGGGCGTCTCCATCAACCTGACAGAAGACGATCAGGTGAAGACAGCCTTCGGTCAGGCCCGGGAGCGGGGCAAGTCCCGGGGCGTTTTGGTCGAGAGCTACGTGACAGGGTTTGACCACCGGATGCTGGTGGTGAAAGGTCGATTGATTGCGGCGGCGAAGCGGGTACCCGGCCATGTGGTAGGGAACGGAGAGTCCACTATCCGTGAGCTTGTGGAGAAAGTGAACGATGACCCGCGGCGAGGCATCGGCCACGAGAAGGTGTTGACGCAAATTCAGATTGACCATCAGGCAGAGCGGTTGATTGTGCAAAAGGGTTACACCAGCGAGTCGGTGCTGGAGAAGGGGGAAGTCCTCTACCTGCGGTCCACGGCCAATCTTTCCACCGGCGGGACAGCAATCGACGTTACAGACGTACTCCATCCCGACAACCGGGAAATGGCCGAGCGGGCCGTGAGGGCCATCGGCCTCGACGTAGGCGGTCTGGACTTTCTGACGGACGATATTACTCAGTCATACAAGACCATGGGCGGCGCCATCGTGGAGGTGAACGCCGCTCCCGGATTCCGGATGCATGTAGCCCCCAGCGAAGGGGAGCCCCGGGACGTGGCCGGGCCTGTCATGGAAATGCTCTTTCCCCCCGGGAGCCCAAGCCGCATTCCCATCGCAGCCATCACCGGCACCAATGGGAAAACCACTACGACACGAATGGTGGCCCACATCCTGAAGACGGCGGGACACATGGTTGGATTCACCAGCACCGATGGCGTCTATATTGATGGTCGCTTGACGGTGAAGGGTGACATGACCGGCCCCACTTCAGCGCAGATGGTTCTGAGAGATCCGGATGTGGACATTGCGGTCTTGGAAACCGCTAGAGGGGGACTTCTGAGAAGCGGCATGGGTTACGGTCGCTGCGACGTGGGGGCGTGTCTCAATGTTACTGAGGATCATCTTGGACTCAGAGGTATTGAAACAATCGATCAATTGGCGGAGGTAAAAAGGGTGGTTATCGAAGTAGCCACCGATACAGCCGTCCTGAATGCCGACGACGTTCGCTGTCTGAAGATGGCCGACTACAGCACGGCCGAGCATCTTTGTTATATCACCATGAATCCGAATCACACACTTGTAAAGGAACACATTCAGAGCGGGGGTCGTGCGGTGGTGCTGGAGAAGGGAATTAATGGTGATATGATTACTTTCTATGAGAATGGAGCCCAGACTCCTCTCCTGTGGACGCACCTGATGCCGTCGACGCTTGAGGGGAAAGCGATGCACAATGTTCAAAACGGCATGTTCGCTGCCGCGATTGCCTACAGCCTCGGCAAGTCGCTGGAGGATATCAGCCAAGGACTGAGAACATTCACGTCCACCTTCTTCCAGGCGCCGGGGCGGATGAACGTTTTTGATGAGCATCCGTTCAAAGTGATCCTCGATTTCGCTCACAACCGCGCTGCTGTCCAATCCGTCTGTGACTTCACCAGCCGTCTGGAGACGAACGGGAGAAAGATCGCGGTCATTGCGGCTCCCGGCGACCGGAGGAATGAGGACATCCAGCAGATCGCCGAAATTGCATCGGAACACTTCGATCATTTCATCTGCAGGGCTGACGATAACCGTCGCGGACGGGGTCACAATGAATTGCCAAATATGCTGAGAGAAACGCTCATTTCGAAAGGGGTGAGCAAAGATTGTATAGAAGTCATTGCCGATGAAGAGCCGGCGGTGGAGCACGCCCTGGCTCTGGCAGAGGAGAGCGATCTCCTTCTCATTCTGGGTGACGATATCACGCGTTGTTGGAAGCAGATTATCTACTTTGAGTCTGAGAAAGGAGAATCGTCCCCTGAAGAAATCAGCCCCGTTCCAGCTGATGAAGTCGGTGAGATGGACGCCCTGTTCGAGGCGGGTCGCCTCATCCGGGACGACAGGGGCGTCAGGCTGGCAAAGGAGGAGTCGGACTAAGCGCAACCGATGGAGATGGTCGATTCGAGACGGATCACCGGTCCGAGCCTCCTGGCGGATGCGGCCGGCGCAATCCTCGATGTTTCCGTGCCCAATGAGAGGCAGTCAGAGGTCGTGGCCGCTTGGGAACGAGCCGTCAGGCGCGTGCTATCCGCGGTGGGATGGGGGGACGAAACAACTGCCGTGAGGCGATTCGACGGCGGCCTGAGCCTCTTTATGAGCGCCCCAGTGGATGCCCTCTATGCCGCCACCGAAGTGAACGAAGACGCATGGACGGCTGTCCTTTCCACTCTGAACGGAGAGAAGAATTCTCCTGCCGATGCGGAGGTCGAACGGCTCCAGAAATTGATCAGCGAAGAGACGAACAGCGGCCTGCTATCTTTGAAGACCGCCGCCGCCGCCCATCATGTCCGATTCCTCCAGGATGACAACTGTGTCTCCATCGGGACGGGCAAAGGTTCGACGGTTTACCCGGTTCATGACATCCCCGATCCGCGTGAAATCGATTGGGATTCCGTGTATGATATTCCCACTGTTCTCATCACCGGCACCAACGGAAAATCGACCTCAGTGAGATTACTCGAAGCAGTGATTGAGTGTTCAGGGTTCGTTTCTGGCGCTGCGTCCACAGACGGCGTTCGTGTGGCGGGGCAAACGGTGGAGAAGGGCGATTATTCGGGGCCGGAAGGCGCAAGAGCTGTCTTGCGAAATCATGATGTAGAGGTGGCCGCTCTTGAGGTGGCCCGGGGTGGTCTCCTTCGGCGGGGTGTCCCCATCAAAGGTGCCAACGCGGCCGTTATCACCAACGTGGCGGAAGATCACCTGGGCGAGTACGGTATCTATTCCTTGGCAGAATTGGTGCAGGCGAAGTTCGTTATCAGAAAAGCGCTGGCCGATGATGGTATCCTTGTGCTGAATGCGGATGATTCTGGAATCGTTGAGTATTCGAAAGGTATTTCTCAGGCGGTCTGTTGGTTTACTCTTGATGAGAGCAATCCTGTTGTTCGGCAGCATATTGGCGCCGGCGGAGTTGCATGTTTTCTGGAGGGCGCCCAGATTGTATACGCAGCATCCTACGGCATTGAGCAGATCATGAATATTGAGGACATTCCTATCACCATGA
>DCXX01000082.1:1487-4026 GCA_002329125.1 Fidelibacterota bacterium UBA2125 | reverse complement strand
GCTCTTCTTTCGGACGCACCTGACATCCTCAACAGCCTCAATTCAGAAGATCTTCACCATTTCGAGAAAGTTCAAGGATTTCTCAACGAACTGGGCATTGCCCACAAATGTAGCAACAAGCTTGTTCGAGGTCTCGACTATTACACAAGAACTACATTCGAAATCACCAGTCCCGATGTGGGTGCCCAGAATGCACTTTGCGGTGGTGGCCGCTACGACGAACTCATAGAACAACTGGGCGGGAAACCGACACCTGCTGTCGGTTTCGCGGCCGGTATTGAGCGCATTATGCTGGCTCTTGGCAAAAAACAGGATCAGACGACGGAAAAAGTGACGGTATACATTGTCACCGCAAGTGAGAGCGCGGTGGATAGCCTGTTTCGCCTAGCTAACGAGTTGAGACAAAATGGCATTTCAACTTCTTTTGATACACTGAGGCGCAGTGTAAAGGCACAAATGCGAGAAGCGAACCGGCTGACCGCGACACACGCCGTTATCGTCGGTGACGAGGAGATCGCTGACAGTTCCGCCAAAGTAAAAAATCTCAAAACAGGAGAACAAAACGCCATCTCCATGAGCGATCTCGTGTCACACCTTAAATCCCTCTAAAACTTTAATTTCTCAGAACATTCTCTTTACCAGATAATCGGTGTTGACTTTGCTCTTGTCCATCGTAATTTTTCGCGCGTAAAGGAACCACTATGTCTGATACACCCCTAATAATAGTTGAATCTCCATCAAAAGCTAGAACCATTGAAAGGTATCTAGGTGGTGAATACCGCGTTTTGGCTTGTAACGGCCATGTAAAAGATCTCCCCAAAAAGAACCTTGGGGTAGATATCACCAACAATTTTGCGGTTGAATATGAAATTTTGTCCGAGAAAAAAGATATCGTCAAAAAGTTGAAGAAATCTGCGGCCAACGCCCCATCTATTTATATAGCAACAGATCCGGATCGGGAAGGTGAAGCCATTGCCTGGCATGTGGCCTCGGAGCTGAATGGTAAATCGGGAAAAGTGCACCGCGTTCTCTTCAATGAGATCACAGCTGACGGTATCCGTACCGGCATGGATAGCCCCAGAGAAGTCAACCATGATCTGGTCAATGCTCAGCAGGCACGTCGGATCATTGACAGGATTGTTGGGTTCAAGGTTTCTGAATTCCTCTGGAAGGTACTTTATAGCGGCCTTAGCGCCGGCCGTGTCCAATCGGTGGCTCTCCGTCTTGTATGCGAGAGACACGAAGAAATTATCAACTTCAAGCCTGAGGAATACTGGATTCTTGAAGTCGAATTGATGACGAAGGGCGGTGAAACATTCACGGCCCGTCTCCACAAAGTGGACGGTGAAAATATTGAGCTGAAAAACGAAGTGGCGATCAATGAAATTATTTCGAAACTGGAGAATGAATCATTCATTGTTGATTCAATAAAGAAAAAAGAGGTTCGCCGCAAGCCGTATGCCCCTTTTATTACCAGCACCATTCAGCAGGATGCCGCCACACGGTTAAAATATTCACCTGCCAGAACCATGCGCCTGGCCCAACGCCTTTATGAAGGTGTGGAAATGGAGAGCGGTGAGCCCACAGGGCTTATCACATATATGAGGACAGATTCAACACGTTTGGCTCCCGCTTCTGTTGATGGAGCTCGGCAATTCATCTCTTCACAGTACGGTGAGCAGTATCTTCCTGAAACACCCAACGTGTACGGTCAACAAAAAAAGAATATCCAGGATGCTCATGAAGCGATCCGCCCCGCTGATCCCCACATAACACCCGAAATGGTAAAAGAACATCTTGAAAATGATGAGTTCAAACTATACGATTTAATCTGGCGTCGGTTCATCGCGTGCCAAATGAATCCGTCAATTTTGGATCAAACAACAATTGAAATCAAAGCTGGGGACGCACAATTCAGAGTCAGTGGTTCGGTTGTAAAGTTTGACGGTTTTCGTAAAGCCTACCCTGCTCTGGAGAAAAAGGAAGACCCTCTCCTTCCTTCTGATATTTCAGAAAACGAAGAACTTGATAGAAAGCAGTTCCTCCCAGAGCAGCACTTTACAAAACCACCTCCCTATTATACTGAAAGTTCTCTGATTAAAGAGTTAGATAAGCAGGGAATTGGTCGCCCGAGTACATTTGCTGAAACCCTGTCCCGACTGCACAAGCGACAGTATGTCACCAAAGATAGACAAAAACTGATCCCCACGGAAGCAGGGCTCACAGTAAATAAAGTCCTCATCGAAAATTTGCCTGACATTTTCAATACAGGTTTCACGGCGCGAATGGAAAAGGAACTTGACGAAATTGAATCAGGAGATCAGGACTATATTGAAGTTTTACATGATTTCTATAAACCTTTCCACTCTTCTATGGAATCGGTAGAAGAGCGACGGAAAGAAATAAAAAATTCCCTTATGGAAAAAACTGAAGAATCTTGTGAAAAATGTGGAAGTCCCATGGTAATCAAATGGAATCGACGCGGGGAAAAATTTGTCGCCTGCTCAGGCTTCCCTGAGTGTCGCAATGCAAAATCACT
>DCXX01000082.1:918-1107 GCA_002329125.1 Fidelibacterota bacterium UBA2125 | reverse complement strand
TCTTCAGGTAAAACGAGGCAGGTTCGGACGTTATATTGGTTGTGAAAAATATCCGGATTGCCGCCACACCGAATCCATTAGCACTGGCATTGCTTGTCCCCGAGACGATTGCGAAGGAGAAATGGTTGAGAAGTCCAGCAGAAAAGGTAAAATCTTTTTTGGGTGTAGCCGTTACCCGGATTGTGATCA
>DCXX01000082.1:0-525 GCA_002329125.1 Fidelibacterota bacterium UBA2125 | reverse complement strand
GTGAACAAAACCAAAGGCAAATTTTATCTTTGTCCCGAGTGTAAGACCGAGGCAGAATTTGTTGAAGAAGCTGAAGTATAACATTATCCTCACCACCTCTCTGGCCAGTGCAATACTGGGGCAAACAGACGTCGGAAAGGAAACTCTCATTTCGGAGCTTGAAGGAGCTTTAATGGCGCCCTGTTGCTGGAGTGGTACTGTAGCTGACCACGGCAACCCGGGTATGGAAGAAAAGATACGCGAACTTGTATCTCAAAATAAAACCAAAGAAGAGATTGTAGACCATTTCGTAGGCATCTATGGCGAGCGGATTCTGGCTATTCCCGTGGCCCGCGGTTTCAATCTCATGGTTTGGCTCGCACCGATGATAGTCCTTGGTCTGGGTACGTTTATTCTTGTTAACTATCTAAAATTGCATACGAAGCCACAAAAGATTATCCCCTTTACAAAAGAAAAGGTCCCTTACGATGATCTCATCGAAAAAGAGTTAAAAGAAATGGGGTAGCCAGCCTGATATTCAATACA
>DCXX01000089.1:7067-10829 GCA_002329125.1 Fidelibacterota bacterium UBA2125 | reverse complement strand
ACTGACTCCGGACTGGATATTGACGCTGTGAAAATTGTGGCTGATGGCGTAAACAAGTTCCGGCGTGATGACCGGGCTGTGCTTGTCATTACTCACTACCAGCGAATCTTGCAGTACATGGATCCAGACAAAATTCATGTCCTCATGGACGGCCGCATTATCCGCTCTGGCGGCAAGAAACTGGCCAACGAACTGGAGGAAAAAGGCTATAGCTGGTTAGAAGAAGCCGTGGCTTCATAATGGTATGAAACATCTCGAGAAACAGTTTTCAACCATCGCCTCCGCTGCACATGAACCCCAATCCTTGAAGAATTTGAGAAACTCAGCATTTGATAGCTTTAAAAAGACCGGCTTCCCGAAAAAGAACTGGGAAGCGTGGCGGTTCACCACTGTTGCTGATTTGGTAAAAACCCCGTTCCGGCTCTCAACAGAAGCTGATTTGCCCGAAGTTATTTCCAAATTTTTGGACGATCTCCCCGTTCCCACACTTCTCTTTGTGAATGGCCACTATCAGCCGGACGAATCGACCCAACTGAAGGGCATCAACGTCAATACGCTGATAGACAGTTACAATAAAGATACCAAACTTGTCACCAACGGTTTTGATTCAGGGAGCAGCCCCTTTACTATTCTCAATACAGCCATGATGAACAGTGGTCTCCATATTCAGATTTCCGAAGATTTTGAAAACCACACCCCTATCAGGTTCCTCTACCTTACCACAAAACTTTCTGAACCGATCATGAATCATCCTCGCCTTATTCTAGACATGGCTGATAACATTCAGGCTAACATTATTGAAGAGTACCGCGGCGACAGCTCTGATTCTTACTGGAACAACGCTGTGACCGTCATAAGAACCGGTAATCATAGCAAAGTGTACCATGTTCGAATCCAGAATGAAGCTCCAGCGGCTTCCCACCTTGCTACCACCATATATGAAGTTGTGGCAAAAGGAGTAATCCACGGATGTTTTATCTCAGCAGGGGCGGCACTCTACAGAAATGATGTAAATGTTACGCTTCTCGGTGAGGGAGCAGATGTCACCCTTAACGGCCTTTGCTTGAGTAAAGAGACACAGCATATGGATCACAATATAACTGTGGATCACACAACGAACCACGTCACCAGTCGAATGCTGTTCAAATACATCCTGGCCGAAAAGTCTTCAGCTGTTTTTAACGGTCGGGCTGTGGTCCGCTCCGATGCTCAAAAAACAGATGCTGACCAAACAAACAAGAATTTGCTTTTGGGTAATGATGCACTCATGTATTCCAATCCACAGCTGGAGATTTACGCCGACGATGTGAGATGCACTCACGGTTCATCCACTGGACAGATCAGCGAAGATGCCCTCTTTTACCTCCGATCTCGCGGGCTTGATGCTGTCTCGGCTAAGGCATTGCTCATCAACGGGTTTGCTAATGAGGTGGTGGATGATATCAATAATGAAGAGGTCCGTGATTATACCCGCCGGCTTCTAGAATCTTGGCTTTCAGGTGTTACCCATGGATGATCTCCGGGAACTTTACCAGGAAGTGATCCTTGATCACAATCAGAACCCCCAGAACTTTGGGCGGCTTGAATCTCACACACACTCCGGTGACGGTTATAACCCCCTTTGTGGGGATAAACTGTCCCTCACCCTGGAAGTGGAGAACGACGAGGTGAAAGATATCCATTTCGACGGTTCAGGATGTGCCATTTCCAAGGCGTCAGCTTCCATCATGACCACAGTGATTAAAGGTAAAACGGTCAGCGAGGCGGAATCTCTGTTTGATTCATTTCGCGAACTGGTCACCACGGGAAAATCGAACAGAAATAACTTGGGAAAACTGGTGGTGATGGCGGGTGTTCATAAATATCCCGTTCGAGTGAAATGCGCGACGCTGGCGTGGCACACTTTAAAGAACTGTCTCTCCGGCAGCAGTGAAGTTGCAAAAACAGAATGAATACATTTAGCGACGAAGTTATTACACTGTCCCGAGATTGTGACGCTACGCTGATTCCTTACGGCAACTCTTTCACATTAAAGAAAGGTGACGAAGTCCGTATTACTCAAGCTCTTGGGGGGAGTTACACCGTCATGGCAAAAGGTTCCCTTTTCAGGATTGAAGGGAAAGACGCCGATGCCTTGGGCAAGGATGTGAAAGAAGATGCTCCTGAAAAGAGAAAAATTACCGGTACCGCCAGTGAATCAGCTGTCTGGGAGGTGTTGAAGAGCTGCTATGATCCCGAGATCCCTGTCAACATGGTGGACCTGGGACTCATTTATTCCTGTATACTAACTGATGCCGAGGAAGGTGGTACTGATGTGGAGATCAAAATGACGCTCACCGCTCCCGGCTGCGGCATGGGGCCTATGCTAATGGACGAGGTGCGGGCAAAAGTTCTTGATGTCACCGGTGTGAGAGATGTATTTGTCGAATTGGTCTGGGATCCACCCTGGACACAGGATATGATTTCAGAAGCGGCGCGGCTTGATCTTGGGATGTATTGAAATCATGCGTGATACTTCCACAACAGAACCATCCGCCGCCCAGTCACTGTCTTTGAATGTGGCGAAGATCAGGAACGATTTCCCCATTTTTCAGAACCTTTCGGTTGACGGACCTTTTACTTATCTCGATAGCGCCGCCACCTCCCAGACACCAAGGCAAGTTGTAGGGGCGGTGAACGAGTATTACTCAGAATACAACGCCAACGTTCACAGAGCCATTTACGCTGTCGGTGAAAAGGCCACAAAAGCGTACGAATCGGCAAGAGAAAAAATCTCGCGATTTATCGGGGCGGACGAAACCCGGTCGGTGGTCTTTACACGGGGTACCACGGAAGCAATCAACCTGGTGGCTTACGCGTGGGGACGGCACAATCTTAAGAAAGGTGACGAAATCCTCATCACGGAAATGGAGCACCACAGCAACCTCGTCCCGTGGCAACTGGCCGCTCGTGATACCGGCGCCATTTTGAAAATAATCCCTTTCCGGGCGGACGGCACTTTGGAAGACGCTGAAACTTATTTCAACGAAAATACCAAGATCGTCTCGATGATTCACCAGTCCAATGTGTTCGGAACAGTAAACCCTGTGGATAAAATCATCCCCCTGGCAAAAAGCGTAGGGGCGGTAACTTTCATTGATGCTGCGCAAAGTATCCCCCACTTTCCGGTTGACGTCTCTTTACTAGAATGTGATTTTTTGGCATTCTCGGGCCATAAAATGCTGGGCCCCACCGGTGTGGGCGTTCTTTATGGAAAACCAGAGTTGCTTGAAAAGATGGAACCGTTTCTTGCCGGCGGAGAGATGATCCAGACAGTAACTCTGGAAAAATCCACATGGAATGATGTGCCGTGGAAATTTGAAGCAGGGACACCCAACATTGCCCAGGCCATCGGTCTTGGTTGTGCCATAGATTACCTCTCTGAGATTGGCATGGATACGATCCACGCCCATGAAACGGCTGTCACCAAGTATGCCCTTAATAAACTTAATGATATCGAAGAACTGACTATCTATGGCAACCCTCCTGAACGGGGAGGCGTTGTTACCTTTAACGTACAAGACATCCACCCCCACGATCTTGCCCAACTTCTGGACAGGGACAACGTGGCCATCCGGGCGGGCCATCACTGCGCCCAGCCCGTTATGGAGAAGTTGGACGTAACAGCCACTGCAAGAGCAAGCTTCTATCTTTACAACGATCTAGAAGATGTAGACCGGTTGGTGGCGGCGGTCAAAAAATCCATGGACTTTTTAAGATAAG
>DCXX01000089.1:0-6657 GCA_002329125.1 Fidelibacterota bacterium UBA2125 | reverse complement strand
GAGTATGCCCTCATCGCTTTGCGACACCTTCGTTTGGTAGATTTGGACGAAGTAGTCAGCGCCAAGGATATTGCTGCACACTACAATATCCCGCAGCCGCTACTGGCGAAAGTTCTGCAAGAATTGTCCCGGCGCGATTTCGTGGAACCGGTCCAGGGCCCTAAAGGTGGTTACAGGCTGAAGGCCAAGCTGGATACCATTACAATGACACAGTTTTTTGAGATGATGGAAGGCCCGTTGGGACTAATGGACTGTTATTTTGATTCAAACTGCAAATTGCTAGATAACTGTAATATCCGACTGCCCATACAGCGGCTAAATGAAAGTATGAGGACCATGTTCGATAAAATGACTCTTAGCGATGTGACTGTTTAAGATGATTGCCAAAGATAAAATTGTCGATATCCTAAAGCAGTGTTATGATCCTGAGATACCCATCGATCTTTGGAACCTCGGTCTTATCTACGATATAAAGATTCAGGAAGCCAATGAGAAAGAAAAGTCAGACATTAACATTGTCATGTCTCTCACTACGCCGGGTTGTGGCATGGGGCAATTCATGGCTGACGATATCCGAAACAAGCTTGAAAATCTTGATGAGGTGGATCAGGCGTTTGTTGAAATCACTTTTGATCCACCCTGGTCACCTGAGAGAATGACGGATGAAGGTAAATCAAAACTCGGCTTCGATCCGAAACCGCCTGACGAGGAACAACCAAAAAACTGGGAATAAACATGAGTGAAGTTCAAGAAGAGATCCTAGGAGAGGTAACTTTAACTGAGAAAGCTGCCAAGCGTCTGTTGCAAATCCGTACTGATGAAGATGGCGACTATCTCCGTGCTTCCGTCGCAGGCGGAGGCTGCTCCGGCATGAACTATAACCTGACCTGGGATAAGGAGCTGGGCGAGTTTGATAAAATTTTTGAAAGTAGCGGCATAAAAGTTGTGGTGGATCTAAAATCTTTGCTCTACCTGAAAGGTATGACCATCGACTTTTCTTCTGATCTTCTCTCCGGCGGTTTTCAATTTATCAATCCCAACGCCTCACGTACCTGCGGCTGCGGGACATCTTTCTCCGTTTAGTGGAAACAATTTACCTGGATGATTTCCTTTCGGACGGCATCCTCAAAGAAACACCGTTCCGGGAAAAAGTAAAGACCATTGACTGGTCCGGTTACAAAGATAAAAAAGTGTTGATTAAGGGGTGTGCCGATGTCCCCATTCCCACCTGGGCATACCTAATTATTACCGCTCAGCTTTCGCAACACGCTAACCACATTGTCTACGGTGAACCGTGCTCAGCGGTAAAGATATTCAGTCGCAACGGCAACAGCTCTGCCTGACCTCCTTCCAATTTCAGTTTCTATCATCCTGCCCTGCACCGTAAACTCGCGGCATGCCTGATTCAAAAGATCGCATTAGCTGGGAAGAATACTTTATGAATATCGCCGGGGAAGTGGCGACGCGCTCCACCTGCGACCGAAAACATGTGGGCGCTGTCATCGTCAGGGATAAAAATATCCTTGCAACAGGTTATAACGGTTCTATCCGGGGGCTAGCCCACTGCAGCGATGCTGGCCATGAGATGGAGAATGACCATTGTGTACGGACAATCCACGCTGAAGCAAATGCCATCGTTCAGGCAGCCCGGAATGGTGTCCGAATCGAAAATAGTGAAATCTATGTTACGGCATCACCCTGTTACGACTGCTTCAAAATGATTGCCAATGCCGGCATCACCGCCATCTATTATGCGGAATTCTATCGTGACGATAGAATTAAAGAGCACGCAGCCGAACTGGGCATCAATCTAATCCATTTGAAATAGAAAAAAGTGGCGGACTGCAGGCTCTATGCCTGGAACCAGTAGTTCAGCTTAATAAAGAGGGTATTGGACTTGGAAGGTGACCAGCTGTCAGAGCTGGCAGAAAAGTAATTCTGGTCATTGAGATTATATACCACATAAAGAATACTGCCAGGTAGATATTCCCACCTCATAACAAAAGTACCTATGGTGTTATCCATAATAAAGTTTTTGTTATCACTGTAATTAAAGGGTACGTATTGACGGGTCATGGGTGCGGCAAGCTCAACAAATTTGGAGTATTCCACATTTGCTCTAAACGGCTGGAGATAGGTTTGGAAAGACAGATCCGGTGAAAACGCATAACTAAGACGGAGGGTCACCTCATCTGTCAGCTGTCTCGCCTTTCCATAAATCCGGTGGTCTCCCATATCGTCAGACACTATGCCGACCCACTGCTGAGGGGTGATTCGAAGGTGCTGTGCAATGTTGATGCTGGTACTTAAACGCTGAGAAGCTCTTATTGTGGTTGACAGGTCGACACGGTAACCACCATAACCGTTATCTTTCCAACCGTAACCCCATCCCGGTCTGAATGAAATCCATTTCCTTGCGTCTGTAGAAAGCCAGGCTCCCCCCCGGTATCCGATCGGATTTTCTTTGATCCAGGCCCTTGAATCTCGAAACAGATCTTCATCGGAATAAGAAGGTAGAATCTGTCCATGATTAATGCCAAAACTCCAGTAGTTGGTGGTGGTAACCGATCCATTAAAGTTCATTTGTTGCTTGATCATTACACCGTCATTCCGATGATTCAAATCATAACTAACGCCGAGGTTGCTTTTTAAGATTGGACCCCAAGGGTCCTGTCGGCGTATTCCGAAATTCACATCCCAGGTTTGAATCCCCGCACGCTGGAGATATCCCATATCGTTAATATCAAAATCATCATCGTAGGCCTGAAAGGTGGCACTGGCATTCCACCAGACAGGATCGTCATAAGCAAAATGTACCCGCCCCGCATTACCACTTTTATCCTCCTTGGATGAAGAAATGAATTGACCGGAAAAAGTGAGCCTGTTGTCGGCGAATTTCATCCGCCAGTCCGCACTGCCGACTGTGGCTGAATGCCCCGATTGCCTCCGCTGATCAGTCACCATAACACCTATGGTGGAAAGATCATTGATAACACTCTTTTTGATTCGTCCGACAAAGTGATTCGTATAAGGCTCTATAAGAAACTCCCTCAAGCTACCTGAATCAGATTCTACAGTAGCATATTCACGGTTCGTCATAGCATCCACCACAGCAAACTCCAACCCGGAGCTACTTCTACCCAGCATCTTGACTGCACTGACAATATTGGTGGCATCAGGGCGGTCTACAATGGCGCCTGACTCAGGTGAAAAGTAGCTGGGCCTTGCCCCTATACGACGTGAATGGAAAAGATTCCCTTCAAAACCCCGGTGGGAATTCTGGAAAATGGACATTCCTTCAATAAAAAAGGGACGTTTTTCATCATAAAATGTTTCAAAAGCCGACAGGTTAAGCACTGACGGATCTGCCTCAACCTGCCCAAAATCAGGATTAATGGTCATAAAAGCTGTGGTATTTGACCCAACACCATACTCCATATCCACGCCGGCACTTCCTTTGAATTGGTCGCCGCCATTGGCATGATAACCTCCCAAAGTGTAAGGTGTCAGTTCTATCTGTTTAGGAGGCGGTATTTCACTGAGCCCCTTCAACACTCCGAAACGGGACACATTTCCTTTCATCCCCCGCTTTTTTCCGGGCCACTCCATCCTTTCTTGCTTCCTAAAAATGAAGCGCCTTACCATCAATCCCCAAGTCTGTTCCTTACTGTTTGAGAAATTAAATAGTGAGAATGGAAGGCGAAATTCTACACTCCATCCTTTCTCATTTCTTTGGACTTCGGCATCCCAGACTCCGTCCCAAGACATGTCATAGCGGCTGTCATCATACATATATGTATCCAATTTTGAACCGGCAGCATTTACTATAAAACTGTATCCAGTAAGATTGTCATCCCGGGAGTCAATAGCAACACCGATCCAATCGGAATTGTTAACCCCTGATGCCGATCCGCCTCGCCAGCTACCGCTACTAGCCCATGTATCACGCCGCGAAAATCTCGAGACTATGGCATCAGGATCTGAATCATAGTTCATGAAAGCAACATAAATATTGTTATCATCATATAGAATTTTAACGTCTGTCTTTTCCGTAGGTTGAGTAAGATCCTCGGGCTCAGTTTGAAAAAAATCTGAGATAATAGTCGTTTGATTCCAAACAGAATCACTGATGTTTCCATCGATTTGAGGAGGAGTGTCTGTTCTTTTTGCAAGAATCTCTTTAAGGACAAGAGTTCCGGGATCAAAATCGGTGTCCGAGTCACTACCGAGCGCCCACAGAACGGGAAATAAGGTCATGGATATACAGAAAATCCGTCTCACCATAGCATTAAATTTAGTATTAAGTGTGACTAGTTGTTAAATCAATACGCCTAAGGCTGAAACCAGTAATTCAGCTTTAGGAATAGCGAATTTGAACCGCTGGGAATCCAACGGCCGGCGGCGGCTGAATAGTAATTTGAATCGTTGAGATTGTAGACCGCATACAGGGTACTACCAAGAGAGTATTCCCACCTCATGACAAATGTGCCAACCGTATTTCTGATTTTAAAGTCAGGATCATAAGGGATTGAATCGATAAAATTGAAGTTGAGGCTACCTTCTTTCACAAGCTCTTTGAAATCGTAATAGTCGCCGTCGGCTCTGAACGGCTGAGCAAAAAGTTGAAATGAAAGATTGGGGGATACCGTCCAGTTGACACGCAAACTGATATCGGTCATGGTCTGATCGAAGGCGCTGTAGACCCGGGCGTAGTCTGAATCAAGTCGGGGAAACCTCAGTTCTTCTCGAGGGATAACTGACACATATTCCTCCATCTCCAAATCTTTCCAATATCTGCTCTGAACTGAAAAGCTTAGATAATCGGTGGGGTTAACAGTCATGTTGAGCATGGGCACGATTCCATAGCCGCCAGTTTCTGACGACCCCCCGGCAAAGGTCGGGTTCAGGACCAATCTTCTCCTCGGGTCTGTGGAGAAAAAAACCCAAACGACCCATCCGGGGGATATACCCACCATCCAAGCGTTGGGATCTTTAAACAGATCATCGTCATCCGTAGATGAGAGTGTCATCTGCCCGCCGGTCCCCACCATCCAGAAACTCTTGAACATATTCATGATACTCCAATTCATGGTGCGAGACATAGCAATCCCATCGGTACGGGCGTAATGGAAGTATCTGACGGTGAGACTATTACTTCTAAAGGGTCCCCATGGATCCTGCTTTCTTATGCCCCCTCCAGCCCGGATGGCCCAAACACCGGAACGGGGCAGAAAACCGAGATCGTTGTTTGAGAATCCACCATCGTAGAGGGTCGCCAGGAGGTCGGCATTCCACCATTTGAAATTATCATACATCATATAGATTCGGCCGGCACCACCTTGCTGACCTTTAGTATCAGAGAGTGCCGCCTGGCCGCTGAAATTGAATCGGTTATTGAAGAATCGTAGTCTCCAGTCCACTGCCCCTACGGAAGCGTTCTCGCCTCCAGCCCGCCTCACATCTGTAACGGTGGCACCAATAATTGAAGCTGAGTTGAACAAGGGAGATTCCACACGGCCAATAAAATAGTTTGTCTTTGGTTCCAGAAGGAAATCCTCACGGGATTGGTGGCCCCCGCCCGTTTTTTCCAGCACACCGTATTCGTTATCAGTAAAGCTTTCGATGAAGCCGTACGTAACACCGGATGTTGTTTTACCCAGTACTTTTGCGGCACCAAGGATGGTTGTCGACTCGGGCCGGCTGATGATAGAACCGGTAGATGGAGTGAAATGGGATGGTGCCCTGCCGATTCTCCTTGAATGGAACAGCTTGATGGGAGGAAGCATAAATGACCCCTTCTGCCACGTTTCTATCTCTTCACCAAATTGAGGAGTGAAAAAAGAACCTCCCTCAATAAAGAAAGGTCGTTTTTCAGGATAGAATGTCTCGAAGGCCGTAAGGTTTAGAACTGAAGGATCAGCCTCAACCTGCCCAAAATCAGGGTTTATGGCAATGGAGGCAGCACTATTTGTGGCAAGGCCATATTCCATATCTAATCCCAGACTGCCCGTATTCTCGGTAACACTTCCCAACTGCTTACCACCCAAAATGTAGGGAAGTATTTCTAGCTGTCTTGGAGGTGGAATGTTTTCCAGGCCAGTGAGTATGCCATACCGGGAAACAATCCCCTTCACCCCTCGAGGCTTACCGGGCCATTCATGCCTTTCCTGTTTTCGATAAATGCCGCGATTCAACTCCACTCCCCAGATCTGTTCACCCTGGGAGTTAAACTGGAAAAGAGAAAAAGGGAGCGCAATTTCAGCAGCCCAACCACTATCATCAGACGAAACTTGGGCGTCCCAAACAGCATCCCAGGACATGTCATAATTTTCGTCATCAGGAATAAAAAGATCCATTTTCACCCCGGCAGCATTTACAATAAACGAATAGCTTGTTATGTCATCGTTTTGCGGATCCACCCCTATCCCTATCCAATCTGAATTGTCATTCCCTGCTTCAAGCCATTCATCACGGCGGGCGAGGCGCTTCATGATTTTACCCGGTTCAGAATCGTGGCACCGAAAAGCAAAATAAAGAGCGTCGTTATCATAGACGATGCGCACTTCCGTTAATTCTGTAGGCTTTGCAAGATTGTCCGGTTCGGTCTGAATGAGATCGGTTACTGGGATAGCCATCTCCCACACAGAATCATCAAGC
>DCXX01000034.1 GCA_002329125.1 Fidelibacterota bacterium UBA2125 | reverse complement strand
ACTAAACAGCATCTAGTTTAAAGGAAAATACCGCGGCCAGATAACGGCATCAAGAATTGCCGTTTGAATTATGAAAGGGATGAGCCCCGCCACCGACGCCCAAAAGAGCCAGTCGCCCCGCTCAGCATTCGATGCGAAGAGTGAAACCAGTAATGTCACAGAAGCTATACCCGTCACAGTGAGAACCGACCGTATCGCAAACCATGTACCATCGCTGGGAACCTTCATCATTGAGAAGGTGAGAGGCATCCAGAGAGCAGAGGAGATGAGGAAAGCTGCGTAGAGGAAGATGATCCACTCAAAACCAAATCTGTTGAAAAAGAGTGCCCCTGATGGCAATGCCCGCATCAAAAAGTGAGCAGTGAAGAAAAAGTAGCCACCCGCTGCTAGGAACATATTGACGGTGTAGAGCGGTCGCCACGCTTCTGGTACGTCACCCCATAGTTTCGATCTTAGCGCTACCTCTGTCAGCAGACCATGGGCATAGCTTCCCAACACAGCGATGCCGCCTACCACGTTTACAATAAAAAAGATAATTCTGAGACGGTCTGTCGTTACCACTTTAATCTACCGTTGCCCAGCACTCAATCTCCACCCTGGCACCCAGAGCGAGACCGGTACCGGCAAAGGCGCTACGGGCCGGTTTGTGATCCGGGAAGAATTTCACATAAGCTTTGCTCATGTCACCCCATTCAGAAATATCGGCCAACATGCACAGACACTTCACAACCTTGTCCATTGAAGAGCCATATTTCTCCAGGACATTACTGATATTTTCCATGGTTTGTTTTGTTTCAGGTCCTATGCCTCCGGAGATTAATTCAGCGCTGTTTGGTAGCGTTCCTATTTGGCCGGAAAGATAAAGCATATTCCTAACCCGAACAGCCTCGGAAAAGGGATAGTTCAAAGCGGCAAATTCTTCCGTTTGAAGATACTCTACATCATGTTTGCCTGCCTCAACACTTACATCACAGGTTGTCAACATTAGACTAAGCATTACGACAGCCACAGTTTTGAATTCCATAAATGACTCCTTTCTTGACCTTCTATAATCTTGCCAGACGAATTTAAATGAGCGCTTCCGAATCCACAATAATACACCTTTGATCTCTTGACATTGTGTCACTCCAGCCGTTAATTCACATGTGGTGAAAAAGCTCGTACCCATCTCAAAGCTAATAACAGATGCTGATGTCCAGGGATTTTATCTTTGCAAGGAGAAGCACCTGAGGAAAACCCGGACCGGGGAGCTTTATCTTGACCTCACTCTTGCAGATGCCACAGGAGAGATTGGTGCTAAGGTGTGGGATCAGGCCCAGGAGTTTAATGAAAAGTTTGAGCAGGGTGACGCCGTAGCCGTTCGTGGCAGAGTGGACACTTTTCAGGACCGAAATCAAATCATTGTGGGACGTATCAATAAGGCGACGGTAGCTAAGTATGCCAGGTACGGCTTTAAGCCGGAAGCCCTGGTTCCTACGTCACCCTATGATCCGGTTCGGATGTGGGCGTCTCTGGTAACCATCATCCAAAAAATGGAAAATCAGTTTCTTAAGAGACTTGTATCCCATCTTTACCGTAAGCATAAAAACAGACTCATGTCCATGCCGGCTTCCATATCCATGCACTACAGATACCGTTCCGGCTATCTGGAACATGTGCTCTCCATGGCAAAGCTTGGTGTTACACTGGCAAAACACTACAGTGCCGATGTTGATATGCTTCTTTCAGGAATACTTCTTCATGGTATTGGAAAAGTTCAAGAGCTCACCGATGCCCTCATGCCGGAATACTCTGATGAAGGTAATTTCATCGGTCATTCCGTCCTCGGCCGGGATATGATCAGGGCGGCTGCTGCGGAGATCAAAGATTTTCCCAATGATCTGTTACTGGAGTTGGAACATCTTATTATGTGCCATGAAGGGGGTTTCGATTCCCGCTACAGGAACCGTGCCCGGACAAAAGAAGCACTCTTACTTCAGGCTTTGGACAACTTGGATACAAAGGTTAGCGTATTTAACCGAATTTTGGCTGAAGACAGTGAAGACGGTGGCTGGACCAGCAGAAGGAATTATTTCGGAGCAGCACTCTACAAGGGCGACAGACCGGAAGCTGAGTAATCTCAGCCGTGGCGCCATGTTTGTAGCGCTGGCCGTCGGTTCAGGATTCGCCCTGCTTATGGTCCCCAACATTGAACTAATTACCGCTGTGGTATTTGCTTCAGGAGTCTATCTCGGCATAGGATGGGGACTCACCGTGGGTTTCGTTGCCGAATTCATTTTCAGCGCCGCCAATCCACTTGGATCGGGAGTTGTTTTTCTTCCAATGTTGCTGGCACAGATGTGCGGTATGGGACTTGTGGGCACCGTGGGAGGGTGGTTCAGAGGTTTTGCCAGTCCACCAGATTGGACGTGGCGGCGAAGAATGTTTTTCGGTGCCGCCGGTGTGGTGTTGACATTTATTTTTGATGCACTGACGACCCTCAGCTATCCTCTGGCCGCCGGCTACCCATTCACCCAGACAACCGCCCTTTTTATTACCGGTATCGGCTTTACTTTCCTTCATCAGGTGGCCAACGGTGTCATCTTCGCCACCGCCTTGCCGAAAGTTTTTTCC